>JAEDJR010000002.1 GCA_016296235.1 Oscillospiraceae bacterium
GAACAAAAAGCCCGGACGACATATGATAACATTCTGCGTCTCAGTGACGATCCGGATGTGAACGAGGTCATCAAATTCCTGCGCCAGCGAGAGGTGGTGCATTTCCAAAGATTTGGAGAAGCCCTTCAGCTTCTGCGGGAACGGCTCAATCAGAAGAATGTCTATGCAATGAATCCTGCTCTGGATATGTGAAAGCAAATTGCGCCGCCCGTGGAATGCTCCACAGGCGGCGCTTTTCATTCAAGGAAAATGGATCAAGATTTAAGCCGTTCTTCCAGCTTCTGTGTTTTTAGTTCGGCCATGTGTGCAGCGGCTTCCTCTGCTGCATGATCTTCGTGGCTTTTCGGTATCAAAAGATTCAGCACAATTGCGAGGATTGCGGCAGGGACAATGCCGGAGCCGCCGAAAACCAGATTGATACTGCTGCCCAGACCGGAGATTGCCCCACCGGTTGCACCAAGGCCATAGCCAACACCCAATGCGACCGAAACAATGGTGATCACGCGGCTGGTAATACCGTGCTTCGTAATCAGCTGGATACCGGAGATTGCGATAGACGAGAACATCATGACGGCAGCGCCTCCCAGGACGCTCTGGGGCATAATCGAAATCACAGCTGCCAGCTTGGGGCTGAGACCACAGAGAATCAGGAACACAGCACCGATCGACAGTGCAAACCGGTTGACGACTTTGGTCATTGCCACCAGACCGACATTCTGGGAGAAGGAAGTGTTAGGAAGAACGCCGAACAGCGCTGCAAAGCTGGAGCCAATACCATCGCAGATCACGGCGCCGGAAAGCTCTTTATCCGTGGCCTCCCGGCCCATGCCGCCTTCGATACAGCCGGCCGTGTCGCCCACGGTTTCCACCGCAGTGACAATGAACATAATACCGATGGGGAGAATTGCACCCCAGTCAAAGGTTGGTTTGACCGGCATCAGCTTGGGAATCGAGAACCAGGCGCTGTCCGCTACCTTGCTCCAGTTCAAAACCCAGGCTTTGGTATACTCCACGCCCTCTGCATTGACTGCAGTTTTTGGAACGATCAGTCCAAGAATGGCGCAGAGAACATATCCGAAAATGATGCCGAACAAGATGGAGGAGGTGCTGGTAATGCCCTTTGTAAAATGCTTCAGTACAACAATGACGATCAGCACTGCAGCACCAATAGCAAGATTCTCCAGAGAACCAAAGTCCTTTGCGCCGCTGCCGCCGGCAAAGGAATTGACGCCGACAGAAATCAGGCTCAGACCGATGGCCAGCACAACCGTTCCGGTGACCACCGGCGGGAACAGCTTCCGCAAAGGTTTGATAAAGAAGCCCAAAACAGCTTCAAACAAACCGCCGATCATGGAAGCGCCAAGAATTGCACCGTAGGCGATGACGCCGCCTCCCATGGTTGCGGCAACGCTTTTCATGACGCCCAGAAAGCCGGAACTTGTACCCATAATGATGGGAACCTGGCCGCCGATGGGGCCAATGGAGAACAGCTGCACCAGCGTCACAATGCCGGCCACCAGCATCGCGTTTTGCAGCAGGGTCACATAGAGCGCAGGCGCATCGGCAATGAGGCCGCAGGCCCCACAGATGATAATCAGCGGCGTCAGGTTGCCCACGAACATCGCCAGAACATGCTGCAGGCCCAAGGGAATGGCATGCTTGAGCGGAATCCGTCCGGTAAAGGAATAGGGACTTGTGTAGCTCGCAGTCTTTTTGCTTGGCTCTTTTTCTCGCATGTCTCTCAGTCCTTTCTGTCAGATTTGATATATTCAGTGTAGCAGAAAGCGGAATTTTTGTCAATTGTATCAAATGGATATGGACTTTCCTGCTGCAAAGAAATACAAGATGCGCCGTTTCACCGGCTTTTGATAAATCCTGACCAGCGCTTTTGCATATGACTCCAGCTGCGGCCTGTAATAGGATGCGCGCTGCGGGAGCTTCTCCTCTGAGACGCGGTCGGTTTTGAAATCCAGGATTGTCATACCGTCCGCTTCAAAAATGATACAATCCACAACGCCCTGCAGCATCACCGCTTCTCCGGCGCCGGCAGGATCGTAGTCCCCCGCGTCTTCCAGAATGGAGAATTTGAATTCGCGACGGATGTCGGTCTGCGCCAGCAGCCATTGTCCCAGCTCCGAGCGGAAGAATGCGGCAATTTCATCAATCTGGACTGCATCGGCCTGCTGCCGCGTCAGGAACTGCGCATCGCAGAGGCGCTGCAGTTCTGCCGCAATCGACTGTTCGGACCGGCAGGCTTCATAGGAAGCAAACTGCAGGAACAGGTGGGTTGCAGTGCCCTTTTCGGCCGCGGTCAGTTCTCCGGGCAAGAGGCTGGGCTTCCGCAGACGGCAGCTGCCGGTAGGCATCGGTTCCGCTGCACCCTCAGCCGCTTCCTGATCCTGTATGCGGCCCTTCAGCTGCGTTGCCGTCAGCTTTGCGGGAAGGTTGCTGGCCTGCAGGTGCGGATAGACGTATTCCAGGAGACTGACGGCTTCTGGGCTTGCCTGATCCTGCCCGTTGGTCGGAGCGGACGTGCTGCCGCTTGCTTCCTCGGCCTGCTGAAATAAATCCCGATAAACAATTTTCCACGGATAGTCGCTGACCTGTCCCACATCGTTTCCATCAACAAGCGTGCGCAGCTCCCCGGCCTCCGTGCGGCATAAGGCGGCCATCAGAATCCACTTTCCCGGACTTCTCGCCGAAGCGCACAGATCATCGCCCAGCGGGACCGTCAGCTGACTGTTGATATTCTTCAGTTCCGAAAGCAGGGATTTGCTGTAGTAGGTCATCACCAGCATATCCTTCGCCCGCGTCATGGCAACATAGAGAATCCGCAGTTCTTCCGAAACGGCCTCCCGGGTCTTTTTCAGGGCAATCGCTTTTTTTGCCAGAGTCGGATACCGCACAAACTGCGCATGATCGACCCGGTTGCAGCCGACAGCCAGATCGTTGTCCACCAGAATAGAATCCTGCATATCTCTCAGATTGAAACGCCGGGACAGGTCACAGAGAAACACAACCGGGAATTCCAGCCCTTTGGAGCTATGTACCGTCATGATAGAGACAGCGTTCTCCGCCGCAGCTTTTGGCAGGGGCAGCTGCCCGTTATGTGCCTGCAGGTCGGCCAGATGCCACAGCAATTGGGGCAGCGCCCGGCTTCCTCCGGTCTCAAAGGAATTCACAAAGCTTCGGAAGGCCATGAGATTTCGCTCTCTTCGCAGGCCGTCCTCCATGGAAGCAAACACAGCCATCAGCTTTGTCTTTTGCAGCACGCTGTCCAGAAGCTGCGGAAGCGGCAGCCACGCTGCTTCCTCTCTCAGCTGCGCCAGGAGCTCCAAAAACGGAGTGAAGACGCCTCCGGTGCTCCGGATCAGGTTGAAATAATCGTCCTTCCGGTTTTGAGTCCTGGGCTGAGCCAGCTGATCCGGTGTGTAGCCGAACACTGGGCTGGCCAGAGCGGTTAAGAGCGGCACATCCTGATGGGGATTGTCGATAATCTGAAGAATTGCCACCAGGATTTGAATCTCCGGTTCGTCCAGAAGGTTGCCGCCACGGTCGCAGACGACCGGGATTCCATAGCGGCCCAGAGCCTCCAGGTAGGCGCCGGCTGTACCGGACAAGGAACGCATCAGAATGACAATATCCCCGGGGCGGACAGGCCTGGTTCCCTCTCCGTCTGTAATCTGGATTTGTTCATCCAGCAGTCGCCGGATTTGCCTTGCGGCATAGTCTGCTTCCAGGTCGCACTTGTCCTGCGAGACGGACGGATCGCTGCTGGTCAGACAGTGCAGTTCGACAGCCGTGTGCGGTGTTTCTGGAAAGACACGGCCCGGCTGCAATGCTTCCGCATCTCCATAGTCCAGATCCCCGACCTTTTTCCGCATGACCAAGCGAAACACATCGTTGCAGGCGGACAAAATCTCCGGTCTGGAACGGAAATTCTCAGCCAGAAGGATTTTCCTGGGCTCTCCCTCCTGCGCCTCCCGGTAATCCCGATAGGTCTCATATTTTTGCAGAAAAATCGTCGGATCCGCCAGACGGAATCGGTAAATCGATTGCTTCACGTCGCCGACCATAAAGCGATTGGCGCCATCCTTAGAGACCGCCTCAAAAATCGTGTCCTGCACCTGGTTGGTATCCTGATACTCGTCCACCAGGATTTCCTCATAACGCTCTGCAATTTCTTTTGCCGCCCTGGTGGGCTTGCCGGTGTAGCGATCCGTCAGAAGGCGGATTGCGGTGTGTTCCAGGTCGGAGAAATCCAACAGTTTTCTTCGTGTTTTCTCCTCCAGGTACGCCTGGTCAAAATGCTTTGCAAACCGGAGCAGCGCCTTTGCACCCGTGGCGACCTGCGACAAATCGTTGAGAACGGATTTGGAATCCGCAAAGAACAGCTCCTGCCAGCTTTTCAGCTCGGACCAGCAAAGCGTGCGGACCTTGGCAAGGCGTTCCTTGACGGCTTCGTCCTCCGGCTTTCTCACAACCGCTCTTCCGAAGCTGACGATTTTATGCTCGTAAATCTCATCCCACGTCCGGCAGGCCTGCAGCTGCTCCAGTTGGGAGAGGTTCTCCCGGAATACCTTACCGAACCCTTTTTCGATGTTCGGATAGCATTCCATTTCCGCCAGGCTTCGCCGCAGCTTTTCGATCTGCTGCTCCAAAAAAGTCCGGAATTCTGTCAGAATATAATTACCCCAGGGCGTTTCAGCTGCATCGCTGTATTGGCTCATATCCAGAACAGCCAGCGTGTTCCGGAGCCAGCCGTCCATGTCCGCCCGGCAGCGCATTTCCCTGTGGGCCATTTTGATCGCATCCGGAAGAAGCCGGTCGTCACGGCCGTAGCCAAAGGTCTCAACCATTTCCTGAAATTCCGGTTCTCCTTTGGCATAGCCTTCTTCCAGCAAGCGCTGCAGCACTTTATCCTGCAGAACGCGGCTCTCCGTTTCCTCGGCAATGCGGAAGTCCGATGGAATGTCCAGCTGATGGGCATAGGTACGCAACAGATTGGCGCAAAACGCATGTACGGTGGAGATTTCTGCCAGATACAGCCGGTGCATCTGCCGCTGCAAATGCCGGTTTCCCGGCTCCTTGGCCAGGCGCTGGCTCAGGGCCTGGGCGATCTTGACCCGAAGCTCCGCCGCCGCTGCCTTTGTGTAGGTAATCACCAGGAAGGAATCGATGTTGCAGGGATGCACCGGGTCACAGACCCGGGCCATCAGGCGGTCAACCAGTACCTTTGTTTTTCCGGAGCCGGCGGCGGCGGATACCAGCAATGCACCGCCCGTATTCTCCACTACGGCCCGCTGAGACGGCGTCAAAACAATTTCAGCCATGTTGATCTTCCTCTTGTTCCAGTTTCTCCCAGAATTTTGCTGCCGGGGTCGCCGCAAAATTTCGCTCCTCCCGCTGACACAGATCCCTGTGGCAGACCGCAGCATAGTCACAGAACCGGCAGGCGGAATGCTGCCCGCGCACCATGGGATTGGGCGTCACATTGCCGCCGGCGATTCCGTCCGTCATGGCAACCAGCGTGCGGATCACATGACGCTCCAGCAGAATCATCTGGCGGCTGTCCGCCACATCACCCTTGACACCGTTTTTCCCGACCTCATAGGGCATATACCGGGGGGCGTCCGGTTCTGCTTCCATGGCGGCAAGCAGGTCCGCGTCTCCGCGAATCAGGCCTCGTCTGCGGCGCTCTTCCCGGTGCTCCCTGGAAACGGTTTCCGAATCCGGCATGGGTTGTGTCAGCGTATATTCCTTTCTCGCCGGCAGGTAAAGCACTCCGGCGGGCTCCAGTTGATTCTTTCCAAAGTAGGACGCGCCATATTGCCGGAGGGCAAACAGATAGATCAGCATCTGCATACCTGCGCCATTCAAAATATCGGTATAGTCAAAGTCCTTCTTGCCGGTCTTGTAATCCACGACGCGGACATAGGTTTTTCCGTCCCGCTCATACAGGTCGACCCTGTCCACAAAGCCGGAAATGACACAGGAGGCGTTCTGTCCCTGAACGGATACCGGTGGGAGTGCGCCGGATTGTGAGAATTCCAGCTCACAGCTGACCGGCTGGAACAGACTGCCGCGCAATTCCTGCCCCAGATCCAGCACAATATCCAGAATTTCCTCTTTGGAGCGATGAAACAGGTAGGCGTCCCGCTTTGCCTGCTCAGGAAAATGAAGCGCCGTATACTGATTGATTTCTTCCGTGGCAAGCTCCAGAAGGGTTTCCTGCGTAATCTCATGGAAGCCGCCAAGGGTGGTGACGCGTTTGACGACCTGCTCCAGGACGGCGTGGACAAAGGTACCGAACACCGATGGATCCAGCTTTGCCTGCCGTCTCGGCTGGGCCTTCAGACCATAGGCCAGGAAAAACGCAAACCGGCAGGCGGCATATTTATCGATTCTTGACGCAGACAGATAGATTTGACGGCCGTAAAGGCCCTGCACGGTTTTCTGCTCCAGGGGGGTGAAGCGATAGTCTCTCAGCTGCCGGAGTGCCTGCTCCGCGGCGTCCAATCCCCGGAGACGCACAGCCGAATTGTCTTTGTGGCGAAGCCGCCAGGCGGCAAGCGCCGCAAGATCCAGGAATACCTCGGTTCGTCCCGGCTGAAGTGAAGCAGGATACATGGCAGACGCTCTGCGGAACAGCCAGGCCGGCTGCTCACCGGCACAGGATAACGTCACACTGTCCAGCGCAGCATAGAGAGCTGCCCGGATACGGCACATCTCCTGATCCATCTGGTCTGAGCGGCTTGGCGCCAGAGAAACGCCGTGAGCCGCCAGCCTGCGCCGTTCATCTTCCGTCAAAATGCCCTCTGCCGTGCGATAGGACGGAAAGCTTCCGTCGCTGGCGCCCAGCACCAGCAAGTGCTTTGTGGTTCTGTAGCGCAAATCCGGCAAATCGCTGATATGCACCTGATCCAGACCGGCCGGAATGGTTCCAACCCGGTACTGCGTCAGCAGAAGACGGTACAAGCGGCAGAAATCCTCGGGGGACCGGGTGGTCTGGCCGAGAATCAGCCAGGTCTGTTCCAGAGACTGGCGAATGATTTCGTACAGCTGAATCAATTCCTGGGCAGCTTGGCCCTGACCGGATGCCAGGCACCGGTTCGCCTTTTGTTCCAACCGCTGCCGCAGCTGAAGCTCCTCCAGAAAAGCGTCGAGGGCCAAGACCATCTCACCTGTATTCTGTGAAGCCCGCAGCCGCCGGCGCAGGTGAATCAGCGGGGAAAAGGCACGCTCCCTGCCGGCATTGAGTTCCGCCAGCTCTGCCCGATCCTGCTCGGTCCACAGCTCTCCAAACCCTCTGGGATGCAGCTCCCAGGACGTTTCCCATTGACTGCCGCGCAGATTCCAGCGGTACGCATAAAGATCGAGCTGGTCACACCGGTCCTGCTCCAGCAAGGGCAGACCGGATTTCAAATACAGCGCCGCATCCTCGTAGTCCAGAGGCCCTGCGGCCGCATTCAGGGCATTCAGAACGGCGCTGATGATCGGAGTGGCCAGCAAATCCGTCTCCCCGGCAAAGTACACCGGCAGCCCCGCAGCGGAACATGCGGCGCGCAGCGGCGCTTCATACAGGCCCAAGTCGGTGCAGGCCACAGATATCTCCCGGCAGCGCGCCCCTTGGGACAGCAATTGCCGGATGGACTGTACCGTCTCCCGGCACTCCTCCTCCACGGAGCTGCAGCTCCGCAGTCTCACAGCCTGAGAGGCCGCAGGCTGAACCGGCGCCTGGGTAAAGAGCCCTTCCAGCAAAGTCTGAACCGCAGCCTCCCGCGGAAGCTGATCCCCAAAGAACACCCTGCGGCAGGCGCAATTGCTTTTCCCTGCCAGTACTTTCAGCGTCTGCTCTGTTTCCCGCGTCAGACGCATCATCTCCGACGCCTGGTCATCTTCCGTCAGGGAAATCCACACATGCTCTGATTTCTGCAGGAGAACCTCCAAAACAATCAGTTCCGCACCGGTGAAGTCGGAAAACCCGTCCAGGTAAAACCAGCGCGGCTGCGCCCAATCACATTCCGTCAAGGCATCCCGCAGACGAATCAGCTTATCCGATGGATCCGCCTTTCCGTTGGCGCAAACCGCCAGGTAGGCCTCATACAGCAGGCCCAGCTCCTCCAGCTTTTGAGAAAAAGCGCCTTCCATGAAACCTGCGGCTTCCAGAATGCTGCGGGGCTCCAGGCAATAGCTCCGGAATTCCCCGACCATTTTCACCATATCCGCCAGGAATTCCGGCTTTCGCAGAACGGACGAATAGAGTTTTATCCGGGAGGATACCTGTTCCGCAGCCAGAGCCATGGCGAGCAGCTGGCCTCCCTTATCCAGATAAGCGCCGGCTGCACCTCCATAGTAAGCTGCAACGCGGTCGGACAGTCGGGATAGACTCAAAACTTCTGCATAGCGGCTGATAGAATCTCCGCCCTGCAGGCAAAGATTTCGCTCCGCCTCATGGGAGAACTGCTCCGGGACAATATAGATCAGTCCTTCCTTCCCATGGGCAGCGTCCGCGCAAATCTGCGAAAGAATTTGTCTGGACAGTGCCGCACGATCCGGACCGACCAGTAAGGTCAACATGGAGATCCCCCCCTTTTTATGTTATCATATCACAAAAACCGCCAAAAATGAAGAGAAGCGCCGAAATGCAACCGCCGGTTGACAAATTTTCAAGGGCACTTGGTGGTTGTCAACCGAATTATATGCTATTATGATGCCAGAAATTGAAAGACAGGAGTGTTTACCATGACTCTCGCAGAAAAAATTACCATGTTGCGAAAACAAAAAGGCTGGTCCCAGGAGGAGCTTTCCAATCAGATGGATGTGTCCCGCCAGTCCGTATCCAAATGGGAAAGCGGCGCGTCTGCTCCGGAATTGGAAAAGCTGATCCGCATGAGCCAGCTTTTCGGCGTTTCCACCGACTATCTGCTGCTTGACCAGCCCGACACTTCCCAGGAAAACACCGGTTTTTCCCGGGTTCGTACCCTTGACCGCCAGGAGGCCGAGCACTGCCTTTCCCTGCGGAGGCGCTATGCTCGCCCCATCTCTCTGGCTGTGTCGGCGCTGATTGTCAGTCCGGTGCCGCTGATATTCCTCAGCGGTCTGTGCGAATACCGGCAAGGCGCGCTTTCCGAGAACATGGCTGGCGGTCTTGGCGTCATACTGCTTCTTCTCATCGCGGCAGCAGCCGTATGGGTGCTCATTCGATCCGGTATGTCCCAGAGCGTCCTGACCGATTTACAGAAGGAGTCCTTTGTTCTGGCTCCCACAGTAAAAACCTGGGTGCAAGCCCAAAAGCAGGACTTCCAAAAAACCTTCCGCGCTTACATTTCCACCTGCACGCTGCTCTGCATTCTGAGCGTGATTCCCCTCATGATCGCGGCTGCCTTTCAGACCGGAGGTTTCTCTTACATCTTCTGCACCTGTATCCTTCTGGTGATTATATCCGTCGCTGTCAATGGGTTTGTCTGGAGCGGATGCATCCAGGGAAGTTTCCAGATGCTGCTCCAGGAGGAAAGCTATTCCCCGGAGGAACGAGCCGCAGAACGGCGCCTGGAGCCTGTCGCTGCCTGCTATTGGTGCATCGCAACCGCACTGTATCTGGGTCTCAGCTTCGTCACCATGCGCTGGGACCGCACCTGGATCGTCTGGCCCTGCGCAGGCGTTCTGTATGCCGCAGTTATTGCCATTGCAAAGCAGCTGATGAAAAAGTCCTGAAAACACGCAGCCTTGAAACAAGCACGTTTCAAGGCTGCGTGTTTATTCATGATGAATATACATTCTGGACGGTTCCTCTTCTCCGTCCCCTTGGGCCTGGCAAAGATACTGCCACCCATAGCGCTCATAAAATCCGGTGTGATCCGTCAGGAGATACAGGGTATCAATACCCATGTCAAGCATATCACTGCACACAGTCTCAAGTAACGCACCTGCAATGCCTTGACGCCGCCGTGCTTTCTCCACATAAACGGCACACACATTGGGCGTCAGATCCTTCCGGTCATGGAAGTCATTTTCGATGGCGCCGAGACCGCCCAGGATCTCCCAGTCATCAACTGCCAGATACCACTGCGGCACGGCGCCGCTGTTTGTCAGGCAGGCGGCAATGCTCTCCTGATACGCACGCAGAGGGATTCCCCACTTCTCATGAAACCAGGCTGCCGCCGGTTCTGCCAGTTCCGGATGTTCCCGCAGTTTTAGAATCTCATAGGTCACAGCGTTTACCTCCGGCCGCCAAACCCACCGCCGCGGTTGCCGCCTCCAAATCCACCGCCGCCGCGGAAGTTTCCACGGCTGCTGCCGCCAAATCCACCGGCACGGCCGCCGGAGCGCGGGCGCGGTCCGGGGTTCGGATTGGGCCCGGTGGGGCCATGGTGATGATGGTGATGATGGTTATTCAAAAACAGGAACGGCATCCAGCCGCTGGACCGCCACATCATACGGCGTCCGGCGCGAATCAGTCCGGAAATCAAAGAAACCACAATCAGAATCACCAGCAGGAACACAAAGAACACGGTTCCGCCCAGGGTTTGGATCGTACCGCCGCTGTCTTTGGAGCCGGAAACCGGCATATGCTCACCATACCAGTCCCCGAGATTGTCAAACAGCTTTGTCAGCGTCTGCTCCGGTGCATCAAATACCTCATCCATGGCGCCGGTGAGCAGAACCTCCAGACTGTGATCGACATATTGCCCGGCGTCCGTACCATAGGCAAAGTACCAATCCCTGGATTTGGTGTCCAGCAGCAGGAAGAAATCGGATTCTCCCAGGCCAAGCTCATAGCCCAGATCGAAAGCCTCGTCCTCCATTTTTCCGCTGGCAATACCGAGATCGACAATTGCAACGCCGCAAATACTGTCATAGGCGTAATCCAAGGCCGCATTGCGCTCCGACAAGGTCCGAATGGTTTTCTCAGACAGCAGGCCGGCATCGTCCCGGATATACCGGGTAAAGCTGCCGTAGTTATCCCGGCCCCAGGCTTCCGCCGCACTGGTGCTGGCGGGCTGATACTCCTTCGCCGCATCACTGGCCGTTCTGGCACGGCCGATGGCCACAGACGCCGCAATCATCAGAACGCAGAGCGTAATGGCAACCCAGCGCTTTTGAAAGAACTTCATATGCTCTCCTTCTTATTTGCGAACCTCCAGAAGCTTTTGCTTCAGTTCGCCTTCAATTCTCCGGATTTCCAGCTCTGCTTCCTGGCGTTTCTGCCGGCCCTCCTGCTGGATCTGCATGACCTCATCCAGCGTCGTAATCAGCTGCTGGTTGGTATGCTTCAGGGTTTCGATATCCACGACGGAGCGCTCCGCCTCCCGGGCGGTCTCGACTGTGGCCATCTTCAGCATATCTGCATTGGAGCGCAGCAGCTGGTTGGTCATATCCGTGACCTGCCGCTGGGCCTCAATGGCCTGCTTGGAATGGTGAATGCCGAGATACAGTACCATCTGGCTCTTCCACAGGGGAATGGTATTGACCAGGGAGGTCTGAATCTTCTCGGTCATCAGGGTGTCGTTGTTCTGCAGCATCCGGATCTGGGGGCCCATCTGCAGGGAAACAATGCGGGTCAGCTCCAGGTCATGGAGCTTCTTCTCAAACCGGTCCACCAGATTGGCATAATCGTTGGCAGCCTGGGCATCCTCCGGCTTTCCGGTTTCCTGGGCCTTGCGGCGAAGCTCGGCCAGGGTCACGTTCTGCTCCTGGGCCAGCTTTTCCCGGCCGGCCAGAATATACATGGTCAGCTGCTTGTAGTAGTCAAGGTTTTTATCATACATCTGATCCAGCACGGCGATGTCCTTCATCAGCGTCAGCTGGTGCTGTTCCAGAGCCTCGGCAATCCGGTCCACATTGGTTTCGGCCTTGCTGTACTGCAGCTTCATGGTTTCGATGGAGTTGGAGGCCCGCTGGAACAGCGCCGCCAGTCCCTTTTTCTGTTCGGGCGGTTCAATGCTTTTGAGCTCGCCAACCAGATTGGTAATCATGTTTCCGATCTCGCCCATGTCCTTGGTACGGACGGATTCCAGTGCGCTTTCCGAGAAGTCCGCAATATTCTTCTGCGCAGCAGCGCCATACTGCAGCACCTGCTGGGAGTTGCTGATGTCGATCTGCTGGGCAAAGGCTTTTACCGCTTTCTGCTCCTCGGCAGTCAGCATGCTCATATCCGGCCCTGCCTCCGGCGCCGCTTTGGCGATCTCGGTTTCCTGCTTTACTTCCAGCTTCGGCTCCTCCAGATCGGGGGTCAAGGTCAACTGGGGAATTTTCTCTTCCATGGTTCTCACTCCTTAAAAATCCTTCTGTTGGGTCAGGCCCTGTGTGGCCATCATCTGCTCCATGACCTGAATGTCCGCTGTGATATCCACAACGTCCCGTTCAAACAAGCTGTCCAGCTGCTTCTGGAAGGCCACAATCACCTTGTCCAGAAGGTCTTCAATCTGCTGCATGCCGGAGGTGATATTTTCGCCCTTCAGCCCCACATTCTGCAGCTGAACGTACTGCTCCAGCAGCTTGATTGTAGTGGGCAGATAATAGTTCATAAACTGCCGCACCTGTTTCAGCTTGTCCTCTTTCTTCTCAACCTGATCGATTATGGAAGCGGTCAGGATTTCAATCTGCTTCAGCTGCGCGGAAATTTTGAAATCCGGAATATCGTCGTTCAGCTCCTGAATCCGCTTGACAGACTGACGGCCCTGACGGATGACTGCATCCAGCTCTGGATTGCCGGTGGACTTCACCGGCTCGGGAGCAGGTTTGGGTTCCGGTTTGGGTTCGGGTTTGACCTCAGGCTGTTTCTGTGCTTCTGGCTCCGGTGCTTTCTCGTTGCTTTCCTCGCGCTTTCCCTTCCTGGCAAAGCTCTTCACCAGCATATAGACCGCCCACGCCAGGAGGCAGCATTTTACCAGGCTACCAAACCCGGAGAACCCAAAGAAAACGCTGTAGACCAGCCAGACGAGGCCGATTGCGTAAATCGGTGAAACCGGCTTGCCGTTTTTATTCTGCTTTTTTCGCATTTCTATCACCATTTCCGGCCGCATGAATTTCTATGCTCAGTTTATCACGGCTGCCAAAGAAATGCAAGGACTCACAAAGTTTCTAATCGGATTGACAGAAAATTTAATCCTGTTATAATATTCCTTATGGGAACTGCATACCGGCTGCATGCAGTTCCCTATCTGAAACGGCGCAGCGGTTCCGCGCGGTAGCCAGGAGCCTTTTCCGCATTGCCGTATATTCATACTTATGCCGCTTCTCCCCTGTCTGGTGCAGGAAACGACAATATTTTCCGGAGGTTCAGCATGATGATTAAAGTATCCCCTTCCATCCTTTCCGCCGATTTCGGCAACCTGGAGCGCGATATCCATGGACTTGCCGCCGCCGGCGCCGACTACGTCCATGTTGATATTATGGACGGCCAGTTTGTTCCTAATCTCTCCATGGGCTTTCCGGTGGTGAATGCGCTGCGGCGTATGACGGACATGACGCTGGATGTGCATCTGATGATCGACCGCCCGATCCGCTACGTCGAGCGTTTCTGCCAGGCCGGCGCCAACATTTTGACCATTCATGTGGAAGCCGATACGGAGGAAAACACCCTGGAGGCTCTGCGGAAGATCCGGGCCTGCGGCGTCAAGCCTGCCATTTGTGTGAAGCCAAAGACACCGGCAGAGGCGGTGCTTCCGTTCCTTGACCTGTGCGATCTGGTTCTGGTCATGACGGTGGAGCCCGGTTTCGGCGGGCAGAGCTTCATGGAAGATATGATGCCCAAAGTCGCTAAGATTCGCGAGTATATCAACGAACGCAGACCTGGCTGCGAGCTGGAGGTGGACGGCGGCGTCAACACGGTCACAGCAAAAACCTGCATTGCCGCAGGCGCCAATGTTCTGGTGGCCGGCAGCGCCTACTTCAAGGCGGAGGATCCTGCCGCTTTTGTTCAAGCCCTGAAAAATTAACGATCCGCAAAAACGGGCCTGCGTATTCTGTGTCATTGGCGCAGAATACGCAGGCCCGGGCTTTATTTTGATTTATGAACCGGCAGTTCCGGAACGTCCCAGAAGTCTGAGGCAAAGGTTGTACAGCGGCATCAGAAGAATGCACGTCAGCACCGCATTGGAAACGCAGTGAATCAGGTCAAAGGGAATACCGGCGACCCAATAGGAAAACGCTGCCGCCCAACCGCCAATGAAGAAATACGGTATCGCACACAGGGCGCCAAACAGCAGCCCGAAAATCCCGCTGACCGCCGTCCAAAACCATCGGGAACGGTTGTTCCGGAAGCATATGGCGACCACAGACAACACGGTCCAAACATAGAGATAATTGATGAACCACATGGAAAACCCGTAAATCAGGCCTTCCAGCAGCACAAAAATATAGACGGAGCACAGGGACTTCCAGCCAAAAAGCAGAGCAGCCAGGATGACGAATACCGCCACCAGATGAATATTGGGAAGTGCAGCCAGGGCCACTTGGGTCGCCATCATCATGGCTCCCAGCAGCGCCAGCAGGAGCATCTCCCGCAGATTCCACTTACCAGCCGACATTCAGCGTAAACTCATAGTGGTCACCGTCGGCGATGGGGCAGGAATCCACACCGTAGTTTACCTGCTCGCCGGATTTGGTGTATCCCCACCACTCCTGATTGGCTTCATCGACCGTTTCGCCGTCCACAGTCAGGACATACAGACCGTATTCAGTCTCGGTGCCGGCCACCAGGCCGTCCTGCTCCAGGGCGCCGCGGAGGAATTCTTCATCCGTTTTGATTTCAAAGGTCTTGGTGGTGCCGTCCTTGTGCGTGACGTCGATGGTGACGGTTTTGCTGCCGGCCACGGCTTTGGGGCCGAACGCAAACCAGCAAACGGCGGCAACGGCCACCAGTACAACCAGTACGATGACGGCAATCAGGGTTTTCTTGTTTTTCATAATAAAAGCTCCTTTCCCGCACTGTACAAGGAAAGGAGCGCATACTTTCGTTGACACAAGTTGCCGTAATCCGCAGCCTCTTGTACAGGCATATCCATACAGGTATTCTGACTTGGCTTCCCGGTTTCTGCCGCCTTCCCGGTCTCCCAGTGGCGTCCGGCAGATTCTCCACCTTACAGCGACGGTATTGTGGGGGATTTTCACCCCGCTTCCCTGTTATGGATACCATATTGAATTATCTACATATTACGCTCAAAATATTGAGCTGTCAAGGGGAAACAATGGATTTTCCGGAGCCTGCGGCCAGACGCAGAGACGCGTAGTGATAGGCCAGCTTATAATCCTCCTGCTCCCGATAGCTGATTTCCAGCAAGCGGTAGAGATCCAGCTTCTGGAGGATTCCCGGAAGTGACGCCTCCTCGGCCTGACGCAAATACTGAACTGCGTCCTGATAGCGTTCCTTCAGCACAGACAGCCATCCGCGCAGCAGCAGGTATTCGCCCTTCGTCTCGGGGCTAAAAGAACCGGCGGACCAGAGCTCCCGCTCGGCGTCCTGCAGGCGGTCCCCCAGCAGATGGTACCGGGCAGCCAGCAGGTGCCGGTGCTCTTCAAACCCAAGTTCGCGGCTCTGGGCCTGAACAAGCTCCATCCAGGACCCGGCCGGTTCCTCCCTGGCCATGGCGCAGGATGCCAGAAGCAGATAGGCTGACAGCCGCTCCTGGGCCCCGATGTAAATGCTCTCAGCTGACAAGGCAAGCTTTGCGGATTGCGCTGCAGCGGAAGGATTTCCCAGCTTCAGCGCCTGTGCGGCATCCTGCAGCGCGCTGCGGCAGAGCAGCAGTCCACCTTCCGGAGACAGCTGCGGCGCCTGCTGCAGCAGCGCGAGACATTCGCTGTATTGCCCCGCTTCATAAAGAGCGCGGGCCTCATCCGTCTTCTGATCCGCACCGGCCGGCTGCTCCTCCAGCAGCCAGCTGACACGGACCCCCAAAACAGAGGCGAGATACTCCAGCGTCCTGACGGAGGGCGAGGCCTGGTCGTGCTCCAGCTGGGAAAGCATGTTTCTCGTGATGGTTTCCCCTGCAACCTGTGTTTGGCTCAGCCCCTTCTCCAGTCTGGCTTGCCGGAGCCGTTCTCCCAAGCTCATGGGAGACTCAGCCCTTTACCGTTCCGTCAGCGTTGAAAACGGGCAGCTTTTCCAAATAGATAATATCCTCTCTGCTCTGGGCGTCGCCCTCGGCCAGAATAGCCATTCTGCCGCAAACCACACCGCCGGCGGCCTCAACCAGTCTCTCAAGCGCCAGCAGGGATTCGCCGGTGGAAATCACGTCGTCGATAATCAGGATGCGTTTTCCCTTCATCAGCGCGGCGTCGTTGCCGTCCAGATACAGATGCTGCTCCTTGGCGGTTGTGATGGAATGGACGGCCACATCCAGAATATCCCGCATATAGAGCTTGGGACCCTTGCGGGCCAGCATATACTTGTTCTGTCCGCTCTGGCGCGCCATTTCATGGATCAGCGGAATGCCCTTTGCCTCTGCGGTGATGATGTAATCATATTCGGGGGCTTTTTCCAGCAGTGCGCCAGCGCACTTTTCCGTCAGCTCCACATCTCCAAAAATCACAAACGCGGCAATGTACAGATCGTCTGTTACCTTGCAGATCGGAAGATCCCGCTCCACTCCGGCAATGTTCATACGGTAAAACATAAGAATACGCTCCTTTTCCGGTCCTTCCCCGGTTTATTCTCTGAATACATTATATGGCACCTCCGGAACGTTGTCAATTCCTGCGACGGCTTCACTCTGTTCCCGGAGGGGCTAAATATTTTTTAGCTTTTTTTGTCAATTGTCCAAATTCCCAAAAAATCTTTTAGGATTTCGTGATTGTGCGCGCAGCAATCCTCTTGTATTCCGTTCATAATTTGTTTATAATCAAAACACCAAAATACTTCACTGGGAGGGTTTGTAATGGAAAAATTCTTTAAGATCCAGGAACGCGGCTCCACTATCCGAACTGAAGTCTTTGCCGGTATTACCACCTTTATGGCAATGGCCTATATTCTGATGGTGAACGCCGGCATGTTCTCCGCCCTGGAGGGTCAGGTAACCTATGGCGCTGTCTACATCGCAACTGCGCTGTCTGCCGTCGTGGGCACGGTTCTGATCGGTCTGCTGGCCAATCTTCCCCTGGCACAGGCATCCGGCATGGGTCTGAATGCCTATTTTGTTTATACGGTCTGCTTCAGCCTCGGACTCAGCTACGCCAACGCGCTGGTTCTGGTGCTGGTGGATGGTCTGGTCTTCCTGCTGCTGACCCTGACGGGCCTGCGGAAGCTGATTTTTGAGGGGATCCCCGCTGAAGTGAAAGTTGCCATTTCTGCTGGTATCGGCCTGTTTATCGCATTCATCGGCTTCCAGAACGCCGGTATTGTTGTCAACAATGCTGCCACCTGCGTCAGCCTGGCGTCCTTCAATGTCTATTCCGGCGGTGTGACCTGGGCGCAGATTATGCCCATGCTGATCACCATCTTCGGCGTGCTTGCCATCGCGGTCCTGTCTCACAAGAGGGTCCGGGGTGCTGTGCTGTGGGGCATTCTGGGTTCCGCTGTGGTCTATTATATTCTGGGCCTTCTGACTGTGCCTGAATTCTTCGCCAACAATGTTGCACCCAACCTCTCCTCCAACTTCTTTGCTGCATTCCAGGAGTTTGCCGACCTGTCCCTGTTCCGCGTGTTCCGGGAAGGATTTGACTTCTCCGCGTACATCGCCGCCAAGGGCACGGGCAGCTTTGTTGTGATGTTCCTGACGACGATGCTGGCCTTCTGCATGGTGGATATGTTCGATACCCTGGGCACGCTGTACGGCGCCTGCTCCGCCGGCAACATGCTGACCAAGAACGGCGAAGTTCCCAACATGGACAAAGCCATGCTCTCCGACGCCATTGCGACCTGTGTCGGCGCGGTCTGCGGCACTTCCACCGTTACCACCTTCGTCGAATCTTCCTCCGGTATCTCCGAGGGCGGCCGCACCGGCCTTGCTTCCCTGGTCACAGCGGCACTGTTCTTTGTGGCGATGTTCCTGGCCCCTGTGGCGCAGCTGATCCCCACCTATGCCACCGCCACCGCGCTGATCTATGTCGGCGTTCTGATGATGGCCGGGGTCCGGAATATGGACTGGAGCGATCCCGCAAAGTCGGTTCCCGGCTTTATGACCATTGCCGTGATGGTGTTCACTTACAACATTTCCTACGGTATTGCCTTCGGCCTGATTTCCAGTGTCATCATCAAGGTCTGCACCGGCAAGGCCAAAGAAATCCACGCCGCAACCTGGGTCATTACCATCCTGTTTGCCCTGACGTTCTTCCTGACCCACTAATTCATTGAATCTGATTTAGAAGCATGCACGATCCCTCCTTTCCCGGCATAAGATATCTTATGCGTGAAAGGAGGGATCGCTTTGGCTTCACAAGGCACTGTGATCGCAAGAGTTTACACATCCGACGCCTATCTTCCCCTGCAGGGCGCACCGGTCACCTTTACCCAGACCTCGGAGGATGGAAAAACGGAGCTGCTTGCCATTCGTCTGACCGACAGCAGCGGGCTGACGGCTCCTCTGCTGATCGACACGCCGGATGTTTCGGAATCACTGACCCCCGGGATGCCGCTGCGGCCCTATGCCGTCGTGGATATCAGCGTTTCCTATCCGGAGTACAGCAGCGTCCGGGCTGAAGGCGTGCAGGTCTTTCCCGGCATTGTTACCATCCAGGGCCTGCAGCTGAATCCTGTCACCGCCGGTGAACGGGATTCCTCCGTTACCGTTCCCGGTTCCTCCCAAAATCTTTGACCCGGAGGCGCCTATGCCAGCAGAACCGAATATTTTCCCCTTCATTCCGGAAACCATAACCGTACACTTGGGACCTCCGGATTCCCTGGCAAGAAATGTCACAGTTCCCTTCACGGACTATGTCAAAAATGTCGCATCCAGCGAGATTTATCCGACTTGGTTAGAAAGCGCCCTGCGCGCCAATATCCTGGCGATCATTTCCTTCGCCCTGAATCGCGTCTACACCGAATACTACAGAAGCCGCGGCTATGATTTTGACATCACCAATTCCACGGCCATCGACCAGGCCTTTGTGGAAGGGCGCAGCTATTTTGAAAACATCTCCCAGCTGGTGGACGAATTGTTCAGCAGCTATCTGCGGCGTCCTGGTTTTGTGGAGCCTTTGGCGGCCAAATTCTGCAACGGCACCACCGTTACCTGCGAGGGACTCAGCCAGTGGGGCTCCGAGGAGCTGGCCCGGCAGGGGTATGATTCCGTGGATATCCTGCGCTATTACTACGGCGACGACGTGGAAATAGTCACGGACGCCCCCATTCGCGGCATTACCGAGTCCTATCCCGGGACGCCGCTTCGCGTGGGCAGCACCGGGCCGTATGTTACGATTATACAATCCGCCTTGAACAGAATTGGGCAGAACTATCCCGCGATCCCAAAAATCGACCCGGTGGACGGAATCTTTGGCCCCCAGACAGAGGCGGCTGTGCGGACGTTCCAGCAGATTTTCTCCCTGACGCCGGACGGAATCGCCGGCAGGGCGACCTGGTATCAGATTATTCGAATCTACGTCGGGATTCTTCGCCTGGCGGAGCTGCAGTCTCAGGGACAGCAGCAATTCTTCATCGGACCGTATCCCCAGGGACTATCTGAGGGCAGTACGGGGGAAACCGTCCGGCGGCTGCAGTATATGCTGTCTGTTCTCAGCGAATTCTACGCCGGTATACCCCGCGTATCCGAAACAGGCACTTATGATGAGGCGACCAAAAACGCCGTTCGTGCCCTTCAGCAGCAGTTTGGCCTGCCTGTCACAGGCGTTGTGGATCCCCAAACCTGGGATGCAATCTACGAACAGTTCTCCGGCATTGAGAACACGGTCTTTGACCGGGAGGTTCTCTTCCCGGAAGCTCAGCCCGGTGAAACAGCCACACAGTTCCAACAATATCCCGGCCAGCCGCTGCAGCCGGGATCGACAGATGGGGGTGCCGCTTCTTGAGAGTTCCTGAATATTACATCGGAAAGCCTGTCCAGAGTCTGCAAACCATGCTGCGGAACATATCTGACATGGATCCCCGTGTTCTTCCCGTGATTCCGGACGGAGATTACGGCGGAAATACCTACGCGTCCGTCCGATCCTTCCAGCAGGCCTATGGTCTGCCGGAAACCGGAATCGCCGATGAGCCGACCTGGCATGCCGTGACGCAGACCTATACGCAGCTGCTGCCTCAATGGGGTTCGCCGGCGGTGATTCCCATTTGGTCCCAGGGGCAAACCATCCAGCCCGGTCAGTTCAACTATCACATGTATCTGGTTCAGGCCATGCTGGCTGCCCTCTCTCATTTCTTCCCGGATATCCGGCAGGCGGCGGTCAGCGGCACGTTGGATCCGGCCACAGTGCAGAATCTGATCTGGCTGCAGCGGGCCAGCGGCCTGCCGGAAAACGGTGCTTTGGATACGGCCACCTGGTACTATCTGGGCGGACTATACCGAACCATGACGGGCAACGGTATTCCGGCTTTACCCGGAAACGGATAACGCAAAAAATGCGCAGCCGGACCGGCTGCGCATTTTTTCAGATTAGATCAGGCAAGGGGCTCAAAGTCCTGCGCGCCATGCTTGCACAAGGGGCAGATGAAGTCCTCGGGCAGCTCATCGCCTTCATAAACATATCCGCACACCTTGCACACAAAGCCCTTCTTTTCCGTATCGGGCTTGGGCTTCACATTCTTCTGGTAGTATGTATAGGTCATGGTCTCCTTATCGCCAATGCGGACGCACTGGGTCACATCGCAGATGAACATGATATGCGTCTGCAGATCCACCTGGCTGATTACCTTGCAGGAGATATAGCCGTTGGCGTACTTATCCAGGAACAGCAAGCCGTTGCTGGACCGCTGGACATGATCGAAGCCGGCAAACTTATCCACGTTACTGCCGGACTGGAAGCCGAAGCGCTGGAAGATCTTGAACGGAGCGTCCTGGGACAGGGTGGAGATATTCAGCATACCGGTTTTTGCAATGACATCACAGGAGTGATTCATCTTATTCACCGTGACAGCCACCCGGTTGGGCGTATTGGTGACCTGGGTCACGGTGTTGACGATCAGGCCGTTGTCCTTCTGGCCATCCCGGGTCGTCACCACATACAGGCCATAGCCGATGTTGAACAGGGCGGTGGGATCGATGAAGTCCTCCTGGACCTGAACCGGCGCATAGGAAGCAGACAGTTCCTCAGCCAGCGCAGCCACCTGTTCTTTGGTGGTGCTGTTCATGGCGGAATGAATCGTGATTTCATTCTTTGCAAAGGTCAGATTCTTGGACTTAGCAAACTTCTCTTTCATGACGCGAATGGCCGTGGGCGCCCAGGAGCCGTTTTCGATCAGGGCGACCGTGCGGTTCTGGAAGCTCCGCTCCGTCAGCTTGTCGATAAATGTGCGCATGAAGGGGAAGATATCCGCGTTATAGGTTGTGGTTGCCAGCACCAGCTTATCATAGCGGAACGCATCCTCCACGGCTTCCGCCATGTCGCAGCGGGCCAGGTCGTGAACCTCAACTGCGGGAACGCCGCGCTTTTTCAGCTCCGACGCCAGCAGCTCCACGGCTTCTTTGGTATGCCCGTAGACAGAGGTATAGCAAATGCACACACCCTCAGACTCCGGCGTGTAGCTGGACCACAGGTCGTACAGACGGATGTAGTAGCCCAGGTTTTCCGTGAGAATCGGACCATGGAGCGGGCAGATGGTCTGGATATCCAGCGTTGCAGCAACTTTCAGAATATTCTGCACCTGCTTGCCATACTTGCCGACAATTCCGATGTAGTAGCGCCGAGCTTCGCAAGCCCAGTCCTCGTCCACGTCCAGTGCGCCGAACTTGCCGAATCCGTCCGCAGAGAAGAGCACCTTGTCATAGGCGTCATAGGTCATCATCACTTCGGGCCAGTGCACCATAGGTGCGAAGGCAAAGGTCAGACTGTGGTGCCCCAGATTCAGCGTCTGCAGGTTTTCCACCACCAGCGTCTGATTCATAACAAGGTTGGGGAAGAAATTCCGAATCATGGGAAACGTCTTGGCATTGCCCACGACCGTGACATTGGGATACCGGTTGATAAATGCCTCAATGGATGCGGCATGGTCGGGCTCCATATGCTGAACGACCAAATAATCGGGCATCCGGCCGGCCAGAGCGCCTTCAATGTTCTTCAGCCACTCCCCTGTCTTCTTCTGGTCGATGGTATCCATAACCGCAATCTGATCGTCCAGAATCACATAGGAATTGTATGCCATGCCGTTGGGCACAACATACTGCCCCTCAAATAAATCGACGTCGTGGTCATTGGCGCCCACATAAATAATGGTATCGGTAATTTTTTTGATCATAGCAGCATCGATCCTCCTGTAATGGTAAAAATATTATAGCATGTCTAAAAATGATAATCAATCCTACTTTTTGCAATTTCGAGCAGGATCTCTTTCCTGTTATCTTCCGGATTGGAAAGGACGTGGTGCAGGAGGTATTGCAGCATTTCACCGACCTCCCGTCCATGGAGCCATGGAATATCCGCGCCTGTAACCGCAAGATCCCGAAGCCGCAGACACTGTCCCGACTGCAGCAGGCCGGTCACCTGTGCGGATTCCCCTGACAGGGCTGCCACAAGCTGCGTCAGCTCCGGCCCCTGCTCCGCAATCATACTTTTCCATTCCAAGGCGGTTTCCGGTGCTTTCGATGCTGCGGCAGCCATTGCGTTGTGACAGGTGCGGCGGTCCAGACGCAGGGCCTCCAGCCGCAGCCCCGGCCAGCAGCGGCAGAGTCCTGCCCATCGGACGGTTCGTTCCCTTGGCAGCTCTGAGATCTGCCGGCAGGATGTGCCTCCCGGTTCCAGGAAGTCCCCGAGAAGCCCCATGGACGCCATATCGTCCAAACGCTCCGGGTAATCCGATAGCAGCGTCTTTTCCATTTCATCCCGGATTCGTTCTGTGGAAAGATTGCGGCTGAGGGATGCGCACTGAAGAATGGCCTGTCTGGTTTCTTCCTCCAGTCGAAACCCAAGCTGGGCGGAGAACCGCAAGGCCCGGAACATCCGCAGGGCATCCTCCCGGAACCGCAGAACCGGCTCTCCCACACAGCGCAGGATCCGATTCTCCAGATCGGAACAGCCTCCAAACGGGTCTGTGATATTGCCATTCTCATCCATAGCCATGGCATTGACGGTAAAATCCCGTCTGGACAGATCCTCCCGAAGCGACCGGACAAAGCGCACCTGATCCGGATGGCGTCCGTCCCCGTAGGATCCCTCCGTCCTGTAGGTCGTCACCTCTGCCTGTGTTCCTTCCAGAAGCACCGTAACCGTTCCGTGCCGGATCCCGGTTGGGATGCAGTGAGAAAAGCAAGCCAGAATCTCCTGCGGCAGGGCGGAAGTTGTGATGTCCCAATCGTGAATCTCCCTGCCCAGCAGGGTATCCCGCACGCAGCCGCCTACGTAGCAGGCCTCATATCCTGCCCGATGAAGGACGGACAGAATCTCAGTTGGTTTCTCCGCAGCCATGGTTTCTCCCCTTCTGCCGCAAAAATCGAAAAATTTCCCTTGTGTTATGGGCAAAACTGGTATATAATCCAACACTGGTATCTGTTATTATAAGAAATTCCATCCTGTTATGCAACAGGTTTTATTCTCACCTGGAGGAAGCCACATTATGAATGTTTCATCCGGCAAATCGATTACGGATTACTTGAAGCCCGGCATGCACGCCCACCTGGTGGGCATCGGCGGCGTTTCCATGCGGCCCCTGGGGCTTGTCCTGCGTGCGCAGGGCCTGACTATCTCCGGTTCCGATATGAATTCATCGGTTTCCACGGACGAGTTGATTGCCAAAGGTATTAAAGTATATATCGGTCACCAGGCAGACAACATCCGGGGCGCCGACTGCATCATCCGCACGGCAGCGGCACACAATGATAACCCGGAAATCGCAGCGGCCCGCGCCATGGGTATTCCCGTTTTTGAACGGGCACAAGCCTGGGGCGTCATTATGAAGAATTACCCCAACGCCATTTGCGTTTCCGGAACCCACGGAAAAACTACGACGACCTCCATGATTACGCAGATTTTCATGGAGGCTGAAAAAGACCCGACCGTCATGATCGGCGGCACCCTGCCCTTGATCCACGCCGGCCACCGGGTCGGCAGCGGCGACACGATCATTCTGGAGAGCTGCGAATACTGCAATTCTTTTTTGAACTTTTACCCGACTGTTGCCCTGGTTCTGAACATCGAAGCCGACCACCTGGACTTTTTCAAGGATCTGAAGGATATTCAGAATTCCTTCCGGAAGTTTGCCATGCTGGTACCGGCGCACGGCTGTGTGATCGCCAACGGTGATGACCGCAACACGATGGAGGCCCTGAGCGGGTTGAAGCTCCTGACCTTTGGCATCTCGGAGGGCAACGCAGTGCACGGCGCCAATTATTCCGAGGACTGGCGGGATTTCGATGTGATCTGCGACGGAACCCGGTACGCCCATCTCACGCTTTCGGTCGTGGGCCGGCACAATGCAATCAATGCCATTGCCGCCTGCGCAGCTGCTTATCACGCCGGGCTGCCCGGGCATGTGGCAGAAGCGGCACTGGCCCGCTTTACGGGCGCAGGCCGCCGCATGGAATACAAAGGAAGCTATCACGGCGCCGATGTCTATGATGACTATGCCCATCATCCCAGTGAACTGCACGCCCTTTTGACCGCAGCGAAAACACTGGGCTATCAGAGAATCATCTGCGCATTCCAACCCCACACCTATACGCGCACGAAAGCGCTGTTTGACGATTTTATACGGGAGCTGCGGGCCGCAGATCTTCCGATACTCACGGATATTTACGCAGCCAGAGAGCGGAATCTGATTGGTATTTCGTCCAAAATGATCGCCGATCAGCTGCCCGGCGCCGTATACTGCCCCACGCTGCAGGACGTCACCGCCTATCTGAAAGAAACCGCGCAGCCGGGTGATCTGATTTTAACGGTCGGCGCCGGAGACATCTATAAGGCCGGAGATGCGCTTCTGAAATAAGGATTCGATTTAACTGTGAGTGGTTCCCAAAGAGCCGCTCACCTTTTTCTTGCTTTTTCACCCGATCTGTTGACTTTCTGCAATGCTTGCGGCTATAATGGCCATGATCACAGCCGAACGATTACGGCGGGAGGTATTTCACGATGAAACGATCTCATGAGATCGATATGACCAACGGCCCGATTTTCAGCAAAATCCTGATCTTTTCCCTGCCCCTCATGTTCACCGGCATTCTCCAGCTTTTGTTTAACGCCGCAGACGTGATTGTTGTGGGAAAATTTGCCGGAAGCCTGGCTCTGGCTGCCGTTGGCTCCACCGGATCCCTGGTTAATCTTCTGATCAACGTGTTTATCGGTGTTTCCACCGGCGTTAACGTGCTGGCTGCCCGGTTTTACGGCAGCCGCGACAACGAACAGATGTTCCGCTGTGTTCATTGCTCCATGGCGCTCAGCGGTATTCTGGGCGTCTTTGTGGGTATTTGGGGATACTTTCTCTCCAGTCCCATGCTGAGTCTGATGCGGACAGATCCGGAGGTTTTGCCGCTGGCCGCGCTTTATCTGCGGATTTATTTCCTCGGCATCCCGGCCACCGTTGTTTACAACTTCGGTGCAGCCATTCTCCGTGCCGTTGGAGACACAGACCGTCCGCTGCGGTTTTTGCTGATTTCCGGCGTTACAAATGTGCTCCTCAATCTGTTGTTTGTGGTTGGCCTGAAAATGAGCGTGGCCGGCGTTGCCATTGCCACTGCGGTATCGCAGTATGTGGCGGCAACCCTGGTGGTTCTGTGCCTGATCCGCTCCCAGGGCAGCTACCGGCTGCAACTGCGCAGCCTTCGGTTTTTCAGGGATATGCTGGTATGGATTCTGCAGTTGGGCATTCCCGCCGGCCTGCAGAGCACAATTTTTTCCATTTCCAATGTCATCATCCAAAGCGCCATCAATTCCTTCGGCTATATTGCCATGGCGGCAAATTCCGCTGCCAGTAATGTGGACGGTTTTATCTATATTGCAATGAATTCCGTCTACCACGCCTCTTTGTGTTTTTCCAGTCAGAATCTCGGCGCAAAGAAATACAACCGTCTCGGTCGTGTTCTGGCATGCTGTATCATATTGGTCATGTGTATTGGTCTGCTGGTCTCCGGCGTCATATACTGCTTTGGCCCGCAGCTGCTTTCCCTCTATATTTCCAGGGCGGACGCTGACCGGGACGCCATTCTCGCCATCGGCATGATCCGGCTGACCTATATTGGCCTGCCCTACTTCCTGTGCGGACTCATGGAAGTAGGTTCCGGAGCCCTGCGCGGCTTGGGAAAGTCCTGGCTTCCGCTGATTATTTCGACTCTCGGCGTCTGCGTATTCCGGATTCTTTGGATTTTTACAGTATTTGCCGCGCATCCTACTCTGGAGGTTCTGTACCTTTCCTATCCGATCAGCTGGTTTGTCACACCGGCTGCCCACTTTACAGCCATATACTTTGTCCAGAAAAAATTGAAGATCCCTGCTTCGGTGTGAAGCAGGGATTCCGGGATTATGATGGCTTTCTGAATGCCAGATAGCCCTCCAAAATCAGCGAGGCGGCCACGGCGTCAACGGTGTCCTTCCGCTTCTTTCCGCGCACATTGTTCTGAGATAAAATCCGGTGGGCGTCCACGGTCGTTCGCCGTTCGTCCCACAGGACGGGCATCAGGCCGGTTTCGCGCGCCAGAAGCGCCGCAAAGTCCCGGTACAGCGCCGCACGGAGCCCTTCTGTTCCGTCCATATTCCGCGGAAAACCCATGACCAGCTGCGTCACCTGATGCTGACGAATCAGCTCCTGTATCGCCGCACAGACTTTCTCCGGGGTATATGCGTGTATCACCGTGGTAAAACCCGTGAGCATGCCCAGTGCATCGGAAATTGCGATGCCGGTGCGGGCGTCGCCATAATCGATTGCCATAATTCTCATCGCCGCGATCTCTCCTGTGCTGGTTTTTTCCGTATTGTATCATATAGGCGGATATATTTGTAAAAAATTTTTGAAAATCAGAAAAATAGTTGTTGACCCCATCAGTCAGGTATGCTAGAATAGCATTACCTGTGAAAAAGGGGTAATTTTTTTGCGCCTTTTTCTTCCGTGGATGAACGCCAGGTAGTTTCGGCGTTCGCTAAATTCTGATCCTAGCCACGGCGATGCAGGGAGGCAAATTTTAAGGAGGTGCCGATCATGCGCGTAAAAGTCACTTTGAGATGCTCTGAGTGCAAGCAGAGAAACTACAACACCATGAAGAACAAAAAGAACGACCCTGACCGTCTCGAGATGAAGAAGTATTGCAGATTCTGCAAGAAGCACACCGTCCACAACGAGACGAAGTAAGGCATTGAGTTTCGTTTCAATGCAGAAAGGGTGAACAACATGGCAGAAGCCAAAAAGGAAAACTTTTTTGTTCGTACCGGCAAACGCATCAGCCGCTGGTTCCGTGAAATGAAGAGCGAGCTGAAGAAGGTTGTCTGGCCGAGCAAGAGTCAGATGATCAACAATACGCTGGTCGTACTGGCCTGCGTGCTGGTCGTCGGTGTTTTCATCTGGGTCTTTGACGCCGTTGCAGGCCTTGTGGTGAACGGTATTATCACCCTGGTCAAGGGCTAGGAGTCACCATGGCAGAAGCAGCAAAGTGGTATGTGGTTCACACATACTCCGGCTATGAAAACACTGTAAAGGCCACCATTGAAAAGACAGTCGAGACCAGACATCTGGAAGATCTGATCCACGTTGTCTCCATTCCTATGGAAACCGTGACCGAGCTGACGGACAACGGCCCCAAGACCTATGAACGCAAGGTCTTCCCGGGTTACGTTCTCATCAAAATGATCATGACCGACGAGGCTTGGTATGTGATCAAAAACGTCCGCGGCGTCACCGGTTTCGTCGGATCCGGCACAAAGCCCACTGCCCTCACGGAAGAGGAAGTGCTGCAGCTGGGTGTGGAGAAGCATGAGATCGTGGTCAGCTATGATGTGGGCGACTCCGTCAAGATTACGGACGGCCCTCTGACTTCTTTCATTGGCGTTGTCGATGCACTGGATATCGACAAAAACAAGGTCCGCGTTATTGTTTCCATGTTCGGACGCGAGACGCCTGTGGAGCTGGAGCTCGATCAGGTGGAAACCGTTAATCCGTAACGTACCGGCGAGAGCCGTTCAGAACGTGGGAGGGGCATAACGTCCCGCCAAAAATACGCATTGCGTATCACCACATTTTTTCAGGAGGTGCTTATCATGGCACAGAAAGTAACAGGATATATCAAACTGCAGATTCCCGCAGCCAAGGCTACCGCTTCCCCCCCTGTCGGTCCCGCCCTCGGCCAGCACGGCGTGAATATTGCGCAGTTCATCAAGGAATTTAACGAGCGCACCAAGGATCAGGCCGGCTTCAAGATCCCCGTGGTCATCACGGTTTATGCCGACCGCAGCTTCACCTTCGTCACCAAGACTCCCCCTACCGCTACCCTGATCCTCAAGACTCTGGGTATCGAGAGCGGTTCCGGCGTCCCCAACAAGACCAAGGTTGCTACCATCAGCCAGGCTCAGCTGCGTGAGATCGCTGAGAAGAAGATGCCTGACCTGACCGCCGCTACCATCGAGGCTGCTATGTCCCAGATTGCCGGTACCTGCCGCAGCATGGGCGTCGTTATCGCCGATAACTAATTGCTTGACCGAGGATTTCCGGCAGCAGGCCGGACCTCATAAATCGTGGGAGGATTATTCCGAATCACCACTAAGGAGGATATTACATTGTTCAGAGGTAAGAAATATAAAGACAGCACAAAGCTGATCGACCGCAGTGTTCAGTACGACGTGGCCGACGCCATGGGCCTGGTTGTGAAGGCTGCCCCCGCCAAGTTCGACGAAACTGTTGAAATCCACATCAAGCTGGGCGTTGACTCCCGTCACGCTGACCAGCAGGTCCGTGGTGCCATCGTTCTGCCCAACGGCACCGGCAAGACCCGCAAGGTTCTGGTTTTTGCCAAGGACGCCAAGGTGGACGAGGCTCTGGCTGCCGGTGCCGATTATGCCGGCGGTATGGAACTGGTCGAAAAGATCACCAAGGAAAACTGGTTTGACTTCGATGTCGTCGTCGCAACTCCCGACATGATGGGCGTTGTCGGCCGTCTGGGTAAGGTTCTGGGCCCCAAGGGTCTGATGCCCTCCCCCAAGGCCGGCACTGTGACTCCCAACGTCACCGCCGCCGTCCATGAGATCAAAGCCGGTAAGATCGAGTACCGTCTCGATAAGACCAACATCATCCACTGCCCCATCGGCAAGGTTTCCTTCGGCCCCGAAAAGCTGCAGGAGAACTTCGAGACTCTGCTGGGCGCCGTCATCAAGGCCAAGCCCGCCGCTGCCAAGGGTCAGTATATCAGAAGCTGCGTCATCGCCTCCACCATGGGCCCTGGCATCAAGGTCAGCACTGCTAAGTTCTGATTTTACAAAAAAGTTCTTGACATTTGCCGCGGAACTTGATATAGTATATTGGCTGCCAAAGACAGCAGGAGGCTTTTGCCATAAAGGGTTCTCCCCTTCCTGCCGAGGTTTCGCGAAATGACAAGCATTTTGTGTCCTCATGTCTTTCTGGCATGAGGACTTTTATTATACTCGGAGGTGACACAATCATGCCCAACGCAAAGGTTTTGGAAAGCAAAAAGGCAACTGTGGACGCCCTTGCCGAAAAGCTGCAGAATGCTACTGCCGCCGTCTTCGTGGATTACAAGGGTATCAACGTGGCCCAGGATACTGAGCTGCGCAACCAGTTCCGTGCCGCCGGAGTCGACTACACTGTTGTGAAGAACACCCTGACCCGCTTTGCCGCCAACAAGATTGGCTACAGCGAGTTTGATGAGCTGCTCAACGGTACGACTTCCATGGCTTGCACGACCGGCGATCCCATCGCCCCCGCCCGCATCGTCAGCGAGTTCGCCAAGAAGAACAAGGACGTTGTGAAGATCAAGGGCGGCATGGTCGAAGGCAAGGTCCTGACCATCGATGAACTGAAGGCTTTCGGCGAGCTGCCTTCCAAGGACGCTCTCATTGCTCAGGTTCTGGGTACTTTCCTGGCTCCCATCACCAGTCTGGCTTTCGTTCTGGATCAGATCTGCCAGGCCAAGGGTGGCGCTCCTGCAGAAGAAGCTGCAGAAGCCTAATTCATTGAACACTTATTACGATATTTGGAGGTAATTAAAAATGGCATCCGAAAAGATTACTGCTCTCGTTGAAGAAGTTAAGACCCTGTCCGTTCTGGAGCTGGCCGAGCTGGTTCACACTCTGGAAGAAGTGTTCGGCGTTTCCGCCGCTGCCGCTGCTGTTGCTGCTCCCGCTGCCGGCGCTGCTGCCGCTGAGGAAGAGAAGACCGAGTTCGACGTCGTCCTGAAGTCCGCCGGCGCCAACAAGATCGCCGTCATCAAGGTCGTCCGTGCCGTCACCGGCCTGGGCCTGAAGGAAGCCAAGGAGATCGTGGACAACGCTCCCAAGGCTCTGAAGGAAGGCATCTCCAAGGAAGACGCCGAGAAGCTGGCCGAGGATCTGAAGGCCGCCGGCGCCGAGGTCGAAGTGAAGTAATTTCCCTTCTCCCCTGCTTTAACACGAAAAGCCCCGCCATGACACAAGTCATGGCGGGGCTTCAGCGTGTTGAAGAAGTCCTCAAAACCAATGAGCACTCAAGGCTTTCCCTTGAGAGGAAGCTGTCGGCCTAAAGACCCACTGATGAGGTGTATGCAGGCAGTGCCGATAAGAGAAGGGCTGCCAGTTTCACCTCTCCGTCACGGCTTGCGCCGTGCCGCCTCCCCTCAAGAGGAGGCTTCTGTGTTGCCAAGACTCCCCGCAAAGGGCTGCTTTTGGCTGCTCCGGATATAGGGACGGATCCGGTTGCAGTTTCTTCAGCAGACATGATGACAGATCATTCTGCATTCCGTATTCGGCGTTCCGAGGCAGATTTGCTGTTCCGTTCCATCGAAATGAAAGCCGTATCGTTCATAGAAGCGAATGGCTCTTTCATTTCCTTTCAACACCCAAACAGCAATCTGGGCATAGTCACTGAGCCGCTCAAAAGCAGCGTTCATCAGCGCATACCCCACCTGTTTGCCGTGGTATTCCCGCAGAACGTAAATTGCATAGATCTCTCCGCATTTCGGCAGCGTCTGATCCCGGTAAGCGCCGTAGGCCACAAAACCAATCACGTTCTCGCCCGCCTTGGCCACAAGGATGTTATCCGGCCATCGATGCGCGATTTCTCTGCAGGTTTCGAGGGTCAGCTTGTTCAGGTACGCCGCATCCACAAGACCGGCATAGGTCTCCTGCCAGGACTGATAATGGACATAGGCTTTGCCGTTAATTTCTTCCTCCGTTTTCATCGGTGAAATGGTAAAATACTGCATCTCTGCTTCCTCTCAGCAGGACCTTTACGATTTCACTGCCAGCAGGTCGGCATAGTAGGCCTGCATATCCTCTTCCGTGTCAAATATGGCCACATACATCTGGTTGGCCATGGCCCCGGACAGGGCTTCCGGAATTCGGCCGTACATCTTCATATTCGGGCTGTATTTTGTCATGATGGCATTGTGATCCAGGACAAAGTCTATACCGTCCCGGCGGCCGCAGAAGGCGCAGAAATGGTGTTTCCGGTCCGTCGGCACTGTGCTTTTGTCAAATGCAACCATATCCGCCCAGATCTTATAGACATTGGTCTCATTGGCAAAGTCGAACAGATCCGGCGTATAGCCGCCGGCAGGCCGCATATTGACCTCCAGGCCAATGATATCTCCCTTCTTGCCCAAGCCCTCCTGGTCGCAGTTGAGAACAAAATATTCCAGATGGACAAAGCGGCTTTTGACATCAAAGGCCTTCACCGTTCTGCGGCCGATGTCCCGAAGCTCCTCCGGCAGATCTTTGACAATGTAGTAGATCGAATTGCCATTGGTGTTGACAATATCCATGATGGACTCAGGCGTCACATTACCGCTTTCAAACAGTGGCTCGCCCTTGGAGTCAATAATGGCGTCGTAGGTTCGGACGTAGCCGTTGACGAATTCCTCCATGATATAGATATTATCATCTTTTGTATCAAAAAAGAACTGCAGCTCGTCATCGTTCTGGAGCCTGTACGTATTGTTGGCGCCCACGCCGTTGTCGGGCTTCACAATGACCGGATACCCCACCTCATGGGCAAAAGCGCTGGCGCCTTCAAAATCCTCCACGATATGATATCTGGCGGTTTTCAGTCCGGCCTTGGCATAGTACGCTTTCATGCCGGACTTGAATTTGATCCGATCCATATCCTCGTTTTTGAAGCCCGTGGTGATATTGAACTCCGTCCGCAGGGCGGCGTCCCGCATGAGCCAATACTCGTTGTTGGATTCCAGCCAGTCAATTTTACCGTATTTGTAGGTAAAGAATGCCACCGCCTTGAAAACCTCGTCGTAATTCTCCAGGCTGGAAACCTTGTAGTATTCATCCAGGCATTCCCGCAGCTCCTGACGAAGCTCCGGATAGGGGCAGTCACCGATTCCCAGCACGCGCATTCCGTTCCGTTTCAGCTCCCGGCAGAACAGCCAGTATGTCTCCGGAAAATTGGGCGACAGAAAAATAAAGTTCTTCATTGGAAGCGCTCCTTTCTCTCTTATAAAAAACCAGGTACGTAGTGCTCAACTTGCCGATACCACCACGACCAGTCATGACTGACGTCGTAACCCCAGAAATCCACCTGGGCGTGAATTCCCTTTCGCTCCAAGACCTGCTTCAGGCGGCCCGTGCTTGCCTTCAGTTCATCCTCCCATGCACCCTGCCCGACGCAGAAAACCATCTTGCGCTGGTTGTACATGGAAATATAGGGATGATCCGAGGGCATGTTTTCCAGGTAACGGCACGGTGTGTTTTGATACAGCAGATCGTCCATGTAGTTACCAAAGAACATCTCCGAGTCATACAGACCCGACAGGGCCAGTACGGAGCCAAACAGATCCGGGCGCCGGAAGAATAAATTGGCTGCATGCATGGCGCCCATGGAGGCACCGAAGGTCATGATTGGCTGATCGCAGAAGGTGCGCTGGCCGTTGAGATGCTTGATATAGGGCACCAGTTCGTCCACGATATAGTGATACCACTGCTCATGGCGCTGAATTCTCCATCGGGGATCCCCGCTTTGGTTGGCATAGGTTTCACCGTCAATGACATCGCAGGCATAAACGGTAACCTGGCCGTTTTCGATCCATTGGGCCCAGTGGTCAGCCATTTTGAAATTCTCAAAGTCGTAGAACCGGCCTGCCTGGCAGGGTATGAACAGGACTGGCTTTCCGCTGTGTCCATAGGCTTTGAATTCCATGTCCCGGCCCAGACTGCCGCTGTAATGCTTGAAGTACCGCATTTCCATCTGATGATCCTCCTTCGTCTCACAAGCCCAGGCAGTCCATAAAGATCGGGATCTGCTGCTCCCAGGACGCCTCGCTGTGGGTGCCCCCCGGCACAATGCGGAACGCCAGATTGACCCGCTTGGTCAGCAGCAGATGCGCCATGGATATCAGCGCTTCCGCGTTGGCTGCGTGGTTGAAGATTTCTTCGCTTCCGTAATCCATATAGATACAGGTATCATTGCGGATGTCCGCTTTTGCAACCATTTCTATCCCCTTTCCGGGAGAAACCCAGAGACTCGGCGACAGGCAGGCGGCCCGCTGAAAGACATGGTTATAGGCTGTGGCACCGTACAACGCCATCAGGCCGCCCATGGACGAACCGCAGATCAGGGTGTGCTCCCGATCCGGTATCGTGCGGTACTTCGCATCAATCTGCGGCTTCAATGTGTTTACCAGCCAGTCCATATAGACCTTTCCCTTTCCCTGGATCCGCCCCAGGGTGGAATTGGAAAAATTGAAGGGGGAATACTCCATCAACCGGCCGTTCCCCTCGTGGTTGCACTCCACGGCCACAATGATAAGGGGCTTTTTGGTCCAGGACATGTAGCTGTTCATGCCCCAGGACTTTCCATAGGTCGCGTCGGAATCGAAGAACACATTGTGTCCATCGAACATATACATCACCGGAAATCTCCGGCTTTCGTCGTCGTCATAATAGTCCGGCAGATAGAGATACGCTCTTCTCGGCTTATCTCCGGTCAGCGGCGGCAGTGTCACATCAAAGCGGGTTACCATGGGTTTTCTTCTCCTTTTACTTTGCAACTTTACATCGCTAGTATATTTGTAATATCATACTCATGTTTGAAGAAAATGTCAATTTCCGTTCTCAACAAAAACCAGCTTCTGCAGAAAAAAATCTGTCAAAATTGTACATGGAAGGCCACGGATTGGGCTCCCTTGCGCGGATTCTCAAAGGCCAGAACCGAAGCCCGGCGGATGGCGTCCTCTCCGAATTTCTCCCGAATGCCGTCCACTGCCGTATCCAGCTTTTCCAGCCGGTCATAGCGGACCGTATCAAACATGCTGTACTGCCGGTAGGGATCATGGGAAACCTTGCTCAACTGGACTCCCATCTGCCGCAGGGGTGTTTTTCGATCCCACACTTCCTCCAGGATGCGGCAGGCGGCCTCATAAATCTCCGTGGTGCCGTTGGTGGAAGACGGCAGCTGACGCTGGCTGGAATAGTTCTCAAACTGCGACGTTCGAAGCTGCAAGGTCACACAGCGGCCAGTCTGCCCATCCTTCCGCATTCTCGCCGCCACAGTCTCGCACAGGGACAGCAGCACCTGCTGTGCATAGACCAGATCCGTCACATCCCAGGGTGTTGTCATGGCATTTCCGTAGCCCTTATTCTCCGCTGCCACCGGCTGCAGAGGATCCGCATTGCGTCCGTTGGCCAGATGCCAGATCGTCTCTCCGTGCTTGTGGAGCTTTCGCCGCAGATCGCCTACCTCCGCATGGGCCAGCTCTCCGATCGTACGAATCCCCATTTGATGGAGCTTTTTCTCGGTGGCGGCCCCCACAGAAAACAGCTCTCTGACCGGCAGGGGCCACAGCTTTTCCTCGATCTCCCAGGGAAACAGCGTCAGCGCCTTATCCGGTTTTTCCAGCTCCCCTGCCATCTTGGCCAGCATCTTGTTGGAGGAAATCCCGATATTCACAGTGAAGCCCAGCTCCCGCTTGATGCGGTCTTTCAGCCACTGAGCAGCAAAAAGCGGGCTTCCGTAGAGCCGCTGGGTTCCGGTCATATCGACCCAGGCCTCATCGATGGAGAACTGCTCCACCACCGGTGAGACATCCCGAAGCATGGACATCAGCCTCCTGGACGCGGATATATACAGGTTATAGTCCGGTTCTGCCACCACCAGGCCGGGGCATTTATCCCGGGCCATACCCAGAGGTTCCCCGGTCTGAATTCCATATTTTTTTGCCGGCGTGCTCTTTGCCAGTACAATGCTCCGCCGGCTGTCCTTCTGCCCTGCAATGACCGACGGCACATGCCGCAGGTCAAACTCCTCCCCCAGAACGCTGCATCGGTAGGCCGCTGTCCAGGATAAAAACGCGCTGTTGACGTCTACATGAAAAATAATCCGCTCCGCCATGACAATCCCTCAGTAAATTTTCCGGAACAGTACCCATTTGTGGGTCTGTATGGTGTATTTCAGCTCGTACAGGTGCTCTTTTCCCTCGGCTTTTGCCTTGCACAGATAGAGGATGGCTGCAATGCCAACAAACTCCACCTCCCGGCTGTCGGCCACCTGGTCAATCTGCACGGTGTGAAGCCGGTGCTGGCCATCCTCATAGCGAAACCGCAGCGGCCGCAGCTCGCCCCCGGCGTCGCAATGAACGATGACCTGTATTGGCAAATTCTGCGCGTCCATCCTTTTCGCCTCCTATAAAACATTTGTTCGAATATATAATAGCACACTTGTTCGAAAATTACAAGGTATTTCAGTCCGGTAAAACGCCCCATTTCTGTCCGGAATTACCCATGTGACTTCGGCCATGCAGCGGCATTTTAGGCGTCTTCGAATACCGTCTTTCCAGTTTGCAGCCAGAGGAAATGCCGGAGGATATCATGGCTGAATAGAACGAGAAGGCCGGAGAGCAAGCTGCTTGCTCTCTGACCTTTCTCACCTTTTTATAGCGCCTCGAAGTGATATCTGGGCTTGCCCAGACTCTTTTTGCCGTACTCGATGGCTTCTGCGGGACAGTGGCAGATGCACGCCATGCAGTGGGTACAGTCGCCGCCCCAGACAGGCTTGCCGTTTTGAATCGTGATGTTGTTCGTCGGGCAGAGCCTGGCACACCGACCGCAGCCGGTGCAGGTGCTGCCTGCCGTAAAGGCATTTGCTTTGACGAAGAAAGAATAAAAAATCGGATTCACCGGACCGCTCATAAAGCGGTCGTATAGGTTGTTGCGAGGCGGCGGGAACGCTTGATTCCCCGCAATGGAAGTGATCACACGCTCTATGTCCGGCTCCGCTTTGGCAACGATCTGCCGCGCTTTCTCTGTCTGGGGCGCGTTGAACATGGCAATCTAATTTTCAGGCATGATGATCTGCGCCGTGCCCATATAGGCGAGCTGTTTCTCCTGACAGAGCGCACGGTTATACCCCGCAGCATTGCCGATTTCACCGCCGCAGGTCATGACAAACCATGTATGCGCCCCACGGGGAAAGTCCGTTCGTGCCAGCCAATCCCGTACCACGCGCGGAATGCGCCACGCGTAAGTGGGCGTGACGATAACCAGGCGCCCGTCGGATGTGACCGGTGAAATGTCGCCCGCCTTGATGCGGTCATTGATGCTGAGAAGCTCCTCATCCAGGGCGGCCGCGATGCGCTTGGCGATGTACCGGCTGTTCCCGGTACCGGTGAA
>JAEDJR010000077.1 GCA_016296235.1 Oscillospiraceae bacterium
CGTTGCCGATGGTGTACGCCCCACTCCCATTGCTTCTCCGTAGGGGCGGCCCGGCGTGGCCGCCCGCACGAACGCAGCAAACAATTCGGGCGGCTGATAGCCGCCCCTACATAAGAGGAACCAACATGACCAAATACAAGGAAACCGTCATGCACTACGTCTTTCTCCTGACCGCCTGCGTGTCCATTGCGGCGGTGGCGCTGATCTGCGTCTATCTGCTGGGCAACGGCGTCCCCACCATGTTCGAAATCGGCCCGGGGAACTTCTTCGGCAAGGTCTGGAAACCCGATCAGAACCTCTACGGCATCTTCCCTTTTATCATCGGCTCCATCTATGTCACGGCCGGAGCCATGGTGGTGGGGGTGCCGGTGGGGGTGCTGTGCGCTGTTTTCCTGGCCTGCTTCTGCTCTGACCGGCTCTACCGGGTGCTGAACCCGGCTGTGCGGCTCATGGCCGGAATCCCCTCCATTGTCTACGGCTTCTTCGGCCTGATGGTCATCGTCCCCGTGGTACAGGCCCTCTCCGGAACCTCCGGCAAGGGCCTGCTGACGGCGTCGCTGCTGCTGGGGATCATGATTTTGCCCACCATCATCGGCACGGCGGAACCGGCCCTGCGGGCGGTGCCCCGGAGCTACTATGAGGGCGCCCTGGCCCTGGGGGCCACCCAGGAACGCAGCGTGTTCTCTGTGGTGCTTCCGGCGGCCGGCTCCGGCGTATTGTCCGGCGTGATTCTCGGCGTGGGCCGGGCCATCGGCGAGACCATGGCCGTTATCATGATCGCAGGCAACCAGACCAGGATGCCCGGCGGCCTGCTGGACGGCCTGCGGACCATGACCTCCAACATCGTCCTGGAGATGGGCTATTCCACGGGCCTCCACCGCCGGGCCCTGATCGCCACCGGCGTGGTGCTGTTCGTATTCATCCTGCTGATTAACGCCTGCTTCTCTCTGGTGAAAGGACGTGAGGCCAAATGAAGCAAAGTCTTGCCCTTGCGGCCCACCGTCCGCCGGCCGGGCGCACTGCCGCCGAGATCATGGCCCGTTCCCGGGGCCAGATCTGGGTGTCCCGGGCGCTGCGGGGCCTGGTCTGGCTGTCGGCTGTTCTGACCGCCGCCGTCATCGCCATCCTTCTGGGCTACATCCTGATGACCGGCATTCCCAACCTGTCCTTGGATCTGTTTGCCTGGAAATTCACCACGGAAAACCAATCCATGATGCCGGCCCTGGTCAACACCCTGTGCATCACGGTCATCGCCCTGCTGCTGGCCGTGCCCATCGGCGTGGGCGCCGCCATCTATCTGGTGGAGTACGCCAAACGGGGCAACCGGCTGGTGAAGCTGGTGCGCCTGACGGCGGAGACCCTGTCCGGCATCCCCTCCATCGTCTACGGCCTGTTCGGCATGATGTTCTTCAAGGTGGCCCTGGGCTGGGGCTATTCCATGCTGGGCGGCGCCGCGACCCTGTCCATCATGATCCTGCCGCTGATCCTGCGCACCACGGAGGAGGCCCTGCTGTCGGTGCCGGACAGCTACCGGGAGGGCTCCTTTGGCCTGGGAGCCGGGAAACTGCGGACGGTGTTCTCCGTGATTCTGCCGCCGGCCATGCCGGGAATTCTGTCCGGCGTGATTCTGGCCATCGGCCGGATTGTGGGCGAGTCCGCCGCCCTGATCTTCACCGCCGGCTCCGGCAAGGATAACCTCAGCTTTGTGACCAAGGACGGCTTCAGCCTGTTCGCGCCGCTGTTCCAGTCCACCCGCACCCTGGCGGTGCATATGTACCTGCTCATGAGCGAGGGCCTTTACACAGCTCAGGCCCAGGCCACGGCGGTGGTGCTGCTGGTGCTGGTGGTGGGCATCAACGCCCTGTCCAGCTTTGCGGCCAAGAAACTGACAAAGGGGAACGACCATGGATAAAATCACGGTTTCCGATCTGAACTTATATTACGGCCAGTTCCAGGCCCTGAAACACATCAACGCCGCCTTCCCGGAGAAGGAAATCACGGCTCTCATCGGCCCCTCGGGCTGCGGCAAATCCACCCTGCTCAAGAGCCTCAACCGCATGAACGACCTGGTGGAGGGCTGCCGCATCACCGGGTCCGTACAGCTGGACGGGGAGGAGCTCTACGGCGGCATGGATGTCAACGTCCTGCGCAAGCGGGTGGGCATGGTGTTCCAGAAGCCCAACCCCTTCCCCATGAGCATCTACGACAACATCGCCTACGGCCCGCGGACCCACGGCGTCCGCTCCCGGGTGCTGCTGGACGAGATCGTGGAGCGCAGCCTGACCCAGGCGGCCATCTGGGATGAGGTCAAGGACCGGCTGAAAAAGAGCGCCCTGGGCCTCTCCGGCGGCCAGCAGCAGCGGCTGTGCATCGCCCGGGCCCTGGCCGTGGAGCCGGAGGTGCTGCTGATGGACGAGAGCACCTCGGCCCTGGATCCCATCTCCACGGGCAAGATCGAGGAGCTGGCCCTGGAGCTGAAAAAGAAGTACACCATCATCATCGTCACCCACAACATGCAGCAGGCGGCGAGAATCTCCGACAATACGGCGTTTTTCCTCCTGGGCGAGCTGGTGGAGATGGGCAAGACAGAGACCCTCTTCTCCTTCCCCGGGGACAAGCGAACCGAGGACTACATCACCGGGAGGTTTGGATAATGCGGACACGATTCGATCAGCAGCTGGATCAGCTCCATGTGGAGCTGATTACCATGGGCGCTCTGTGTGAGGAGGCCATCGGCCTGGTGGCCGACGCCCTGGCCAGGAGCGTCACGGTCAGAGCGGAGGAAATCAGCAATCTGGAAATCCGGATCGACCAGAAGGAGCGGGACATTGAGAGCCTGTGCATGAAGCTGCTCCTGCAGCAGCAGCCCGTGGCCCGGGATCTGCGGGTGATCTCGTCGGCCCTGAAGATGATCTCCGACATGGAGCGCATCGGCGACCAGGCGTCGGACATCGCGGAAACCCTGCGCTACATCACCGACGCCGAGGCCGAGAGCAAGAGCCATATGGCCGAAATGGCCTCGGCCGCCGGCCGCATGGTCACCGACGCCGTGGCGGCCTTTGTCAGCCGGGATATCCACCAGGCCCGGGCGGTCATGGCCTACGACGACAAGGTGGACGCCCTGTTTTCCCGTGTCAAGGCAGAGCTGACGGCCATGCTCCGGGAAAATCCGGAAAGCGGCGAAGTTTGTCTTGACCTTTTGATGATTGCGAAGTATTTTGAACGTATCGGGGACCACGCGGTGAACATTGCCGAGTGGGTGGAGTTTTCTTTGACAGGAAAGCACGCGGAAGAACAGGCAAAATGAACCCTGTGCCCCCTCTACAGGGGGCTGCTGAGCGAAGCGAAGCTGGGCGCCCGCAAGGGAGCGCCACCGGTGGCGGAGTCAAGCGACCGCAGCGGTTGGGCAGGCACTTGCCTTTGCACAAACGAAGTGCAGAGCAAAGGCTTAGTGCCAACCCGGGTGTATCAACGAGCAATTTTACCGATCAACGGTACAGCAGCAGGAAAGAAGCAACCCCCCGGCTGCTTCGCAGCCACCCCCCTGTAGAGGGGGGACAAGATGTTTGTGCCTGCATGACGTGGCCGGAAAAGAATGGAGAAACAGGAGCCGACTATGATCTATGTCTTAGAGGATGACGACAACATCCGCAAATTGGTTTTATACGCCCTGCGGACCAGCGGATTTGAGGCCCAGGGCTTTGACCGGCCCTCCGCGTTCTGGCCGGCCATGGCGCAGCAGCTGCCCAGTCTGGTGCTGCTGGATATCATGCTGCCGGAGGAGGACGGACTCAGCGTCCTGCACCGGCTGCGCATGGCGCCGGAGACGGCCCGGCTGCCGGTGATTATGCTGACGGCCAAGGGCAGCGAGTACGACAGGGTGACGGGTCTGGACGCCGGGGCCGACGACTATGTGCCAAAGCCCTTTGGTATGATGGAGCTGGTCTCCCGGATCAAGGCCGTGCTGCGCCGCACCCGGGAGCAGGGGCAGGAGGAATACCGGGTGGGCAGCCTCTATGTGTGCCCGCCCCGCCATGAGGTGCTGGCGGACGGCAAAGAGGTCCGGCTGGCCCTGAAGGAATTTGAGCTTCTGTGCCTGCTGCTGCGCAACGCCGGTGTGGTGCTGACCCGGGACGCCCTGCTCAATCAGATCTGGGGCTACAGCTTCGACGGCGAGAGCCGCACCGTGGATGTCCATATCCGGAACCTGCGCAAAAAGCTGGGAGACGCCGGCGCCTGCATCGAGACCGTCAAGGGCATCGGCTACAAGATCGGAGGAACGCCCCATGGCTAAAAAAATCTATCAGGCCATCTGTCTGGTGGCGGCATTGGTGCTGGTGCTCAGCTCCGCCATCCTGACCGCCGTACTCTATGACTATTTTTCGGAACAGACCCAGCGGGAGCTGCAGGCGGAGGCGGTGTACATCGCCCACGGCCTGGAGCTGGAGGGAGAATCCTACCTGGACACCCTGGGGGACAAAACCCGCCGCATCACCCTCATTGCCGCCGACGGTACGGTGCGCTATGACAACGAAGCCGACGCCGCCTCCATGGAGAACCACCTGGACCGGGAGGAGGTCCGGCAGGCCCTGGAGACCGGCGACGGCACCGGCAGCCGCGTCAGCCGCACCCTGTCCCGGGAGACCTTCTACTATGCCAGGCAGCTGGCGGACGGCTCGGTTCTGCGGCTGGCGGCCACCCAGCGGTCGGTCTGGATTCTGCTACTGGGGGTTCTGCAGCCAGTGGCCGTGCTGGTATTGCTGGTGCTGATTCTCGGCGGAATCCTGGCCTACCGGGTGGCGGGCCGGATCGTGGCGCCCATCAACGCCCTGGATCTGGAGCATCCGGAACAAAACCAGGTCTATGAGGAGGTTTCGCCCCTGCTCATCAGCATCGCCCGGCTCCGGCGGACCATCGACCGCCAGCTGGACGAGGCCCGGCAGAAGCAGGAGGAATTCCGCCTCATCACCGAGCATATGTCCGAGGGCCTGCTGGTCATCGACGGCCAGACCAACCTGCTCAGCTGCAACGGGTCGGCCCTGAAGCTGCTCCATGGGGAAGCCAGCCCGGCGCCGGGCAGCGTCCTGGCCCTGAACCGCAGCGAAGCCTTCCGCATGGCGGTGCAGGAGTCCCTGGCGGGCCGCCACTGGGAGGGCCAGCTGGAAACCGGCGGGCGGACTTTGCAGCTCATGGCCAATCCGGTCCGGCAGGAGGCGGAAGTCACCGGCGCGGTGCTGCTGGTGGTGGATATCACCGAGCGGGCCCAGCGGGAAGCTCTGCGACGGGAATTCTCCGCCAACGTGTCCCACGAGCTGAAAACGCCCCTGACCTCCATTTCCGGCTTTGCGGAGCTGCTGAAGTCCGGCGTGGTCGCCGGGGCGGATGTGCAGGATTTTGCAAACAGCATCTATGAGGAGGCCCAGCGGCTGATTCGCCTGGTGGAGGACATCATCCGCCTGTCCGCCCTGGACGAGATGGAGCTGCCCGGGGAAATGGCCCCGGTGGACCTGTACCGGCTGGCGCAGCAGCAGGTGCGCCGCCTGGAGCCGGAGGCGGAAAAACGGCAGGTGGCGGTGTCGGTTCTGGGCGGCAGCGCCGTGGTCACGGGCAGCGCACCGGTGCTGGGCGAGATGATCTATAACCTCTGCGACAATGCCATCAAGTATAACCGCCCCGGCGGGACGGTGGACGTGGTGGTGACGGCGGGGAAGGAGGCCACGCTCCTGGTGCGGGACACGGGCATCGGCATCCCCCGGGAGAGCCGGAGCCGGGTGTTCGAGCGGTTTTACCGGGTGGATAAGAGCCATTCCAGGGACGTGGGCGGCACGGGCCTGGGCCTGAGCATCGTGAAGCACGGCGCCCAGCTCCACAACGCCAAGCTCACCCTGGAAAGCACCGAGGGCAAGGGTACCACCGTCACGGTGCAGTTTCCCGCAGAACGCCCCTAACGGGTCTTGAAGCACCCCCCTCGTGCCCCCTCTACAGGGGGCTGCCGGAGCGCAGCGGAGGCTGGGGGTTGCTGCAAATCAGCAATTGTATCGTTTTTCGGTAAAATTGCTTGTCAATACAACCCCCAGTCAGCTTCGCTGACAGCCCCCTGTAGAGGGGGCACGAGGGCGGTTCCATATAAAAAGCAAGAACGGGCCTGTCGCGAATTTCGCGACAGGCCCGTTTATCTTACCTCTTACGGCTCCATTTCGGTCTGAGGCTGCGGTTCGGCCTGGGCAAGGCCGGTTTCATAGAAAATCTGGGTCAGCGGGGAGTCCAGCCCCAGGAACAGGACGTTCTTGCCGTTGGTCAGGCTGGCCTTGGCCGCGTCCAGGCTGCGGACGAAGTTGTAGAACTCCGCCTTGTCCGGGTCGGCGTAGGCGTCGGACAGAATGCGCATGTATTCCGCCTCGCCCTCGGCCTGGAGGATCTCCGCCTGGGCGTTGGCCTGGGAGATCTTGATCTCCACTTCCTTGTCGGTCTCGGAGCGGATCATCTGGGCCTCGCTCTCGCCCTCGGCGGTGAACTTGGCGGCAATGTTGTTGCGCTCGGAGATCATGCGCTGGTAGACGGCCTCCTTGTTGTCGTCAGGCAGATCCAGCCGCTTGGTCTCCACGGCGATCAGCTGGATGCCGTACTGCTCCAGACCGCTGCCCACGCCGGCCTTGATGGCCGCGGCCAGCTCGCCGTCTCTTCCGGAGATGACCTCGGTCTGGTTCATGCCGGAGATGGTGTTCTTCATGGAGTTGTAAACCAGGGTGGACAGACGGCTCTCGGCGTTGGAGAGGCTGGAATTCAGGGTCTGGATGAACTTCTGGGGATCCTCGATGCGCCACAGCACGAAGGAGTCGGCCACCATGGTCTTTTTGTCCTTGGTGATGACGTCGGACACCGGCAGGTCGTACAGCAGCACCGTCTTGGGCAGGGTCTGCTGATCCTGGAGGATGGGCAGCTTGAAGCTGATGCCGGCCTGGTCGCGGATGTCCACAACCTTGCCGAACTGGCGGATGATGGTGTACTCATTCTGGCGGGTGATGACGAAGCAGCTGGACGCGCCGATGAGAATCACCACGGCCAGGACAATCAGCAGAATTTTTACGGCTTTTTTCATTGGGCAGCACCCTCCTTCGCACCGTCAAAGCTGAACATATTCAGATGGTTGCCGTTCTCGTCGGTCAAAATCACCTGCAGGCCGGGCAGCAGGGCTTCCATGGTCTCGTAGTACATGCGCTGCTTGGTGATGCCGGGGAACTTGCTGTACTCCTCGTACATGGAGTTGAAACGGGCGACCTGACCGTTGGCCTCGTTGATGCGGCTGGCCTTGGCGGCTTCGGCCTGCTGGAGGATCCGGTCGGCTTCCGCTTCCGCTGCAGGCAGCTGCTCGGAACGGTACTTGTTGGCGTTGTTCAGGGCCGTTTCCTTGCCCTGCTTGGCGTTTTCCACGTCCTTGAAGGCCGCCAGTACCTCCGCCGTGGGCGGCTCGGCGTCCTGGATGGTCAGGTTCACCAGCTGGATGCCCAGGTCCTCCTGCTCCATGCGGTTGATGATCTTCTCCTTGATCTCCGCCTGAATCTGGCTCTTGCCGCTGGTGATTACGTCGTCCACCGGGTACAGGCCGATGGTGTCGCGGATGTAGCTCTGGGCCAGGGTCTTGAGAATTCCGGCGGCGTCCTCACTGTTGTACAGGTACTTCACCGGATCGGTCACCCGGTACTCCATGAAGAAGTCCACGTTGACGAAGTTGTAGTCGCTGGTAATCATCAGGCTTTCCTCGTCCTTGGACTCGTTGGTGTAGGGGTCATAGCCGATGGCGATGCCCTTGATGGTCATGTCCACCTTCTGAACCTCTTGGGCATAGGGGATCTTGAAGTGGAGGCCGGGGGAGGTGACGGTCTGGGGAACGCCGAAGGTGGTGACCACGGCGCTTTCCTGCTCACCGATGGTGTAGAAGGAATTCAGCGCCGTGACGGCCAGCAGCAGCACGCAGATCACTGCCGCCGCGATGAACACAATTTTTTTGCCGGCCGGCTTTTGCCCCTTGGGTTTCCTGGCCTGGGGGCCGGGCCGGTACTGGTACTGGAAGTTGTCATTGGGGTTGTAGGATTGATCGTCCATAACAAGCTCCTTCTCTCCGTGATGTAGTTTTATTCTAGTGTGACATCAGTATAGCACAGGCACGCAAAAAAAGCGTGAACAGATTGTGTCCACGCCATTAGACTGCGATTAAGAAACCGTAGGGGCGGCCCGATGTGGCCGCCCGCATTTGTCAATCTATCACGCAAGGGATTCCCGTAGGGCGGGGGCTTGCCCCCGCCGGATGCATGTTGTAGGGGCGGCCTGTGGCCGCCCGAGTGCAGGCAGTGCGTTTCGCGGCGCAGCTGCAATCATGCGGGCGGCCGCAGGCCGCCCCTACGGTGTATCCTGAAAGAATTCCCTGTAGGGCGGGGGCTTGCCCCCGCCGGATGCATGTTGTAGAGGCGGCCTGTGGCCGCCAGAGTGCAGGCAGTGCGTTTCGCGGCGCAGCTGCAATTATGCGGGCGGCCGCAGGCCGCCCCTACGGTGTATTCCGAAAGAATTCCCCGTAGGGCTGGGGCTTGCCCCCGCCGAATGCATGCAGCTTCCGATAGCCCACATGCCTGCACGCGGTTATTTCCCCAGCTTCTGCTCCAGCGCGGCCAGCTTCAGGCAGGTGCAGAACACATCCATGGCCATTTCCAGCTCTGCCACAGGCGGCAGGCTGGGGGCGATGCGGATGTTGCTGTCCTGGGGATCTTTGCCATAGGGGAAGGTGGCGCCGGCGCCGGTCATGACCACACCGGCCTCCTTGCACAGGG
>JAEDJR010000078.1 GCA_016296235.1 Oscillospiraceae bacterium
GTGTCGCTGTGGCCGCCGGAGCCGCCCATGATGGAGCCGCCGGAATCGGTGTGGACGTTGACATTGAAGTCTGTGTCAATCTCCGTGGCGCCCAGAATGACCACATCCAAACTGTCCACCACGGCGCTGCGGCTGCCGGGGGCGGCGTAGTGCTGGGCGGAGATTTCCTGATGGCGGGGGTCGTCCCGGAGGGATTCCACCGCCTGCAGGTCAAAGCACTGCACGTCCAGCAGGGAGCGGAAGCACCCGGCCCGGAGCATGTCCACCATATAACCGGTGATGCCGCCGAGACCGAAGCTGCCCTGAATGCCCTCGGCCACCATGATATCCTTGAGGAACTTGGCGGCGGCCAGGGACGCGCCGCCGGCGCCGGTCTGGAAGGAGAAGCCGTCCTTCAGGAGCCCGGAATAGCGGATGACCTGGGCAGCCTGGGAGGCCATGACCAGGCCCACGGGATCCCGGGTGATGCGGGTGGTGCCGGAGACAATGCCCTTGGGATCGCCGATGGCGTCCACGGTGACCACATAGTCCACATCCGTCTCCGGAATGGACCAGTCCTGCAGAGGGTAGGGTACCAGATTGTCGGTGATGACCACCACTTTTTTGGCGTACCGGGCGTCGGCAAAGGCGTAGCCCAGACTGCCGCAGGCGGATTTTCCGTACTTGCCGGAGCAGTTGCCCATGGGATCGGCCGTGGGCGCGGCAATGAAGGCCACGTCGATGGGGGTGCGTCCCAGGGCGATATCCCGGGGCCGGCCGCCATGGGTGCGGAACTCCACCGGCGTGTCCAGAATCCCCTGAGAGACGGCCCGGCCGACAGTAGCGGCCATGTAGTTGCACTGCAGCTTCGTCACCACGTGGTTCCGGATGTGCTCCAGAATGGGGGCATGGACGTCAAAGATGGAACTGGCGTTGACGGTCAGCTCCCGGATTCCCAGGTTGGCAATCTCCTCCAGCACCATGTTCAGCACATGGTCGCCGTTGCGCAGATGGTGGTGAAAGGAGACGGTCATGCCGTCTCGCAGACCGGTCAGACCGATGGCCTCCCGCAGGGAGCCAACAAGCTTGCTGTTCATTGCAGATCCTCCCTTCCGATTCCTAGCTCCCGGGCCATGTCCAGGGTCTGCCTGGCCCGGGCCACAATGGGAGCGTCAATCATCTTGCCGTGCAGAGCGATGGCACCGCGGCCCTGTTCCTTGGCCAGGGCGATGGCGTCCATGACCTCGAAGGCATAGCGGATTTCCTTGACGGTGGGGCTGAACACCTGGTTGATGACCTCCACATGGCGGGGAGAGATGGCGGCCTTTCCGGTGAAGCCCAGGGCCTTGGCGTAGGCGGCGTCGGTGCGGATGCCCTCGTCGTCGTTGACATCGGTGAAGGGGGTGTCGTAGACGGCCACATTGGCGGCACGGGCGGCCACCACCAGCCGGTGCCGGGCATAGTCAATCTCCCGGCCCTCCTTGGTGCGCTGGCACTGCAGGTCGGCGGTCAGATCCTCGGCGCCCAGGAACAGGGCGGCCACCCGGCTGCGGGCCGAGGCGATGGCAAAGGCGTTCTCCACACCCAACGCTGTTTCAATCAGGGGCATGAGTCCCACGGTGTTGGGGGCAAAGCCCAGTTGCTGTTCCACCAGGGTGATGTAGTCGTCGGCGGCCTCCACATCGGCGGCGCAGTTGGTCTTGGGCAGCAGGATCAGAGCCGGCTTCTGAGGCAGCACCTCGTCCAGATCCTCTTTCCAGTAGGGGGTGTCGATGGAGTTGATGCGGACGATGGTCTCACAGCCCCGGAAGTCCAGGCCGCGCATGGTGTTGCGCACCAGAATCCGGGCGGCGTCCTTCTCCGCCGGGGCCACGGCGTCCTCCAGGTCGAAGATCACGGCGTCTGCCCCCAGGCAGCTGCCGTTAATCAGCATGTTCGGGGTATTGCCGGGCAAAAACAGCATGGAACGGCGCATCAGTCCTTCCTCCTTCCACGCAGGACGGCGGTCTCCACCCGGGCGCGGATGACGCAGTCCAGAGCGCCCCGATCCACCACATGGATATGGGCGTTTTCAACCTGAAGCTGGGTCAGAACATCACGCACAGTGGCTTCAATGGCGTCGCCGAACTGTCCGAGCACCACGGACTCCAGCTCCAGTTCGATTCCCTGTGCCTGAGGCTCAATTTCCACATAGACGTCACTGGATTCCAGCGTGCCGGCAGATGCGGCGCGAATGATTTCTGTCATAGACTTCATCTCCCATTGTTCTATATCAATTTGATTTTATTATATAATACAATTTTCGATCTTGCAATGGATTTTTGCGTTCGATATAATGAGAAAAAGGAGGTCATGCCATGGAAGTGGAATTGACCCGGAATCTGCAGGGGTGGCAGCGCAGCCAGTGGTCAGAGTTCCTGACCCGTGCCGGTCTGGACAGCACGGAGCCGGTGGAGCTTACGGCGCTGCTCTGGGAGGACGGAGAACTGGCGGCCACGGGCTCCCGGCAGGGGAATGTCCTCAAGTGCATCGCGGTGGATCAGGCGCGGCAGGGGGAGGGCCTGACGGCCACGCTCCTGACCAGCCTGCGGCAGGAGGCCTTCTCCTGCGGTCTGCGGCATCTGTTTTTGTATACGAAGCCCCAGAATGAAGCCATGTTTTCCTCTCTGTTTTTCTATCCCGTGGCGGGAACCGACCGGGCTTTGCTGATGGAGGACCGGAAAAATGGGGTGGAGGCGTTTCTCGAAGGTCTGGAGAGGCCCTGCCGCACCGGTGTGATTGGAGCTGCGGTGATGCACTGCAATCCCTTTACCCGGGGACATCGCTGGCTCATCGAGACGGCGGCAGGGGAGTGCGACTGGATGTATGTCTTCGTCCTGTCGGAGGAACAGGGCCGCTTTCCGGCGGCGGACCGCCTGGAACTGGTGCGGCAGGGGACGGCGGATCTGCCCAATGTGACCGTGGCGCCCACGGGGCCTTACCTGATTTCCCAGGCTACCTTTCCCACGTATTTTCTCAAGGACAAGACTCAGGCGGCGGACGTGCAGTGCCTGCTGGATATCGAAGTATTCACCCGGTATTTTGTTCCGTATTTTGGAATTACCCGCCGTTATGTGGGCACAGAGCCCCTGTGTCCCGTGACGAACCGCTATAACCAGGTTCTGGCGGAACAGCTGCCCCGGGCCGGTGTGGAGCTGCGGCAATTGCAGCGGCTGGAGGCAGGAGAGAATCCCGTCAGTGCCAGCGCTGTCCGCGCCCTGCTGGGAAAGGGACAGCCGGAGGCGCTCAGGGCCCTGGTGCCCGATACAACCTATGCCTATCTGCAGGCCCATGATTTGATTTAGGAGGGAAACTCATGCAGGATCTTCAGAGAAGCCATATCCTCAGCACCTATTTTGCGCCCCGGGGCCACAGCCGTATGTACGCCCTGGGCATCCAGCTGGCCCAGCTGTACCTGTCGCCCTTTGACAAGCTCATCGGTATCATCGGGGAGGCCGGTTCCGGCAAAAGCGCTCTGATTCGCGGTATGTTCCCGGGTCTGGAGCTGACCAACGACGACGACGGCGTCTATGTCCGGCCCTTGCCGCTGCTGGAGCAGGATATGGAGCGGGGCTTCTTCACGCCCCATACCTACCATGTGGACATTCGGTTCGAAAACGGCTTCACGCAGATGAGCGAGCTGGCCGATGCCATCACGGAGGCTCTCCACCGGGGCAAACGAGTTATTGTGGAGCACTTTGACCTGGTATATCCCCTGCTGCGGACAAAAGCCGACCTGCTCATCGGCGTGGGAGAGGAGGTAGTCATCACCCGGCCGACGCTCTTTGGCCCCGAGCCCCAGGAGGTCTATAACATTGTCTACCGCTCCCTGCCTTACCGGCTTATGGCCCACACGGCGGAGGATCTGTGCGAATTCTGTATGCCCCCCGAGGAGCTGGCCCGGTGCGGCCATGACGATGTGAAGCACGGCTTCGTGATCTCCTTCCCGGATTATCCGCCGCAGATTGACCTGGTGGAGCTGGAGAAAAAGGTCTATGATCTGATCCGGCAGGATCTGCCCATCACCTATCAGGATGAAAACCATGTGTCCATCGGCGGTGCCAGCCATCCCTGCACCGGCCCGAGAATCCATGTCAGCAGTACCGGTCAGATCAAGGACTTCCATCTGCTATACCATTATGTGCATGATCTGCGCAATAAACGGTATCTGATGGTGGGCTGTGTCGGAAAGGAAAATCTGGACTATCTTCGCAGATTGGATGAAATGCACCGCGAATCAATATAATAGAAACAGGGAATTCAATCCCGGGCGGCTGACCCGATTGTTGTGTTTTTTCACAAGGATCGGGCGCAGCCGCCCGGCGTAGTTCTCCATATTTTTCTTCGGTGTCTCTTGACATTTTTCGTTCCTGTGCGTATACTGGAACCGCTTAGTTAGTCATGACAAACAAGGAGGTAATCCTATGACGTTGAAGGAATTAAGGATAGGAGAAAGCGCCCGGGTGACGGCGGTGGGCGGCTCCGGCGCCTTACGGCAGCATTTTCTGGATATGGGCGTCATTCCCGGCGCTGAGGTGACTTTGATCAAACTGGCTCCCATGGGCGATCCCATGGAACTGCGGATTCACGGCTATGAGCTGACCTTACGGCTGGACGATGCGGCGCAGATTAAGGTGGAGCCCGTCTCCGCGCAGCAGACTGCCCAACCCGGCCGGCCTGTCCGCCGCAGCAGTGTGCAGCATCCCGGCCTGGGCCAAAGCGGCATCTATCATACAAAGTCAGACGGAATGGCATTGCCGGAAGGGGAGACCCTGACGTTTGCGCTGGCAGGAAACCAGAACTGCGGCAAGACGACCCTGTTTAACCAGCTGACCGGCTCCAACCAGCATGTGGGAAACTTCCCCGGTGTCACCGTGGATCGCAAGGACGGCGTTATTCGCGGCCAGGAGCACACCCTGGTCACGGATCTTCCCGGAATCTATTCCATGTCGCCCTACACCAGTGAGGAGCTGGTGACCCGCCGGTTTATTCTGGAGGAGAAACCCAAGGGCATCATCAACATTGTGGATGCCACCAACATTGAGCGCAACCTCTATCTGACCATGCAGCTGATGGAGCTGAACATTCCTATGGTTCTGGCTCTGAACATGATGGATGAAGTCCGGGAGAACGGCGGTGCCGTGCTGGTCAACGAACTGGAACAGCGGCTGGGGATCCCTGTGGTGCCAATCTCCGCTTTGAAGGGCGAGGGCATCAGCGAGCTGGTGGATCATGCCATCCATGTGGCCCGCAACCAGGAGCGTCCCGGCCGTCAGGACTTCTGCGATCCTCTGGATCATGACGGCGCCGTGCACCGCTGCCTCCACGGAATCATGCATCTGATTGATGACCACGCCCGCAATGCCGGAATTCCCCGCCGATTCGCCGCCAGCAAGCTGGCGGAAGGGGATCAGGATATCCTGCGCCGCCTGCAATTGGATCGGAACGAGCAGGAGATGCTGGAGCATATCATCCAGCAGATGGAGGAGGAGCGCGGCCTGGATCGGGCGGCCGCTGTGGCGGATATGCGCTATCAGTTCATTGAGAGCGTCTGCAGCCAGGCTGTGGTGAAGCCCCGGGAGAGCAAGGGCCATATCCGCAGCCAGAAGCTGGACCGGTTCCTGACGGGCAAATACACGGCCATCCCGGCCTTTGTGGCCATCATGGGACTGGTGTTCTGGCTGACCTTCGGCGTCATCGGCGCGTGGATGGCGGAGATGCTGGAGCTGGGCATCGAGGCCCTGACCAATCTGGTGGACGCCGGGTTCACAGCCTTCGGCATCAATCCCGTGGTTCATTCCCTGATCATTGATGGTATTTTTAATGGTGTTGGCAGCGTCCTGAGCTTCCTGCCGGTGATTGTGACCCTGTTTTTCTTCCTGTCCATTCTGGAAGACAGCGGATATATGGCCCGGGTAGCCTTTGTCATGGATAAGCTGCTGCGGAAGATCGGCCTGTCGGGCCGCAGCATCGTTCCCATGCTCATCGGCTTCGGCTGCACGGTCCCCGGCGTCATGGCCACCCGGACCCTGCCCTCGGACCGGGACCGGAAAATGACCATTCTCCTGACGCCCTTTATGAGCTGCACCGCCAAAGTGCCCATCTATGCCTTTTTCTCGGCGGCCTTTTTCCCGGATCACGGCGCCCTTGTAATGATTATTCTGTACTTCGGCGGTATTGTGGCCGGAATCGTCATGGCACTGCTGCTGCGCAGCACCCTGTTCCGTGGGGAACCGGTGCCCTTTGTGATGGAGCTGCCCAACTATCGCTTCCCGGGCCTGAAAAATGTGGGCCAGCTGCTGTGGGAGAAGGCCCAGGACTTCCTGACCCGGGCGTTCACAGTGATCTTTGTGGCAACCATCGTGATCTGGTTCCTGCAGACCTTCGATATCCGGTTCAATGTGGTGACCGATTCGCAATCCAGCCTTTTGGCCTCCGTGGCAGGCCTGATTGCACCGGTCTTTGCGCCCCTTGGCTTCGGCAACTGGCAGATCTCCACAGCCCTCATCACCGGCTTCATGGCCAAGGAGAGCGTGGTGTCCACCCTGACGGTGCTGCTGGGCGGCATGGAGCTGACCCGCTTCCTGACGCCTCTGTCCGCGGTGAGCCTGCTGACCTTCACGCTGCTCTATACGCCCTGCGTGGCGGCCATTTCCTCGGTCAAGCGGGAATTGGGGAGCAAATGGGCCGCAGCTATGGTGGTGGGCCAGTGCGTGATTGCCTGGATTGCAGCGCTGCTGGTTCATACCGTGGGTCTGCTGTGCGGGGTGATGTGAGATGAACGGCTGGAGTGTTGTCCTGCTGATTCTGGTGGTGCTGGCCATCCTGGCGGCCTTACGATACATAAAAAAACATGGGGCCTCCTGCGGCTGCAGCTGTTCCGGCTGCAGCGCCGATTGCCCCAGACGGAGAAAGGATTCCAAGTGATGTTTACAGGCTTTACGCCGCAGACCATTGATTTTCTCTGGGGGATCCGCCTGAACAACAACCGGGACTGGTTCCTGGCCCACAAGGCGGACTACCAGACGTATCTCTATGAGCCCATGAAGGCCCTGTCTCAGGAGGTGTTTGCACCCTTCCGGGAGGTGCCCAACCTGGCCTGCAAGCTGTCCCGAATATATAAAGATGCCAGAATGCACCCGGCGGTACCCTATAAGGAGAGCTTGTGGCTCAGCATGCGGCCGGACAATCTGCCCTGGAGCGAACAGCCGACCCTCTATTTTGAAATCCGTCCCGAGGGCTACAGCTACGGTTTCGTCCTGTGGCGGCCCAGGACGGAGGCCTTGACGCGGTTCCGGACCATGCTTCTGGAGCGGCCGGGAGAGTTTTCCGATCTGGTGTCTCAAATCCAGGCATCCACCGGCGTCCCGTTCTGCGGAGAGGCTTATGCCCGGAAAAAGCCCTGCCCCAATCCCGAGGCGGAGCCCTATTTCAATCTGAAAAGCCTGCAGATGGATCTGGACTGCAGCCCCGATGCATTGCTGTATTCTCCGCAGCTGGCCGGGGAGGTCACCCGCACCCTGCAGGCCCTGTATCCCCTGTACGAATACTGCCTGAAATTTACAACATAAGCCTGTTTTGTGAAAAACTGCCTGGTTCCGCCGTAAAAGGCCCGGAAATCCGGCAGTTTTTCTGCTTCACTGAGGAAAAACTGCTTCTTTTTACTATCACCGGGCCTGACTGCGACCGAAGGAAAACAGCCATATTAAGAGAGGAAAACGCGCAGCGAGGAGATGGAACATGAAAAAACAAATCATACGATTGCTGACAGCAGCCTGCCTGGCGCTGGCTTGCAGCATTTCGGCGGCAGCACTACCCAAAACCCTGATTCCCGGCGGCTGCACCATCGGCGTGAAGCTGTATACCCAGGGCCTGGTGGTGACAGGCTTTGAAAGCCGGTCGGCGGCAAAGGCGGCGGGACTGAAGAAGGGTGATGTGATCATCCAGGTGGACGGTGAGGCGGTGCATACGGCGGCGGCTCTGCGGGAGTGCCTGGAGGAGGAGCAGGTGATTCTGAAAATTTTGCGCAACGGCAGGGAAGCGGAGTTCTGCGTCCGGCCCAACGGCAACCAGATCGGCGCCTACGTCCGGGATTCTCTGGCGGGTATTGGAACGGTCACCTATTATGATCCCGACACCGGTGCTTTTGGCGCCTTGGGGCACGGAGTCAGCGACTCGGAGACCAAAATGCTCCTGCCGGTGGAAGCCGGTGTGGTGGTAGAATCTTCCGTAGCCGATGTGAAAAAGGGGAGAGACGGCGCGCCGGGAGAACTGAAGGGCAGCTTTGACGTGAACACCATTCTGGGCAAGGTGGAGCGCAACGCAGAGCGGGGAATTTTCGGCACTCTGGACGTGCCCATTCCCGGGACGCCTCTGCCTGTGGCGGAGGCCGGGGAAGCGGAACCCGGCCCGGCAGAGATCTGGGCCAATGTGGACGGCCGGGAGGTACGCTCTTATTCTGTGGAGATTCTGCGAATTTACCCCCACGCGGACGAAACCGGCCGGAACTTGCTGCTGGAGGTCACAGATCCGGCCCTGCTGGCTACCACCGGCGGAATCGTCCAGGGCATGTCCGGCTCGCCCATTATTCAAAACGGCAGGCTGTTGGGCGCCGTCACCCATGTCCTGGTCAACGACTCGGCGAAGGGGTATGGAATTTTTATCGAAAACATGCTGGACGTAGCGGGATAACTAACAGACCCTCCCGGGGAAAGCCTGGGAGGGTCATGAGCCTCGTGCCCCCTCCAC
>JAEDJR010000079.1 GCA_016296235.1 Oscillospiraceae bacterium
CGGGCCACCTCCCCTTACACAGGGGAGGCATGGTGCGGCCTGTATTTGTGCAAAATTGCGATTTTGCGGCAGGCCCATAATATTCTTCTTGTTATCCGCCCAGGTAGGCTTTCTTGATGGCGTCGGACTCGGCCAGTTCATGGCCGGTGCCGGACAGGGAGATGGCGCCGGATTCCAGAACGTAGGCCCGGTCAGCCACCTGCAGGGCCATTTCGGCGTTCTGCTCCACCAGCAAAATGGTGGTGCCGGCCTTGTGCAGCTCCTTGATGATGTCAAAAATCTGCTCCACCAGGATGGGCGCCAGGCCCATGGAGGGCTCGTCCAGCATCAGCAGCTTGGGATGGCTGATTAAGGCGCGGCCCATGGCCAGCATCTGCTGCTCGCCGCCGGACAGGGTGCCGGCGACCTGGTTCTTACGCTCCAGCAGCCGGGGGAACCGGGCAAAAATGTCGTCCAGCTCCTCCTTGGTGGGACTCTTGTGGATATAAGCGCCCATTTCCAGGTTCTCCAGCACGGTCATCTGCAGGAAAATCCGGCGGCCCTCCGGCACATGGGCCAGGCCCTTGTAGACCAGCTTGTGGCTCTCCGTATGGGAAATATTCTCGCCCATGAATTCGATGGAGCCGGTCCGGGAGCGCAGCATGCCGGAGACGGTTTTCAGGGTGGTAGACTTGCCCGCGCCGTTGGCGCCGATCAGGGCCACGATCTCGCCGGGATGCACCTCGAAGGAGACGTTCTTCAGGGCGTGAATCTTGCCGTAGTAGACGTTGATGTCGTTAACCTTCAGCATCGGACTTGGCTCCTTTCTTGCCCAGATAGGCCTCGATGACCTTGGGATTGGCCTGAATGTCGGCAGGGGTGCCCTTGGCGATGACCTTGCCGTAGTTCAGGACGCAGATGCCCTCGCAGATACCCATGACCAGGCTCATATCGTGCTCGATGAGCATAATGGCAATATGGAAGGTATCCCGGATCCGGCGGATGTTCTCCATCAGCTCCATGGTTTCCGAGGGATTCATACCGGCGGCAGGCTCGTCCAGCAGGAGAATCCGGGGGCTGGAGGCCAGGGCCCGGACAATTTCCAGGCGGCGCTGGGCGCCGTAGGGCAGGCTGCCCGCCGGAGCCTGGGCCAGATCCGCCAGGCCGAAAAAGTCCAGCAGCTCCAGAGCCGTGGCGTTGGCCTGCTTTTCCGCCTTGCGGAAGCCGAAGCCGTGGGTCACGGCCGCCAGGAGGTTCTCCTTCATCATGTTATGCATGCCAACCTTGACATTGTCGATGACCGTCAGGTTGTTGTACAGGCGGATATTCTGGAAGGTTCGGGCGATGCCCATTCTGCTGATCTGATGGGTGGATTTCCCGGCAGTGGAGAAGCCGTTGACCATGATGTTGCCCCGGGTGGGCTGGTAGACATTGGTCAGCAGGTTGAACACTGTGGTTTTGCCCGCGCCGTTGGGGCCGATGAGGCCGGCGATCTCCGTGCGGCCTACGGTGATGGTAAAGTCGTCCACGGCGGTCAGGCCGCCGAAATCGATGCCCAGATGCTGGGTCTCCAGCACCGGCATATGATCCAGGTCCCGCTCCGGCACCAGAGACCGGCTGGGATACGGCACCAGGGGGGAATCGGGAATTCTTGTTGCAGGTTCACGGAAATTAGCCATTTTTTTCTGCCTCCTTCTGCTTTTTCCGGTTGCCCAGGAAATAGATCAGGTTACCGATGGACCAGCGGCCCTTGAGCTCGGCAAACTTGGGGGAGGAATTCAGCAGCATGATTACAATCAGCAGCACCGAGTAGGCCAGCATCCGGTAGTCGGACACCCAGTCCACACGCAGCAGCTCCGGCAGAGCACGCAGGATGATGGTAGCGATGACGGAGCCCCGGATGGAGCCCATGCCGCCCAGCACCACCAGCACCAGGATCTCGATGGAGGCGTTGTAGTCGAACATGGCGGGCTTGATGTTGGCCAGGGTGTGGCCGTAGAGGGTACCGGCCATGCCGGCAAAAAACGCCGCCAGAATGAAGACCATGAGCTTGTAATAGGTCACATCCACGCCGTTGGACTCGGCGGCAATGCGGTTGTCCCGGATGGCCATAATGGCCCGGCCATGGCGGGAATTCTTCAGGTTCATCATCACCAGGACCACCAGGAACACCGCCACGATGGCGTAGGGCAGCAGGGTCTTGGTGTCGGAGTAGATGGCGCCGGTATTCAGGCCCTTGGCGCCGCCGGTGACCTCCAGGTTGGTGATGACGGTTTTGATGATTTCACCGCAGCCCAGGGTGACAATGGCCAGGTAGTCGCCCTTCAGCCGCAGGGCCGGCAGACCGACCACCAGGCCCACCACGGCGGCAGCCAGACCGCCGATAATCATGGACAGGGGCAGGCGCACCACCAGAGGCAGCACCTCCGCCGTGGCCAGGGACACCAGGCAGCCGGTGAACAGGCCCACGGAGACAAAGCCCGCATGGCCCAGGGACAGCTCGCCCAGAAGGCCCACCACCAGGTTCAGGGAGACGGCCATAACGATGTAGCAGGAGATGGAAACCACCATGCTGGTCATCTGACGGCTGGCGGCGCCGGTATAGATCATGGCGGTCACGACGATATAGAGGACCGCCACCATCAGCAGCGTCGCCATATTGCCGGTGATACCCCGGCGCTTCCGGCCCAGGACCGGCGTTTGATTCTGTTTCTTCATGGCTCACACCTTCTCACTGATCTTTTTGCCCAGCAGGCCCGTGGGTTTGACCACCAGCACCAGAACCAGCACGCCGAACACCACGGCGTCGGACCAGAGGGTGGAGATGTATGTCTTGGACAGCTGCTCAATGACGCCCAGGAGAATGCCGCCCAGCATGGCGCCGGGGATGGAGCCGATTCCGCCGAACACCGCCGCCGTAAAGGCCTTGATGCCGGGCATGGAGCCGGTGGTGGGCCGGATGTACACATAGGCCGCGCCGTAGAAAATGGCGGCCACGGCAGCCAGGGCGGAACCGATGGCAAAGGTGATGGTGATGGTGTGGTTGACGCTGATGCCCATGAGCTCCGCTGCGCCCTTATCCTCGGACACGGCCCGCATGGCCTTGCCCATGCGGGTCTTGCTGATGAACAGGGTCAGGCCGATCATAATCACGCCCGTCACCACCAGGGTGGCCAGGGTGATTCCGTCAATATACACGGCACCCAACTCGATGGTGGGCAGGGAAATCACCGTGGGGAAGGACTTCTGCTCCGGGCCAAAGATCAGCAGGGCCAGGTTCTGCAGCAGGTAGCTGACGCCGATGGCCGTAATCAGCACGGACAGGGGCGGCGCCTGGCGCAGGGGCCTATAAGCCAGGAATTCGATGGTGACGCCCAGCAGTGCGCAGATCACAATGCTGACCAGCACGGCCACCAGCGGCGGCAGGCCCAGGCTGGCCACGGCGGTGATGGCGGCGTAGGCGCCCACCATGATGATATCGCCATGGGCGAAGTTCAGCATCTTGGCAATGCCGTAAACCATGGTGTAGCCCAGAGCGATCAGCGCATAGATGCTGCCGAGGCTCAGGCCGCTGATAAGGGTTTGAATCAGTTTTGCCATAGGGCATTCTTCCTCTCTTTTGGGGATTGACAATGGATAATTGACAACTGACAATCACGCCATTGTCAATTTTCAATTATCCACTGTATGGTAGGGGCGGCCTGTGGCCGCCCGCCGGAATTTGCTTCCAACATGCGGGCGGCCGAAGTCCGCCCCTACAAGGTAATGATTGGTGCATCCCGGCGGCCAGAGGGCTGGCCGCCTTATGGGTGCAGAACAAGATTACTCGGCGTACAGAACGGCGACGCCATTCTGGAACACCATGGCCTTGGCGGCCTTGTTGGGCTCGCGGGTGTCGTCCCAGGTCATGGTGCCGGTCAGGCCTTCCACGGTGACGCTGTGCATGGCTTCCACCAGAGCGGCGGTGAAGTCTTCGTCAGCGGGGGTCTTGCCGGTGGCTTCCATGACAGCCTTCACAATGTAAACGGCGTCATAGCCGTCGGCGGCAAACTGGTCGGGGATGGCCTTGTACAGCTCGTCATACTTGGCAACAAAAGCCTTGGTCCTGTCGTCCTGGGCGTCAGCGGCGAAGGGAGTCAGCATCATGAGGCCTTCGATCATGGTCAGGTCGGAAACTTTGGTCTGGATGCCGTCCAAGCCGTCGCAGCCGAAGTAGATCACGTTGTCCAGCTTGCCCTGGGCCTGGGTCAGGAACACGGAAGCCTCAGCGGCGTAGATGGGCAGGAACACCAGGTCGCAGCCGGAATCGCGGATGGCGTTGATCTGGGTGGAGAAGTCGGTGGCGGAGCCTGCGGTGAAGGTCTGCTCGGAGACAATCTCCAGACCCTTCACAGCGGCCTCAGCCTTGAAGGTCTCGTACAGGCCGGCGGAGTAGTCGATGTCGGACTGATAGAACACGGCGACCTTGGAGCCCAGGTTGTTGTCCACGATGTAGTCGGCGGAAACAGTACCCTGTGCGGGGTCATTGAAGCAGACACGGAAGGCCTTCTCGTTGCCTTCGATGCAGGCCTTGGCGGAGGAGGTGGGGGCGACAATCAGGATGTTGTCAGCCTTGGCAGCGGTGATGACGGAAGTGGCTTCGCCGGAGAACACGCAGCCGAGGGACACGTCCATGCCGTCGTCCATGAGCTTGTTGTAGGCGGAAACAGCGGAGTCGGGGTCACCCTGGGAGTCCTGGGCGGACAGGGTAAAGGTCCAGCCGTTGACGCCGCCGGCGGCGTTGATCTCATCAACGGCAATCTGCACACCGTTGCGGGTGGAAGTGCCGTAGTTTGCATAGTCGCCGGTCATGGGGCCGATGAGGCCCAGCAGAACGTCGCCGTCACCGGAAGCGTCAGAAGCGGCCTCTTTCTTGGAGCCGCAGGCAGCCATGCTCACAACCATGAGCACTGCCAGCATCAAAGCAATGATCTTTTTCATGTTCGTTACCTCGTTTTCTTTTGGAGATTTTATTAAAGCCTTTCGGCGATAATACAAAAAACCGGCTTTGCCGATGGGCAAAGCCGATAACTTAAACCCCCGCCACCTTTGCAGCGAGACTAAGTTTCCGGTTTTGCCGTCCCACGGCCGATAATTCGTACCAGCTCAAGCAGGCTTATGAACAAAAAAGACACTGCCCACAGGGCAGCGTCCAGAATAAGCATGCAGGAAGAGCCAGTCATTGCGCGCATTTTCGCAGCCTGACAAGCCGGTGCGCACCACGCATCGGCAGACATATTCATCTGAGACATCTGTGCTGCAAACATCGTGGGCGCTCCTTTCAAGCTTTGCGTATTTATTCCGCTAAAGCAATTTCTTATGCCAATAGTCTACCTTTTTCCCCCTCAAAAGTCAATTATCAGGAATATCAAAAAGCATGGCAGCTTTCGCCGGTTTTTGTAGCATATTCACAAATCGTTCACATATTACCAATTTCCCGTCCATTCCTCCGGGCAGGCTAAATAATCCTTGTGTTTTTCTTCCGGTTTCGGTACAATAGTAATGTTTCATTCTTCGAGAGGAGGACAGTCTCTTGTCCTTGTTCCATTCCATTCTGATGACGTTCCTGATCTCCATGGTGCCGGTGCTGGAGCTGCGCGGCGCCATTCCCATTGGCGTTGCCGGCGGGCTGCCGCCCCTGGCGGCCATGCTCATCGCCATTCTGGGCAATCTGGCCCCGGTTCCGTTTCTTCTGGTTTTTACCCGCAGGGTGTTCAACTGGCTCAAAACAAAGGGCCGCATCCGCCTTCTTGTGGAACGGCTGGAACGGAGAGCTGTCAAAAAAAGCCGGTTGGTTCTCAACTATGCCTGGCTGGGCCTGTGCATTCTGGTGGCCATTCCTCTGCCCGGCACAGGCGCCTGGACCGGCGCTCTGGTGGCCGCGCTGATGAATATGCGCCTCAAGCGGGCCATGCCGGCCATTGCCCTGGGCGTGGTTATCGCCGGCCTGATCGTCACCTGCCTGACCTACGGCGCAGCCCATCTGCTGGGATAAATAACACGCCGCCTCGTTTCCCCAAACGAAGCGGCGCGGGTCGGACACTGCGGATTGATTGATCTCATTATACGTATCCCCCGGGAACGGCGCAAGCCTCCCCGGGGGATGTTTTTTCACGCTTCCGGATCAAATTGTTCAAAAATGCAGAGATTTCCCGCTTGTTCCGCCGCCTCCAGCTGCGCTTTGCTGCGCAGGGTCCAGGAAACCTCCACAGGCTTCCAGAGGGCACGGCACAGGCGCAGGCTGGGACTGCTCCGGTCCTCGAAGCGGTAGGCGATGAAATCCGGCCGGGTCAGAGCATTGGTCAGCAGATTAGTCAGGGCGAACTTCTGATATCCCGGCAGGGCAGCGCCCTTGTCGGCCAGGAAGTTCTCCGCCAGCTGTCCCCGGCAGACCCGGGGCCGGTTTTCCCGGAACCACCGCACCACCCTGGGATCAAAGGATTCGATGCAGAAGTCGCCGGTATAGCCGTCCAGCATCTGCGCCACCGCCCGGCACAGGGCGTCCACGTTGTCTCCGGCGGTTTTCAGCTCGATAATCAGCGGCGTTTTCCCTTCAAACAGCTCCAGCACTTCCTGCAGCAGGGGGATGTGCTCATCGCTTTCCTCCAAACGGTAGCGGGGCAGGTCGTCCCGGGTCAGGTTTTCAATCTGCACGTCGGCTCCCGCTGTGCGCAGGAGGCTGGAATCGTGGATGACTGCCAGATTGCCGTCGGCCATGAGATGGACGTCCAGCTCCGCGCCCCAGCCCCGCTCCACGGCCCGGCGGAAGGCCGCCATGGAATTCTCCGGGATGGCGGGCTTGTCATGATAGCCGCGATGGGCATAGCGGAAGCGCTTCAGCACCGGCCAGGCCTCGTGATCCCGGCGGCAGCGCAGCAGCAGGCACCAGCCGGCGGCCAGGGCTGCCGGAACCGCCAACAGTGTTTTTTCTGCTTTTTTCATGGATCAGTCCTCCACATCAAAGGCTTCCAGGCCTTTTTTCGTAATGAGTTTGCTGTCGCCGTGGCGGACAAAGCACATGGTCACAAAGCTCAGGGCCACAAACAGCGCCGCATAGGGGAACAGGGTCCAATAGCCGATGTTCCGCATCAGGGTACCGGCCACAATGGGCGTGACCACCTGGGCGGCCATGGAGAAGGTATAATAGTAGCCGGTAAACTTGCCGATGTCGCTGCCCTTGCACATCTCCACCACCATGGGCAGGCTGTTGACGTTGATGGCGGCCCAGGCCAGGCCCACCAGGGCGAACATGACGTACATAATGGCGTTGATGTGGTCATAGAGGGACGTCAGCACATAGCCGGAGGCAAAGCAGACCGTCAGCAGGCACACGCCGCACTGGATGGTCTTTTTCCGGCCGATCTTGCCGGCCACCATGCCGATGGGGATGTAGGACACAATGGCCCCGGCCGTGGCCACCATGAGACAGGTGGACGCGCCGCCCAGGCCCTGGCCCATGACCTGGCCGATGTAGACCGTGAACCAGGTGGACACGGCGTTGTAGCCGATGAACCACAGGCTGATGGAGGCCAGCAGGAAGCCCAGGCTCTTTTTCACCGCCGCTGGCAGAACCTCCGCGCCGGAGCCGTCGTCCTCGGCCAGGTTTTCCTCGGGATGGGCGGCCTCATAGGCGGCATTTTCCGCCGCCAGCTTCGGCTCCCGGATGGTGGCCAGCAGAATCGCCACAGCGGCGGTCATGACCACCGACACCACCAGGAACAGAACCTGGTAGTTCACATGGTCCAGGCCCGCCACCTTGGAGTTGGGATACAGGACAGCGGCCACAGCCAGATAGAGGATGCCGCCCACGGCGCCCATGAGGTTGATGATGGCGTTGGCCTTGGAGCGCAGGGGCTTGGGCGTCACATCGGGCATCAGGGCCACGGCGGGAGAGCGGTAGGTGCCCATGGCCACCAGCAGCAGGCCCAGAACCACCACAAAGGCCGCCTTCTTCCAGGCCGCAGGGGCGGCGGCAAAGCTGTTGTCCAGCAGAGGCAGGAAGTTCATCAGCACCACGGCGCAGACCGTGCCCGCCAGGATATACGGCGTCCGCTTGCCCAGGCGGGTGCGGGTCTTGTCCGACAGGGCGCCGAAGAAGGGCAGCAGGAACAGGGCCAGAACGTTGTCCGCCGCCATGATGGCGCCGGAGAAGGTCTCGTTGAGATGGAAGGTCTCCGTCAGGATTTTGGGCACCACGCTGTCATACATCTGCCAGAACGAGCAGATGGACAAAAAAGCCAGGCCCACCAGAATGGTGCGTTTGTTGTTGAGTTTCATGGCTGTTCCTCCTTCATGGCGTTCAGAAGCGCCCGGATATTTTCATAAATCATGGTCGGCTGGGTATCGCTGGTTTTCAGGTCCTCCAGGGTTCCCTCCCCGGACAGGACAAAACAGGCGTCGATGCCGGCGTTGATGCCGCAGGCAATGTCCGTGTACAGCCGGTCCCCCACCACCATGGTCTGGTCCTTGTCAAAGCCGAACCGCTCCATGGCCAGCAGCGCCATCTCCGGCTGGGGCTTTCCGATGAATCTGGGACGCCGTCCCGTGGCCCGGAAGAGCATCTCGCAGACGCTGCCGCAATCCGGCACATAGCCGTACCAGGTGGGACAGACCCAGTCCGGGTTGGCGGCGATGAAGTCCACGCCCCGGTTCAGCAGAATGCAGCTGTCCTCCAGCTTCTGAAAGGTCAGCTCC
>JAEDJR010000080.1 GCA_016296235.1 Oscillospiraceae bacterium
ACCGTCGCCATGGCGGGGCGGAATCTGGGGCAGACGATGGTGGCCATCAGGTGGCCGCCGAAGGCGGGACGGGTCATTTTCAGATTGGTTTTGGCATCAAAGCTGCGGCTTTCAAAGCTCATGCTGTCCACATCCAGGGCAGAGCCGGTCCGCAGGAACTCAATGTAGCTGTTCAGGTCCACATCCAGATGGGTGCAGTCGGCGCACAGACCGGTGTGGACGCGGGCTGCGCAGCGGGGCGCCAGATCGCGGCCGATGTTGGAGGCGCCGAAGAGCAGAATCTCCGGCTTCAGCTCGCTGATGGCGTCGGAGATGACCTTGGTGTAGGCATCGGTGGTGTAGTGCTTCAGCAGGGGGCTGTTGTAAACGTAGACCTTGTCCGCGCCGTAGCCGCCCAGCTCCCGGGCGATGCCGTCCACGCCGTCGCCCAGCAGAATGCCGCACAGCTCGACACCCAGTTCATCGGCCAGCTTTCTGCCTTCCGAAATCAGTTCGAAGGTGGTGGGCATCATGACGCCCTGCCGCTGCTCGCAGAACACCCAGACATTCTTGAAGGCGGCAATATCCGCACTGTTAAAATTTGCAGTCATAGCTTGCGCTCCTCCCGTCAAATGATATGCTTGGCTGCCAGCATGGCGGCCAGACGATCGGTGGTCTCCTTGCCGGAGCCCTCCAGCATCATGCCAACGCCCTTCTGAGGAGGCGTAAAGGACTTGAAAATATTGGTGGGAGAACCCTTCAGGCCGATGGTGGTGGCGTCGATCAGGGGATGATCCTTCAGGGTCTCATAGGTCATGACCGTCAGGGGCTTGTCGAAGCACTCCTCGATGCCCAGAACCGTCATGTAGCGGGGCGCATTCAGCTCCTTGATGCAGGTAATCAGACAGGGCGTCTGAACCCGGACGGTCATGTAGCCGTCCTCCAGCATTCTTTTGACCAGCAGGGAGCTGCCGTCGCGCTTGATTTCTCCTGCGTAGGAGACCTGGGGCAGATGGAGCTTTTCCGCGATCTGGGGGCCCACCTGGGCGGTGTCGCCGTCGATGGCCTGACGGCCGGAGAAAATGATGTCGTCCTCGTCCACACCGTAGGTGTCGATGGCGGCCGCCAGGATCTGGGAGGTGGCGTAGGTATCAGAACCGCCGAATTCCCGGGCGGTGACCAGAACGCCCTCGTCCACGCCCATGGCGATCAGCTCACGGAGCATCCCCTCCGCGGGGGGAGGACCCATGGTGATGGCAACGACCTTGCAGTTCAGCTCGTCCTTCAGGGTCAGGGCGGCTTCCACGGCGTTCATGTCGTCGGGGTTGATGATGGTCTGCATGGAGCCGCGGTCCAGCGTGCCGTCGGGCTTCACCGCGACCTTGCCGGAGGTGTCGGGAACCTGCTTCACCGTAACAAAAATCTTCATGTGCTGTCCCTCCTTACTTTTTCAGCAGCTGGCCCGCAATGACCATCTGCTGGACCTGGCTGGTGCCCTCGTAGATGCTGCAGATGCGGGCGTCGCGGTACAGGCGTTCAACCTTGTATTCCTTGATGTAACCATAGCCGCCGTGAATCTGCACGGCCTTGTAGGCGCAGCGGTTGGCCACTTCGGCGGCGAACAGCTTGGCCATGGAGCAGGCAGAGGTGGCGTCCATGTTCTTGTCCTTGAGCACGGCGGCGTTGTAGACCAGCTCCCGGGCGGCGGCGACTTCCGTGGCCATGTCGGCGATCATGAAGCTGATGCCCTGGAAATCGGCAATGGGACGGCCGAACTGCTTGCGTTCCTTGGCGTACTTCACGGCCTCATCCAGGCAGCTCTGGGCGATGCCGACAGCCTGGGCGGCCATGCCGAGACGGCCGCCGTCCAGGGTCTTCATGGCATAGGCGAAGCCCTTGTGCAGGGGGCCGACCAGGCAGTCCTTGGATACGCGGACATCCTCCAGAACCACGTCGCTGGTGGGATAGCCGTTGATGCCCATCTTGTGTTCGTGGGCGCCGCAGGAAACGCCGGGGAGCTTCATGTCCACAACAAACATGGAGATGCCGCGGGAGCCTCTGGCGGTGGGATCGGTCTTGGCAAACACGATGCACCAGTCGGCCATGGGTGCGCCGGAGATGAAGCACTTGCGGCCGTTGAGGATGAAATCGTCGCCGTCAGCCACGGCGGTGGTGGTGGTGCCGCCCGCGTCGGAGCCGGCGCCGGGCTCGGTCAGGGCAAAGGCCATGATCTTCTCACCGCTGGCAACGGCGGGCAGGTATTTCCGCTTCTGCTCCTCGGTGCCGGCCAGCATCAGGGGGCCGCCGCCCAGAGAGTTGGACGTGTTGGCGTAGATGGACAGAACTGCGGAAACCCGGGCAAATTCCTCCACCAGCAGGGCATAGGACAGATAATCGGCGCCCTGACCGCCGTACTCCTTGGGAATCTTCACGCCCATGAAGCCGTACTTGGCCATTTTTCTGTGGATGTCCCAGTCGAATTCGCCGGTCTGATCCAGCTTGTCCTGAAGCTCCTTTGTGAACTCGGTCTCTGCAAACTGACGGAACAGCTTCTGCTGCAGAGCGTGTTTTGCATCCAAAATCATCTGTGTTCCTCCTTATTTCGGCAATGATTCGTTCATATAGTCGGCTAACCGGCCCCAGTGCTCCTCGAAAATCGCGGGATCCATGGTCTTGAGATCCCCGGCGATCACGGGGGTGAAGGAGATCTGGTCGAGGATGTCCTTCTGCAGGTCGATGCCGGGGGCGATCTCAATGAGCGTCATTTTGTGGTCGATGAGCTTGAAGACGGCGCGCTCGGTGATGAAGAAGACCTCCTGGGTGTCGGGGGAATACTGGCCGGAGAAGGTGATCTGGCCGACCTTTTCCACGAACTTGGGGAAGACGCCTTCCTCCACCACGGTCATCCTGCCGTCGCCGGTTTTCAGCTTGGCCTTGCCGACCAAAGTGCCGGCGAAAATGACCTTCTTGGTGGCGGCGGTGATGTCGATGAAGCCGCCGGGGCCGGTGAGGCGCGAGCCCATCCGGCTGACGTTGTTGTTGCCGTACTGGTCCGCTTCGCCGATGCCCAGAACCGTCACATCCAGACCGCCGCCGCCGATCATGTCAAACATATCGTGGGGCGTGATGATGGCCTCGGGGTTGTAGGCGCTGCCGAAGCTGGGCAGCGCGGAGGGGACGCCGCCGATCATGCCGCTCTCGGTGCTCATGATGACGTCGTTGGTCATGCCCTCCTCGTTGATGATCCGGGCCATCTCCGCGGGCATGCCCACGCCCAGGTTGATGATGTTGCCCTTCTTCAGCTCCATGGCGCAGCGGCGCAGGATGACCTTGCGCTCGTCCATGGGCAGAGGCTCAAGGGAGGACAGAGGCTTGCGGATCTGACCGGAGAAGGCGGGCTCCCAATAGTCGCCCTCGGCCTGCCAGCAGGACATGGGATCTCTGGCCTGGACCACATAGTCCACCAGGTTGCAGGGAATCTTGATGTCCTTGGGGTTCAGGGTCTCCTTCTTGGCCAGGTATTCCACCTGGACGATGACGATGCCGCCGTGGTTCTTGACAGCATTGGCCACGGCGAAGCCCTCGTTGATGACGCTTTCGTGGGCGAAGGAGATGTTGCCGTTCTCATCGGCGATGGTGCCGCGGAGCAGGGCCACATCGGGCTTGAAGGCGGGGTAGAACAGGTACTCCTCGCCGTCAAATTCCACGACCTTGACCAGCTCGTCCTTGGCGCAGGCGTTCATGCGGCCGCCCTCCACACGGGGATCCACAAAGGTGCCCAGACCGACCTTGGTCAGCAGGCCGGGCCGGCGGGCGCCGATCTCCCGCCAGAGGTTGATGATGACGCCCTGGGGCAGGCAGTAGCTTTCCAGCTCGTTTTTGAGGGCCATGGCGCACAGGGAGAAGGCACTTCCGATGTGGGCGCTGGTCCATTTGGTCACAAGACCGGGGCCTGCCTCGCCGAAGCGGGTGACGCCGCGGTTGCCGTGGGCCTTGTCGGGGCCGTCCTCGCGCTTGTTGCGGTCCCAGCCGATGAAGTTGTTGCCGTAGCCCCAGTCGCCCATGGCGCTGCCCTGTTTCAGGTTCAGGTTGCAGGGATGACCGGTCTCCCTGAAGGAATCGCGGATGGCGCAGGCAATCTCCTCCGGCCAGCCGGACAGGCCCATACCGGCCAGACCGACCGTCGCTCCATCGGGAATCAGCTTCGCGGCCTGCTGCGCCGTGATAAATTCAGCCACAATAGAACCTCCGTTTCTAAACTGTTTTTGCAATTATTTTCGTAGAACTCGTTCATGGAATAAGTTCATTATAATCCTGCCGCCGAAAAGAATCAAGCGGTTTCCGACGATTATTTCCATTTCTGCCGTTTTTTTCGTTTCAACAAATAACCAAGGAAACGGCGGAAATATCAAAGAGATATTGCGATTTCTTTAACAGTCTGATATAATAAGCGAATAATTCGGGAGGAGTGTGATCCGGTGGAAGAGAAACGCCTCAATAAGAGACAGCTGCAGGCAGAACAAACAAAAATCAGTATTTTTCATGCGGCGCTGGAATTGCTGGAGCAGACAGATTTCGAATCCATTACCGTTCGGGACATTGTGCGCAAGGCCGGCGTTTCCGTGGGCTCCTTCTACAACGCCTACAGCTCCAAGCTGGAGGTTTTCTACCAGACCTACGAGATCGCCGACGACTATTTTGAGCGGGAAGTCGGACCGATGCTGGCGCAGAAGGATCCCATCGGCGGCATTCTTCTGTTTTTCGAAGAGTACGCCCGATACAACAGCGTCCGGACGCCGATTGCGCTGACAAGAGTCCTCTATAATCCGGACAATCCCTACTTTCACCGCGCCGGCAGCCGCGGTATGGTTCCGATCCTGACGGAGCAGATCCGCCGGGCCATGGACTGCGGCGCCCTGACGACTACCCGGAAACCGGATGCCGTGGCGGAATATCTGATGATCTGCGCCCGGGGCATTGTCTATGACTGGTGCCTGGCAAAGGGCCGCTACGACCTGACGGAACGGATCCGGGAATACATTCCGTATCTGCTGCGTGCCTTTGAGCCGTCCTGACACAGAGGCCCAGCGCCTGAAAAGCCAATTGGCTTTGCTCCGAACGCAATCCAATCCGCGAGGTGAACTGCCGTGCGAATATCGAATCTGAAAAAACACAGCGGCTTTCTCTGTGCCGCCCTCGCTGTCGTGACGGCAATCGTGCTGCGGCAGATCGGCTTTCGGGTGGAGAAGGAACGTGATTGGGTCTGCTCGTTCCTGCGCGGCGCTACCTACATCGGACTGTTTACGGTATGGGGGATTTCTGTCCGCAATCGGATCATCCAGCCGCAGGTGCGCCGCTATCTCACCGCCATTTCCATGTTGATGGTATTCTGGATCACGGTCCGGACAACCCGGTATTCTCTGGCGGAAGCCTTTTGGCTCATGCGGCATCTCTGGTATCTGTACTATCTGCCCATGCTGTTCATCCCGCTTCTGGCGGTGTTCATCGCGATGTCGCTGGGAAAGCCCGAAAGCTTCCGCCTGCCGAAATGGACGGCGCTTCTTTACATATACACGGCGGCACTGGTTCTTCTGGTGCTGACCAATGACCTGCATCAGCTTGTATTCGTTTTTCCCGCGGATGCAGTCGAATGGGTGGATGATTACAGCTATGCGGCGTGCTATTTTCTGGCAATCGGATGGAACGTCCTTTGCACCTTGACAGCGCTGGTTGCCATGCTGATGAAATGCCGTGTTCCGCACAGCCGCAAGGTTTTGATGCTGCCGTTCATCCCTGCCGCATTCGCGCTGCTGTATGGCGTGCTGTATGTTCTCCGTATGCTCGGTGTGTTCCCGTTGACGTGGCTGAGAGTGATTGCGGGAGATATGACCGTTGTGTTCTGCCTGATGATTGCCGCCGTGCTGGAAAGCTGTATCCAATGCGGCCTGATTCAGTCCAACACCCACTATGACGAGCTGCTGCAATGCTGCACGCTGCGTGTCCAGCTGACCGATCCGGACTATCAGGTGCTTCTGGCGTCGCGCTCAGCAGAGCCGCTTCCGGTTGAAATCATGCGGCAGACGGAAGCCAAACCCGTCCGGCTGGACGGCGGACTTCGCCTCTCCGGCGCGCCGGTGCGAGGCGGCCATGTGCTGTGGACGGAGGATGTGTCGGAGCTTCTGGAAGTGCTGGAGGAGCTGCAGGACGTGAAGGATTCCCTGGAGGACAGCAACGCGCTGCTCCGGGCGGAATACACCCTCAAGGCCAGGGAGGCCCACATCGCGGAGCAGGACCGGCTTTACAACATCATCCAGCAGGAAACCGCGCCGCGAATCGCGCTGCTCGCGGCGCTGACCGATGAATTTGAAGCGGCCCGGAGCGAACCGGAGCGGAAAAAGCTCCTGGGGAAAATGGCCGTCATCGGCGCCTATCTCAAGCGGCGCAGCAATCTGATTTTCCTGGCCGACAAATCGCCCATGCTGCAGGGAAAGGAGTTGACCCTGACCTTCGGGGAAACGATGGACAATCTGGAGCTCTGCGGCGTCACCTGCGGCCTTCTGGCCGAACGGAACGGGCCGGTAGAAGCCGGACAGCTCATGTCCATGTATGATTTCTTCGAGGAAATTGTGGAGCGCTCTCTGGACAGTATGACCACCGTCACGGTCTGGATCGGCCAGGCGGACGGCGCCCTTCGCATCACGGTCAATACCGATTCCGCTGCCGATCTGGCTCCGCTCGCCTCCGATTCTGTTTCGGTTCTGCGGGACGAGGACGGCGAGTGGCAGCTTTCCATGGTCCTTGATGGAGGTGAGCCGGAATGAAGCTGCATCTGAGGCAGGCAACCCGCCTGAAGCGGATGTCCAGGGAGGCCTTTGACAATCTGCCCAGCGGCGTATGCTTTTTCAATCATCAGGGCGTGGTGACCCTCTGCAACCGGCAGATGCATCGCCTGGTCTTTGAGCTCACCGGCCGGGATCTGCAGAGCCTTTTTGAGCTGCGGGCGCTGATGAACGGCGAGCCGGAGCATGGGACACGGGAGCAGAATCTCTTTCTCCTGGAGGACGGCAGCGTCTGGCGCTTTGTGGAAGAAGCGGTCACTGCGGAAGACGGCGCAGCCTATACCCAGATCGTGGCGTCCAACGTCACGGTGCTCTACGAAAAGCAGAAGGAGCTGGAACGGAACAATATAGAGCTGCAAAAACGGGGGAAACGGCTGCAGCGGCTTTCCGCCGATGTGACCGCTGTCACCCGGGAGGAAGAAATTCTCAGCATGAAAATGCGGGTACACGACGACATCGGCAGAAGCGTCATCGCCACGCGGCGGCTTTTGCAGCAGGGACGCCCAACGGAGGAGCTGGATCTGAGCACCTGGAAGAACGCCATCCATTTGCTCAAGCGAAGCAGCGAGCGCCCAAAGGACAAGGATGCGCTGACGCAGCTTGTGGAAGCCGCCGCGGGAATCGGCATCGCGATTCATCTGGACGGAACCCTTCCGCAGCACGCTGCGGCGGCCTATCTGCTGATTACGGCCATGCGGGAGTGCGCCACAAACGCCGTGCGCCACGGGGGCGCCACGGCGCTGTACGTCCGCGTCACCCAGATTCAGGGGATTGCCAGAGCGCGGATCACCAACAACGGAACGCCGCCGGAGGGGCCGGTGTCCGAGGGCGGCGGACTGTCCGCCCTGCGCGCCCGGATCGAAAAGGCAGGCGGCGATATGGAGGTGCGCTTTGCGCCGGATTTTGAGCTGACCGTATCGGTCCCCATCACCGAGGAGGAAACGCCATGAAACATGTGCTGATTGTGGAAGACCAGCGTATGACCAGAGAAAGCATGGAGAACTATATCCGGCAGAGCGGGCAGTTCCGCCTGGTGGACTCCATTGCCAACGCGGGACTGGCGGAACTGTGCTGTGCCCGGCAGTCGGTGGATCTGGTGCTGATGGATGTCTGCACGGAAAACGACGAGAGCGGCTTTGAGGCCACCCGGAAGATCAAGTCGCGGTTTCCCGCCACAAAGGTCATCATTGTCACCTCCATGTTGGACTGCAGCTATCTGACCCGCGCCCGGGAGGTGGGCGCGGACAGCATCTGGTTCAAGGATGTAAGCCGGGACGAGCTGATGAGCGTGGTGGAGCGCACCATGAACGGCGAATCCGTCTACCCGGATAAAACGCCGGAGGTACGGCTTGGCAACGCCACCAGCTATGAGTTCTCGGAAGCGGAGCTGCGGGTTCTGCGGCTGCTGGTGGAGGGCATGACCTACCGGCAGATGGCGGACACCCTGGGCGTGACCGTGGACACGGTCAAGGCCCATATCAGCAGCATGCTGTCGAAAACAGGCTTCAGCTCCAAAACCAAGCTGGCCGCCGTGGTCATCAGCAAGCGGCTGATCGTCAACGGATTTTGAAACAAAACGGCAAGGCCGGGGGAATGCTTTCTCGCATTCCCCCGGCCTTGCTTTATGTCATATCATGCTCATACCATTGAAAAAGTGCAGATAAATTGGGATTTGTCTTTGAATTGACAATTGATAATTGACAATTGACAATG
>JAEDJR010000081.1 GCA_016296235.1 Oscillospiraceae bacterium
CTCAGTCCTTGGCGAATTCCTTGACGGAGGATGCCAGGCCGGCCAGGCCCTGCAGCTCGGAGGGGATAATCAGCTTGGTCGCCTGACCGTCGGCCACCTTCTGCATGGTCTCCAGCGCCTTGAGCTTGATGACCTGATCGTTGGGGCAGGCCTCGTTCAACAGCTTCACCGAGTCGGCCATGGCCTTCTGGACGGCCAGGATGGCTTCGGCTTCGCCCTGGGCCTTGAGGATGGCAGCCTGCTTCTCGGCGTCGGCCCGCAGAATGGCGGCTTCCTTCTCGCCTTCGGCCACCAGAATGGCGGAGTGCTTGGTGCCCTCGGCCTGCAGGATGGCCTGCCGGCGGTCACGCTCGGCCTTCATCTGCTTCTCCATGGAGTTCTGGATGTCGGCGGGCGGCAGTATGTTCTTCAGCTCCACGCGGTTGACCTTGATGCCCCAGGGATCCGTGACCTCGTCCAGGATGGCCCGCATCTTGGTGTTGATGACATCGCGGCTGGTCAGGGTCTGGTCCAGCTCCAGGTCGCCGATGATGTTGCGCAGGGTGGTGGCGGTGAGGGTCTCCATGGCGACCATGGGATACTCCACGCCGTAGGTATAGAGCTTGGGGTCCGTGATCTGGAAGTAGACCACGGTGTCGATCTGCATGGTGACGTTATCCTTGGTGATAACGGGCTGGGGCGGATAGTCCAGCACCTGTTCCTTCAGGCTGACCTTCTTGGCAACCTTTTCAATGAACGGCATCTTGAAGTGGATGCCCACCTCCCAGACGGCGGAGAAGGCGCCCAGGCGCTCGATGACATAGGCCTTGGACTGCTGCACCACATGGATGTTGCGGATAATCAGAATCAGCAGCAGCACAACAACAACGATGATTGCTATAACGGGTCCCACAAACATTCTCCTTTCTCTTGCCGGTTACACGCCGGCAGCTACACGGACGGGCTCCACATAGAGCTTCACGCCCTCCAGTTTGACGACCTTGACCAACGTTCCCTCGGGCAGGACGGCGTCTGTGGTGCTGCGGGCAGTCCAGACTTTGCCGTCCAGCTTCAATGCGCCGGTGCCATGGAGGTTATCCACGGTTTCCGTCACAAACGCCTCGCGGCCCAGCACCATGTCCGCATTGGTGGCTGTGTGTCTGGGGGCCACATACCGGCGGACAAAGGGACGCAGACACGCCAGCAGCGCACCCGCCGTCACCAGGAACAGGCTCAGCTGCAGCCAGATATTGCCGCCCAACAGCTGTACGATCAGCGCCACCAGCGCGCCGCCCACAAACCAGATGGACACCAGGTTCACCGTGGCTGCTTCGGCAATGGCAAACACGACCATCAGCACGGCCCAGAGGATCCAGCCATATTGTTCCATTGTTCCTCGACTCCTTTCCTTATGGTGATTCTATTATACCGCCCGCAGGCCGCTTTCTCAATAGATATTTTTGGAACGATATGTAAACATTTCATTGCAAGGGATTACAACCGTTACATTTCAATGACAAAGGAACCTGTGGGAAACCTGTGGATTGCTGTGCAAAACCCATAAACGGAATTGCGGATAATCGGGTTCAATCCGCATAGCGTGTAGGGGCGGCTATCAGCCGCCCGCGTGCAGGCACCGGAACCTCCGGCGGGGGCAAGCCCCCGCCCTACGGTATTGTGTTGATCCGGCCTTGTCGGGGCGGAACCCTGTCAAACCTGCACATGCTTACGAATAGGATCTACCGGTATTGGATCTCCATGCCCCGGACCTGCAGGGGGCTGATTTCCAGGATTGCCTTGTCTCCCGGCTTGCAGGGGACCTTCGTGACATCGCAGACCGTGTGGAGCATGCCCACATGGCCCAGCACCGCGCACTTTTTCCCATTGATGGACACGGTGATTTTCTTTTTGAATAGGATGGCCTTCAGGGCGCCCAGGGCGCTGCGCAGGCAGTCCCGGACGCGGAAAATATCGCGGCCGTATTCGTTGGTGAAGCCGTGGTACCATCCCACGGGGAGCACCGCCACCTGGGTGGGTTTTTTTGCCCGCCACGCGGCGCCGTAGCCCGTGGTGTGGCCGGCCGGGAGCCAGCGCAGCTGTTCCACGGTGGCTTCGCACCAGCCAACCCGGCGCAGGCCGGCCCGCACGGGCACCCGGCCCAGCAGGGCGGAGCCGACCCGGACGCCGTCCATCTTCAGCTCCGGCCAGCGCAGGAACGCGGTGGAGTTGCAGCAATGGGCCGCCCCCGGCTCAATCCCGGCGTCGGTAATGGCCCGGATCACCTGCCGTAAGGCGTCCGCCTGGGCAAAGGTGTGCTTGGCCTTGCCGAAGGCCGTGTGGAAATGGGTATAGATGCCCGACACGGCGATGTGGTCGTTGTAGCGGTAGACGGAGAGGATTTTTTCCAGCTCTTCCGGCAGGAAGCCGTAGCGGCCCATGCCGGTGTCGATTTTCACATGGGCCTCCGCCACCAGCTCCCGCTGGGCCGCCAGAGAGCTGAGGGCCGCGGCGTCCTCCGACGAGCCGATGGTGGCAATGACATCCAGATCCAGCAGCCGGTTCAGCTCCGCCTGATCGGCCGTAGGCCGCAGCATCAGAATCTGCGCGTCCTTGTACTGTTCCCGGATGATCTGCGCCTCGTCCAGCTCCGTCACGGCAAACCGGCGCACGCCCTTTTCCCAGCACAGCGCCGCCATGGGCGCCACACCCAGACCGTAGCCGTTTCCCTTGAGCACCGCCCAGAGCGGCGTCTTGCCCGCCTTTTTCAGCAGCACATCCAGATTGTGCCGGATGGCGTCTGTTTCCACGATATAGGTTTTCATGGTCTCACCTGCTTTCTGGTTTGGTCATTGCCCATTTCATCGGGTTTCCCAAAATATAGTTCCTGGTATCCGCCAGATCGACTTCATTCCGGATCACATGCTCAAAGAAAGATTTCTGCCAGATCGCAAACCCTGCCCGCCGGGAAGACAGCCGCTTGAACCCATGCAGAATCCCCGGAACCGTAGGGCGGCCAGACCCCTGGCCGCCGGTGCAGGCACTGTCGTCCAGCTGAAGCAGCAGGTGAATGTGATCCGGCATGATGATATAGCAGTCTAAACATACGCCTTGATACACACTCGGGATATTCTCCAGCAATTCCCGGCATATCTGCCCAATCTCCGATAATTGGACTTGCTCCATGCCCTGTTCTGTATATTTCGGATTGTTCGGGTCAGCCGTAATGCGTCCCAGCAATTTTTCTCTGTTTTTGGTGCAGATTGTGATGAAATAAGCACCATTCTGGCTGTAATCATATTCTTTCAGTCTCGGATGTTTTCTTTGGGGATACTCCATATCATAACATCCTTCCTGACCGGCAATGCCTGCACGGCGGCCAGGGGTCTGGCCGCCCTACGGCGTTGAAACGCTTATTTTTTGTCCCGGTTTTTGATGAGATACACCGCCTTGCGCAGGTCCTTGAACAGGCTGGTGGCCTTTTCCGTGAACAGGTACACCGGCTTGTTGAGCACCAGGTCCATCTCGCCCACGAATTCGGTGAAATCGCCGCCGAAGCCCTTTTTGAACCGGTAGAGACCGTAGAGGGGGTTGTCCTCGCTGACGTCGCCGGACACGCCCCGGAAGTCATAGACCCGGCAGCCGGTTTCAATGGCCCACTGGATCATATTCCACTGGAGCAGATAGTTGGGCATGAGGTTGCGGTGCTCGTTGGAGCTGGCGCCGTAGAGGTACCAGACCTTGTCGCCGTAGTGGATGGCCAGGGTGCCGGCGATGGGCTGGCCCTCATGGAAGGCCATGTACAGCCGGCAGTGCTCTCCCAGGTTGTCCAGCATGGCGGCGAAGTACTCCGGCTGGCGGGTGACGAAGCCGTCCCGGACGCCGGTGGTCAGCATCAGGTCGGCAAAGGCCGGCACCATCTCCTTGCCGCAGATCTTCACCTCCACGCCCTTTTTCTGGGCCACGCGGATGTTGTAGCGCCACTTCTGATGGAAGCCCGCCTGAACCTCCTCCTCGGTCTTGCCCTCCACGTTCAGGCGGAACACATACCGGGGCTGGATGGCCTCGAAATTCTTGCCGCCCTCCTTGCTCTGAAACCCAAAGCTGCGGAGCATTTCGGCAAAGGACGTGTTGGACGAGGGCACGTCGGGATCGATTTTGATGACATAGGATTTGTGCGTTTTGGCCAGGGCCCTGGCGCCCTCCAGCAGCTGAGCGAAGGTCTCCCGGTCGTCCAGGTCGCAGACCGGGCCGCGGCAAGCGTACATCAGGGTGCGGCCCACCAGGGGCATTTTCCGGATCATCACCGCCATGGTGCCCTTGAGCCTGCCGTCGTCTCCCCGGACGGCGATGGCCTTCCACAGCCACATGGGCTTCTGCTTGCCCCACAGATAGCTCTGGGCAAAATTCCCCTTGGGGTGGGACTGGACAAAGGCTTCATATTCCTGCAGGGTGTCCTGCGTAATCAGTTCGTACATAGTCGTTCTCCATTGAAAGATTGTTTTTGTTTTATCATCATAGCACAACCGGCGGAAAATGGCAATGGCGAGCTGACGGCCGGATTTCCTCTGTTTTCTCCATTTTTTCCATTGTAAAGGGTCGATTCTTCTGGTATCATAAAGCGTAGAATGAAAAAAGGAGTGTTCCCATGCGCATTACAACCAAGGAAAACGATATTGAATCCATCCTCTATTCCGAAAAGCAGATTGCGGCCATGGTGGAGACCCTGGGCGAGACCCTGACCCGGGACTACGCCGGTTCCCGGCCGGTGATGGTCTGCGTGCTCAAGGGCGCGTCCATCTTCTTCACGGATCTCTGCCGGGAGATGGACTGCAACATCGACATGGACTTCATCACCGTCTCCAGCTACGGCGTGTCCAGCAAGTCCTCCGGCGTGGTGAAGCTGACCAAGGACATCGACGTGGACATCACGGGCCGGGACGTAATCATTGTGGACGACATCATCGATTCCGGCCTGACCCTGAAGCACCTGAAGGCCCTGTTCTCCACCCGCGGCCCCAAAAGCGTGAAAACCATCGCCCTGCTGGACAAAAAAGCCCGGCACGAGCCGGACCTGACCCCTGACTATGTGGGCTTCCAGTGCCCGGATCACTTCGTGGTGGGCTATGGCCTGGACTACGCCAACAACTACCGCAACCTGCCCTATATCGGCATCCTGAAGGATGAGGTTTACAAATAAACCAGCCCCGTGCCCTCGTGCCCCCTCTCCAGGGGGCTGCTGAGCGAAGCGAAGCTGGGGGTTTGACCGGCAAGCAATTCTACCGTAAAACGGCACAACAGCAAGCTTGCAGCAACCCCCCGGCCTGTTTCACAGGCCACCCCCCTGTGGAGGGGGGACGAGGACTTCCTGCATAAGAAAAAAAACATGGTGTTCTGCAGCTGCAGAACACCATGCTGTTTTTTGATTAGATGAGGTTCTTCTCGGTTTCCTTGCTGAACATGTGAACCACATTGCCGCCGAAGGTGATGCTGATCTTGGCGCCGTAGCCGAAGCCGTTCTTCTGCTCGGAGCTCAGGTCGATGGTGGGCAGGATCACGATGGCGTCCTTGCCGCCGATGTTGACGTGCATGTGGATGGTGGAGCCCATGAGCTCGGTCACGTCCACGGTGGCGGCGATGGCAGCCTTGTCGTTGTCGTCGCACAGCACGATGTGGTCGGGACGGATGCCCAGGATGATGTCCTGAGGCTCAGCAGCGGCGGCCTTCAGGGCAGCCTGCTTGTCGGCGGGCAGCTCGATGCGGGTGCCGCAGACGGTGACATAGTAACCGCTGGCGTCCTTCTCCAGACGGCCGTCGAAGAAGTTCATCTGAGGCGTGCCGATGAAGCCGGCCACGAACAGGTTGGAGGGATGATCGAAGACTTCCTGGGGGGTGCCGATCTGCTGGATGAAGCCGTCACGCATGATGACGATGCGGTCGCCCAGGGTCATGGCCTCGGTCTGGTCATGGGTAACATAGATAAAGGTGGTGTTGATCTTCTGGCGCAGCTTGATGATCTCCGCACGCATCTGGTTACGGAGCTTGGCGTCCAGGTTGGACAGAGGCTCGTCCATGAGGAACACCTGGGGATCGCGGACGATGGCGCGGCCGATGGCGACACGCTGACGCTGGCCGCCGGACAGGGCCTTGGGCTTCCGGTTCAGATACTGGGTGATATCCAGGATCTCGGCAGCCTCGCGAACCTTGCGGTCGATCTCATCCTTGGGGGTCTTCTTCAGCTTCAGGGAGAAGGCCATGTTGTCATAGACGGTCATGTGGGGATACAGAGCGTAGTTCTGGAAAACCATGGCGATGTCGCGGTCCTTGGGAGCCACATCGTTCATCAGCTTGTCGCCGATCCACAGTTCGCCTTCGGAGATCTCTTCCAGGCCGGCAACCATACGCAGGGTGGTGGACTTGCCGCAGCCGGAGGGGCCGACCAGAACGATGAATTCCTTATCGGCGATCTCCAGGTTGAACTCCTGGACAGCCACGACGCCCTTATCGGTAATCTGCAGATTAGCCTTGGGCTTCTCGGGAGCATCGTCCTTCTTTTGCTTCTTGCTCTTCTTTTCTTCGCCGCTGACAAAGGGATAGATCTTCTTGACGTTCTTCAGGATTACTTTTGCCATGTGCATCGACTATCATCACAGTGCCTCCGCAAGCTGTGACGTCACGGCCCCGGACATTGCCGGGCGCCGCGTTACGACAGGTCTCCACACTGCCGCACCGCTAGTCAGGCGGAAATGGTTTATCCTCCTTTTTTTCACCACCCAGGGTATTCAGTGGAGTACCATAGGTAGGCTATAATACAACAGTATTCTAACATAGGTCATCGAAACCGGCAACCAACAACTCTGACAAGAATTATCGCCTGAATTTGTTAGATTTTTACAGGATTGTCTTTCTCCCGCAGGCATGCTACAATGGCACCAATATTTGGAGGAATACGGAATGATAAACACCACTCTTTGCTATATCGAGCGCGATGGGCAGTATCTGATGCTCCATCGGGTCAAGAAACAGAATGATCTCAACCATGACAAGTGGATCGGCGTCGGCGGCAAGTTTGAACCCCTGGAAAGCCCGGAGGACTGTCTGCTGCGGGAGGTCCGGGAGGAAACGGGCCTGACCCTGACCCGCTGGCGCTACCGGGGCATTGTGACCTTTGTCTCCGGAGACCAGAGGGAGTATATGCACCTGTTCACCGCCGACGGCTTCACGGGCCAATTGAAGGACTGCGACGAGGGCAATCTGGAATGGCTGGACAAGAAACGGCTGCTGGAGCTGCCCATGTGGGAGGGCGACAGGATTTTCCTGCGCCTGCTGGACGAGGACGCGCCCTTCTTCTCCCTGAAGCTGGTCTATGACGGGGACGTGCTGACGGACGCCGTGCTGAACGGACTGCCGTGGAACGCGGAACAGGTTTTCCGTGGAAAGGAGCCGCTGCTCATCTCGGCCTGTCTGCTGGGGGTTTCCTGCCGGTACGACGGTCAGAGCAAGGCCGTGCCGGGTCTGGAACGGCTTCAGGCCCGCTACCAGCTGATTCCCATCTGCCCGGAGCAGCTGGGCGGCCTGCCGACGCCCCGGCCTCCGGCGGAGCGAATCGGAGAGCGGGTGCTGACCCGGGAGGGCCGGGATGTCACGGCGGAATACCGGCGAGGTGCGGAAGAGGTTCTGCGTCTGGCCCGGCGTTTCGGCTGCAAAAAGGCCCTGCTCAAGGAACGCAGCCCCAGCTGCGGCCACGGAGAGATCTACGACGGCAGCTTCTCCGGGACGCTGATCCCGGGCAGCGGCGTGGCGGCCCAATGGCTGGAATCGCACGGGCTGGAGATCTTCGGTGAAAGCCGCTGGGAGGCGCTGCTATGAGTTTTTCCGAGATTCTCTTTGCCACATCCGATATGATCGGCTGCGTGGCCTTTGCTCTTTCCGGCGCCATGACGGCCCTGCGGTACCGCCTGGATCTCTTCGGCGTCCTGACTCTGGGGCTCACCACAGCCCTGGGCGGCGGCCTGTTCCGGGATCTGATCATCGGCCGGATTCCGCCGGTCATGTTCCAGAGTCCCCACTACGCGCTGGTGGCGGCCTCCACCTCCCTGCTGCTGTTCCTGATTGCCCGGTTTTCCCGGAAGCAGTATCACCGGCAGGAGGCCCGGATTGAGTCCCTGGCCAACATCTTTGACGCCATCGGCCTGGGTGCCTTCACCGTGGTGGGTATGCAGGCCGGAATCAACAGCGGCTATGGCAGCAACGGCTTTCTGCTGGTGTTTCTCAGCCTCATGACCGGCATCGGCGGCGGTCTGCTGCGGGATCTGTTCGTCCAGCGCATGCCCGGCGTGCTCCACAAGCACGTTTACGCCGCGGCGGTGCTGGCCGGTGCGGTGGTCTATCTGCTTCTCTACCGCCTCCATGTCAGCGACCTCATCGCCACCCCCGTCACCATCGGCCTGGTCTTTACCATCCGCATGCTGGCCACCAAGTACCGCTGGAACCTGCCCCACGCGGAATAAG
>JAEDJR010000082.1 GCA_016296235.1 Oscillospiraceae bacterium
CCATCCGCCAGACCGCCCTGGCTCTGGGTATGCGGACCGAGGCCTCCGGCAAGTTTGAGAAGGGCCTGGATCCCATGCTCACAGTTCCTGCCGTGCAGCGGGCCTGCGAGCTGGTGGAGCTGCTGAACGCCGGCGACGTGCTGGACGGCATCATTGACGTCATCAACTATGTGCCCCAGCCCAGGACCCTGACCCTGGAGCCGGAGAAGATCAACCGCCTGCTGGGCACCGACATTTCCCGGGAGCAGATGGTGCAGTATCTGGCCAATCTGGAGATTCCCGTGGAGGGCGACACCATTCTGGTTCCCTCCTTCCGTCCCGACCTGAACCTCATGGCCGACATCGCCGAGGAAGTGGGCCGCAGCTACGGCTACAACGAGATCCCCACCACGGCCTTCAAGACCTCCACCCAGGGCGGCTACACCCCCTTCATGCAGACGGAAACCAAGGCCGGCGAGCTGTGCCGCGCCCTGGGCTACAGTGAGATCATCACCTACTCCTTCGTCTCCCCTGCGGTCTTTGACCAGATCCGCCTGCCGTCGGACTCTCCCCTGCGCAGTGCCATGCGGATCCAGAATCCTCTGGGCGAGGACACTTCCATCATGCGCACCATCGCGCTGCCCTCCATGCTGGAAATTCTCGGCCGCAACAACGCCTACCACAACAAGGCCGTGAAGCTCTACGAGCTGGCCAAAATCTATCTGCCTGTGGAGGGCCAGTCCCTGCCCGAGGAGCCCAAGATGCTGCTGCTGGGTACCTACGGCGCCGGTGAATCCTTCTTCACCCTGAAGGGCGAAGTGGAGGCCATTTTGTCCGGTCTGCGGATCAAACCCGCCGGCTATACCGCCGTCTCCGACAATCCCTCCTACCATCCCGGCCGCTGCGCCCGCGTCAGTGTGGACGGTGTGGAAATCGGCTTCATGGGCCAGGTTCATCCCCTGGTCTGCCAGAACTACGGCATCGACGCCGAGGTCTACTGTGCGGAGCTCAACTTCTCCAAGCTCTTTGAATTGCAGCTGCCGGAGCCCACCTACACGCCCCTGCCCAAGTATCCCGCCGTCACCCGCGACCTGGCTCTGGTCTGCGACGAAAGCCAGACCGTGGCCCAGGTGGAGCAGTGCATCACCGCCGCCGGCGGCAAGCTGCTGCGGAAGATCAGCCTCTTCGACATCTATCGCGGTAAGGGCGTGCCCGAGGGCAAGAAGTCCATGGCCTTCTCCCTGGAGCTGCGGGCCGACGACCGTACCCTCACCGACGAGGATTCCGTGGGCGTGGTCAGCAAGATTCTCGACAAACTGGAGCACGACCTGGGCGTGCAGATCCGCTGAGGTGCGCATATGAGTGAATATTCTGTCCCGGATTTTGGTAGAATTACCAATACCAAAGTCTACGGCCTGGATGAGAGCATCATCCGCGCCAAGTATCCCATGTCCACGGACATTTCCAAGCTCACCAGCCAGGTGACCAAGGGCATTCTGGCCCTGGCCGGCTGCGAAAAGGGCACCGGCCACGACAACTGGCTCAACGGTGTGCTGGTGCAGTTCGATCTGACCTACACCGTCAAGGCCTGGACCGAAGCGGAGCGGTACCACTTCCTGGACTTTGTCTCCAGCCAGTCCACCATGCACCGCATCGCCCAGTTTGACCTGGACCAGCAGTACGACGAGCACACCGACCCCCGTTCCATCGCCATCGTCAAGGAGCTGGTGGCCCGCTACAACGAGACAAAGGATCCGGAGGATTACCTGCGGGTGCTTATGAGCAACCCCTGCGGCTTCCGTCTCACCGCCGGTATGACCACCAACTACCGCCAGCTCAAGACCATCTATGCCCAGCGGCGCACCCACCGCCTGCCGGAATGGCGGGAATTCTGCGCCTGGATTGAAACCCTCCCCATGGCCCAGGACCTGATCCTCGGCGAATTTTCCTCTTTACAAGATGGAGAAAATGCAGTAAGATAACTATATATGGTATCCTGAGGTAAGGAGGTAGACCGTATGGAGGATAATACCATTAAGTTCCGGGTTCCGGATGACACCAAGGAAGAGATGAAGGCCATTCTGTCCGCTGTGTATCGTTCTCTCAGCGAAAAGGGATACAATCCCATCAATCAGATCGTCGGCTATCTGCTTTCCGAGGATCCGACCTACATCACCAATTACAACAACGCCAGAAGCCTCATCTGTAAGCTGGACCGGGATGAGCTTCTCCAGGAGCTGGTCCGGCACTACCTGTTCGACTGAAACCGCCTGACATACATGGGAGAGGGCTGCGCCCAGCCCTCTCCCATGTATTGTCTACCCTATGTTGTACCCCTGTCTTTCCAAACCACAACATCCTCTTTTTTCCCAGCATTTGGACCAATTGTAACAATTTGAAATTTATTTTCGGATTATGTCAATCATCCGTTGACATTTGAAAAACAATGTGTTACAATTTGGTTACATTCTTTACAGGAGGTTCTCAATGGCTGATACACTCACCTATAAGGGCCGTCCCTTGATGAGAAAGGACAACCTGATTTACTACGGCTCCATGGCCGACAAATACATTGTGATGCTCCAGGTTCTGGAGACCAAGAAAGAGCATGATCTGGATCTGGCAACCAAGGTTTCCGTCCAGCTGCAGCTCACGGACCCCAATCTCCGCGCGCGGGATCGGGTGGTCAAGAAAAGCGAAAAAGACGGCTTCTACACAGCGTTGGATGTTGGCTGTGTATGGCTGGAACGGGCACTGGCTTCTAAATAAGCCCCTTTTGGAAAGACACGGAGGTACACATGATGAGACTGACAAAGAGACTGCTTACGGCTGTTCTGGCCGTCGCCATTCTGGCGTCCATGGTTGTGGGCGCTTCCGCCATTGAACTGAAATCCGGCATCGGCATTGTGGAAGGCAGCGGCCTTCGGCTGCGGGCCAAGCCCAACACCGATGCGGAAATTCTCGCCAACGCCTCCGTGGGCGACAATGTGGTTGTCATCCGCGAAGTGGACGGCTGGTATCTGGTGGACTACAATCTGATCATCGGTTACATGTCCAAGGATTATATCACCTTCAAGGAACGGGAAAACGTGGAGCTGGGTTATGGCGTTGTGGAAAGCGGCTCCGTAAACCTGCGCAGCGGCCCCGGCGTGGACAGCGATCTGCTGGCTACCCTGAAGGAAGGCGAAACCGCCTACATCATCGGCTTCAACTGCGGCTGGTACAAAGTCCAGTACGAAGGCCAGACCGGTTACATTCGTTCCGATCTGCTGGCCCTGACCGAGGCTCCCAAGTACAACTCCCAGACCGTGGTCGGCGAAGCTCCCGTGGTGCAGTCCGAGGGTCAGAAGATTGTTGCCAAGGCCAAGGAATTCATGGGTGTCCCCTACGTCTGGGGCGGCACTTCCCCCAAGGGCTTTGACTGCTCCGGCTTTACCCAGTATGTGTACAAGCAGCTGGGCTACTCCATCAAGCGCACTGCCGCCCAGCAGCTGACCTGCGGCACCGAGGTGACCAACCTGCAGCCCGGCGATCTGGTGTTCTTCACCAATACATACGCCACCACTGCCGCGGCCTCCCATGTGGGCATCTACATCGGCGACAACCTGTTTATCCACGCGGCCAACGGCGGTGTCAAGATCACCAGCCTGGATCACGAATACTACGCTCCCCGCTACATCGGCGCCCGGCGCATTGTGTAATCAAGCATATCCAACAAAGCGTGTCGAACACCCGTTCGGCACGCTTTTTCTGTCTGTGATCGTCTTCTCGCCCCGCTGCGGCGGGGGCAAGCCCCCGCCCTACGTTGTTATGATGCGACATCCCGCAGAGGATACGGACTTCCGCGGCCCCGCTGTGGCCTCGCAATGACAATGCCGGATTCACATGATATTTTTATGATAAACAGAATATAACAGTTGACAACAGGCGTAAACTGTTATATACTGTTTACAGGATTGAGGTGACAAGATGCAAATTATTCTGAATAACGCTTCCATGATACCGATCTACGAGCAGTTGGCCGACCAGATCAAAAACCAGATCATTACCGGAAAACTGCAGGAGTCGGAGGCATTGCCCTCCGTGCGAACACTTTCCGGGACGCTGAAAATCAGCGCGCTTACCGTGAAAAAAGCCTACGACAAGCTGGAGGAAGACGGTTTTGTTGTGACGGTTCACGGAAAAGGAACCTATGTCGCGCCGACCAACCGTGCCCTGGCCATGGAGGCAAGGCGAAAAGCCGTAGAGGAGGATTTTGCCAAGGCGCTGGAAAAAGCCCGGGCTGTGGGAATGGAAGCCGGAGAAATCCGGCAGATTCTTGAGATTTTATTGGAGGAATAGGCTATGGTATCTGTACGGAACCTGACAAAAAACTATGGGAGCTTCTCCCTGCATGTCACGCTGGACATTCCTGACGGCAGGATTACCGGTCTGATCGGTAAAAACGGCGCTGGAAAGAGCACCGTCATCAAATCCATTCTCGGACTGATCCGTCCGGATGGAGGCAGTGTCACGGTGTTTGGAAAGGATGCGCAGGCGCTGTCGCCGGAGGATAAGCAGCAGTTGGGCGTTGCTCTGTCCGATTCGGGGTTCAGCCAGTACCTGACTCCGGGAGACTGCGCCAAGATACTGGAGAAAATGTACGGGCATTTTGACAGACGCGCGTTTTTAGAGGCGTGCAGGAGATACGGTCTTCCGGAGAACAAACAGATCCAAAAATTCTCCACCGGCATGAAAGCAAAGCTGCGCGTATTGGTCGCCATGAGCCACGAAGCAAAGCTTCTGATTATGGACGAACCCACCGCAGGCATGGATGTGGAGGCCAGAAACGATATTCTGGATATCATCCGTACCTATCTGGCAAAAAAGGAGGATCGTTCCGTTCTGATAACCTCCCATATTGCCGCGGATCTGGAGGGCCTGTGCGATGACATCTATCTGATCCATCAGGGAAAGATCCTGCTCCACGAGGACACCGACGTGATCCTCTCCGACTATGGGGTTCTGAAGATGGACGAGAAAACGTTTCAAACGCTGGATCGGAAAACGATCCTGCGATACAAGCCGGAAGCCTTTGGCTACTGCTGCCTGACCAACCAGAAGAGATTCTATCTGGAAAACTATCCCGGCATGGTGATCGAAAACTGTGGGATCGATGACCTGATCCTGTTGATGACTGGAGGAAAATAAGATGCGTGGATTGATGCAGAAGGATTTGTGCCTGCTGCTGCAGCGGAGCCGGGTACTGGTGGTTCTGGTGGGCATCGCTGTGCTGATGGGCTTCTCCACCGATGGGTCGTTTGTAATCGGCTATCTGACGATGCTGTGTGCCATTCTCACCATCGGTACCATCTCCTATGATGAGTTCGACAACGGATACCCCTTTTTGCTGACGCTTCCGATTACAAAGAAAACCTATGTAAATGGGAAATACCTGTTCTGCCTGCTGGGCGGACTGGCCGGATGGATTATTTCGGTGGCTATTTTCATTGGCTGCAGCCTGGTGAAGGGAAACGCATTTGCCCCTTCTGATTTGCTGGAAACCATCGCCTTTATCCCGGTTCTTGGCTTGATTATCGCCTTCATGCTTCCGCTGCAGCTGAAATACGGTGCAGAGAAAAGCCGTATTGCCATTATGCTCATCGGCGGCGGCGGTTGGGCCCTTGGATTTTTCGGGATGAAGCTGCTGCCCGATACACTGCAGCTCCCTGCCATGGCCGCCAACATGCGTGATTGTACCGTTGCAGTTGTCCTTGCCGCGATCTGCCTGGCAGCATTTGCCGTCTCCTATCTGGTCAGCTTGCATATCATGGAGAAGAAAGAGTTCTGACTCACAATCAAAGCAAAAAGGAAAGCTCGCACTGAGCTTTCCTTTCCTTTTTGTTCAGCCGGCGTCCCCGCAGCGCCAATAGCCGCTCTGATCCCGGGCCATGAGCTTTTCCGAAATCATGTCCCGGCGCAGGGTGCAGAAGTCGTCATAGAAATCCGAAAGAATCAGATTGACTTCCCGCTCGGTATAGATTCGGTCCGGCTCGAAGGACTTGACCAGCTCCTCCAGGATAATCCGCTCTTTTTTCCGCTGGGCCGGGATAGACTTCAGCTTTCCATACTCAAAGAAGGACTGCAGCACTCTCTGACGGTACCGCTCCTCCCGTTGGGCCTGCAGCTGGGCCTCATCGGATTCCGCTCCCAGAATGTCCAGGATATTCGTCTCGAAGATTTCCCGGCACAGGGTATACATGGTATAATACTGGCTTTTATAGGATCGAACGGCGCCGGCGTCCGAAAGCTTCTTCAGATGGAACGAGATGGTGGGGGCTGTCAGACCCAGGCGCTCTGCCAGCAGCTCCACATACAGATCCTCCCGGGCCAGGGATTTGAGAATCTGCAGCCGCGATTTGTCCGCCAGGCATTTGAACAGGGCGATGGCTTCCGTTTCCGTCATGCTCTCACCTCCAGCTGTGCCAAAATCTCCCGTACAGCCTCCAGTTTCACGGTTTCCAGGCATACGGTCTCTTCATCATGATGGGCCCGGGCTTTTTCCAGAGATGCCTGCCAGGCCAGAGGAATCTGTTCCAGCTTTTCCCGGAAAAAGGCCTCTCCCCTGCCGGTGTTCCACACTGTAAGAAAAATTCCGAAGATATTGGCCCGAATCTTTTCAAACACCGCCTCGTCTCCCCGGCCATCGGCCAGAAGCGCAGCTTCCTTTTCCTTGCATTGCTGTACGCGGTTTTCTAAATATACATTCATCTTATCGCCTCCTTGTTTTTAATTATACATATATAATTCTATTTGTCAATATCTATTTTTATGAATATCTATTTACATTTCATCGTTGCAAAGGAAGCCGCCAGGAATTATAATAATACTATCATCATACAAAGGAGGACCGCTATGAGAACCATACAAGCCGTTCCCATTACTGTGGAGAATTTCCAGCCCTTCGGCGCCTTTACCAAGGTTTTGGAGCCCGGCGGCTTCAGCCTGGGCGATTTCTATCCCGACAAGTGCCGCTTTCCCGTCAACGGTCAGCTTCCCATCACTTTCTCTCCCCTGGTAATCCGAAAGCCGGAGAAGATGGTGGTCACCACGGCGGAATATCACAACTACACCTGCGAGGGCGTTATCCCTATGGATGACGATGTGGTGCTTCATGTGGCGCCTGCCTCCAAGGATCCCGTCCCGGAGCTGACCCAGGCGTTCCTGGTGCCCAAGGGGACTGCGGTTCGCCTGAATCCCGGCGTTTGGCATCTGGCCGCACTGCCCGTTCATCTGGATGTGGCCCATGTGCTCATTGTTCTGCCGGAGCGCACCTATCAGAACGACTGTGTTGTCGTTGAATATCCTCCGGAGGACTGGGTCGAAGTCCGGCTGTAATGCGTGAAAAAAATTCTCAGCAAAGCGTTCTGCTTTGCTGAGAATTTTTTTATTCTTCAATCAGCTGATACCGTCTGGAACGAATCAGCCGCGCCATGGAGAAGGAATCTCCGGGCAGCTCTGCGGTCAGAATGCCTGAAACCGCCATATCCTCCGCTCTGTGACAGTCTGACCCAGCCAGGCCCAGCAGTCCGAACTGCTCTGCGTAGGCTTTTGCCAAGTCGTTGTGATTCTCATGCCGGGGGTTCCGGTTGCACACCTCCAGGCCGTCCAGATAGCAGGCGATGGCAGGCGTGCATTTCTTCCGGTAGGGATGGGCCTGCACCAGAACAGCACCCTGGCCCCGGGCTATGGGCGCAAATTCCGTAATGCTCATGCGGAAAATATCTTCCGGTTCCTCCAGCAGGCAGTCGGAAAAACCATAGAGCAGATAGTCGTTTTCGCACTCATCAAAGCGGACCTCGGCGCCCTTGAAAACGCGGATGCCTTCCCTTTCGCCCAGTTCAGCCAAACGGCGATATCCCTCCAGGAAAGGGCCGACCTTGTCGCCGGGGCCGCGGGTATCAAGATTCAGGTATTCAAAGGTCGTACGATTATAGTGGTCCGTCACAACAATGGCGTCATAGCCCGCCGCCTTATAGCCGGCGATCAACTCCTCAGCCGTCAGCCAACCGCATTTGCTGATGTGGCTGGTATGAAGATGGGTTTCGATCCGGTACACCGCAAAGGCCTCCTTCATCCGGAACAGCAGGCTGTCTACGAAAAGAACTGCCGCTCCGAGTCGTTTTTATGAAAATTTATCGCAAATGTTTCCGAAATGAATATATCTCAATCCAGGATATTTGTCAACTGTTTTATATTTCTTCTGTCTATTTTGGCAATTTCGCAGAAATTATCCAAAATCATTCAGGCATAATTGACAGTAAAGTGATGGGATGCTACAATCTTGATATAGGAAACGTTTGCGCTTTCAGAGACTAACTTTCATGAAAACGGAGGAATGTAATATGGCAAAAATCAGAGTAGGCGTGGCTGGCTACGGTACCATCGGCCAGCGTCTG
>JAEDJR010000083.1 GCA_016296235.1 Oscillospiraceae bacterium
TATAGGAATGGCCGTTGACCACCGCCAGGTCGTTGTCGTAGTTCTCCTGGCTGACGAAGCCGCCGGGGTTCTGGCAGAAGGTGCGCACCTTGTTCTTGAAGGGACGGGGATAGCCGATGAGCTTGGACTCGTAAAGGACCTCGTTGACCTTCTCCATGACTTCGTTGCGGCACTCCACCCGGACGCCGATGTCCACGGTGCCGGGCTGATGGGCAATGGAGTAGTTGGCGCACAGCTGCTCCAGCCACTCTGCGCCGCGGCGGCCCGTGGCGATCACCGTATGCTTGGCGGTAATCTCCTTGGTGTCCTTGCCGTTGGTGATGCGGACGCCCTTGCAGCAGTCCTCTTCCAGGATCAGGTCGTCGCAGTGGTAGCCGAAAATCATCTCCACGCCATGGTTCTGCAGATGCTTCTCAATGGCCAGATAGAGATCCTGGGCCTTTTCTGTGCCCAGATGGCGGATGGGGCAATCCACCAGCTTCAGGCCGGCCTGGATGGCCCGCTTGCGGATTTCCTTGACCTCCTCCGTATTGCCCAGGCCCTCCACATGCTCGTCCGCGCCGAACTCCAGATAGATTTTGTCCGTGTAGTGGATGGTCTCCTGGGCCAGATCCTCTCCGATCAGGCTGGGCAGGTCGCCGCCCACCTCATAGCTCAGGGACAGCTTGCCGTCAGAAAACGCACCGGCGCCGGAGAAGCCCGTGGTGATATGGCAATAGGGCTTGCAGTTGACGCATTTCTTTGTCTTGCTCTTGGGGCAATGGCGCTTCTCCACCGGCTGGCCCTTTTCCACCAATACGATTTTCTGTCTGCTGCCCTTTTTCAGCATCTCCAGGGCCGTAAAAATACCGGCAGGGCCGGCTCCAACAATGACTACATCTGTCTGCATTCCGCTTCCTCCATTGCACAGAAAAATACCCGCAGGGCCGTGGGCCCTCCGGGTAATCCAATCCTTGTTTACCCGATTGACTATACCATACTTTCCAACCGGGAGCAAGGAAAAATCCGAAAATCCAAAATATTTGTTGATTTAACCAAATGAAATCCTGCAATTTCGAACAGAGGAGCCAGTCAATCGCCGTCCTTCAGCCGGAACAGCAGGCGAAGCAGGCTGAAGTGCTTTCCCTCCACCAGGCGCAGCACCAGCTTATGCTTCCGGGGCAGCTGCTTCAGGTAGGGATTCCTCCGGTAGTCCGGGAAATTGGCGTCCATATAACCGGCAAATTCACCCAGCAGCGCCGAATGGGGGTCCATTCTCGCCACCCGGACCGTGGCCGCCAGAAGAATGTGATCCACCGCCAGGCGGCACAGCTCCTGCCGGTAGGTTTCAAACAGTCCATGCTCCCGGAACCAGGCCAGCACGTCGTCAAAGGCCTCCAGGATCTCCCGGTTGCGGCCCACGTTGCTGCTGCGCATAATGGAGCCGGGCCGGGCCAGATAGAAATAGAGCGTCTGGGGCAGGGTCACGATGGAATCCGCCACGGCGAACAGCTTGGTGGAGGTGCGGATATCCTCATACCACACCCGGCTGGGATAGCGGATCCCGGTGCGCAGGAACAGCTCCCGCTTCCAGATCCGCGCCCAGGCTGCCGGAAGGGACAGGAGGAAGTCCGGATGCTCCGCCAGGGTGAAGGGGGTATCGTACTGCCGGGAGATCTCCACCGTTTCGCCGCTGCCCTGACCGTCGTGGGTGCGGAGGTTGAAGCTGCAGATCTCGGCGTGGGTGCGCTCCACGGCCTCCCGCAGAACCTGCAGGCTTTCCGGCGCGATGGTGTCGTCGCTGTCCACAAAAAAGACGTACTCTCCCCGGGCAGCCTCCAGGCCGGTATTCCGTGCGCCGCCCAGGCCCTGGTTGGCCTGATGGATGACGCGAATCAATTCCGGATGCCGGGCGGCGTTTTCATCGCAGATGGCCGGGCAGCGGCCGTCGGTGGAGCCGTCGTCCACCAAAATCAGCTCGCAGTCCGAGCAGTCATTGGCCAGAATGGAATCGATGCATCCCTGCAGAAAGTCCGCCACATTGTACACGGGAACGATGATACTGAACCGCATAAGCTACCTCGTTTCTTTCGGGGTTTTTTGAAGCTTCACCAAATAATACACCGCCGCCAGCACCGCCGCCAGATAGAACGACGCGTTGGGCCGCCGCAGCACGCCGGCGGTATTGTAGACATGGAGCAAGCAGCAGACCAACGCCACGCCCCAGGACGCCGCTTCCAGGGTGAAATACCGCCGGAAATCCCGGATCAGCGCCTTGGCGATCAGTCCGATAAAATACAGCAGGAACAGGCACATGGCGCCCAGACCCACGGCGCCGTAGAGGAAATAGATGCCGTGGAGGTCATTTTCCACATCGTAGTTGTTCTGACCCACGGTAAACCGTGCCAGCTCCACGCCGAACAGGCGGGCGGAGAACGGAGAGTCCTCCATGAGCATCCGGCCAAACAGCAGCTTTTTCGGCCGCTGCTCCGTGATGACATTGATGTCCTTGGAATAGTTGTAGTGCTCGATGGTGCGTTCCATGCCGAAGATCTGCACAAAATCGTGGGCGTGATAATTGTAGGTGTAGGACAGTGCTTCCACCCACAGGGCCTTCCGGGCCTCCAGCTCCTCTTCGGAAATGCCTTCCTCATCCAGAGGCTTCAGATCATAGGCCGCCAGACGTTCGTCGATGATGGCCTGCCGGTTGGTCTGCACAAAGCTGTAGGTGTCCTGATGGACCGACATGGGCGACCAGGGCAGCAGCAGCAAAAACGCCACGGCAGCGCAGGCAAAGGCCAGGGCCGGCTTCCACCGGATGGGCCGGATGAGCAGCAGGGACAACGCCAGTCCAAAGCCTGTGGCAGCCAGGCTGAACAGGCCCAGACGGGTTCCCATAAGGAACATGGCCCCCATGCCGCCCAGCAGGGCCAGCCAGAACCAGGGGCTTTTCATGCCCTTTCTCTCGTACATCCACACCGAGGCCACCGGCACCAGCATACACAGAATGCTGCTCTGGGAATTGGTGTTGTTGAACCACCCCAGATATCCCCGGCCGTCCACATAGGTATGGGGCTCCGTGCCGGTCAGGGATGCCAGCACCTCCACCACCAGAATGATCGCCAGGCTCCCTGCCATGCCCCATTTCATGGCCTTCCAGCAGTCCTCATTCTCCCGCAGGAAGGTAATCAGGCACAGGGCCGTGGCAGGCATCTGGAGCACCCGCACATAGTTGGTCAGGTCGCTCACCAGGCTTGCGGGCGCGCCATAGTCATACAGCGCATAGATGTGACCGGCGCCGATGACCAGGAACACGGCGGCAGCCGCCCAGTAGATCCACTTGCGGCGGGACAGGACAAAGCCCAGGAGCACCGTCACCCCCAGAACGCCGAACCGCAGCAGCAGCGTGGGGGCATTGCTCCACGCCTTCTGGGTGATCCAGAAGGAAATGCAGTCCATCACCGGCTGGAACAGGAACAGGAACAGGACGAACCAGGGCAGCCCGGCTGTCAGCCGGCTGCGGATTGTTTCAGAATTTTTCATGCGTCAACCTCATGTTGCTTGCCGGGCCGCCGGGTCAGGCCATAGGCCACAGCCAGCAGCGCCGCCAGATAGAATGTTGCGTTGGGACGCCGGAGAACACCGGCGGTAAAATAGGCGTGGGCCAGGCCGCAGCACAGGGCCAAGCCGCAGCCGGCAGCCTCCAGGGTAAAGGTTCCCCGGAAATCCCGGATCAGCGCCAGCAGAATCCGTCCCAGGAACCAGGCGAAAAACAGGAGCATCAGAGCCAGGCCCAGGGCGCCGCAGAGATAGAAAATCCCATGGAAGTCATTCTCCACATCATAGGTGATTCCGTCGTGGCTCATGTCCTCCCGCTCCAGGCCGAACCAGAAGGACAATCCGGGGCAGTCCTCCAGCAGCAGCCGGCAGAAGCCCAGCCGCTCCAACCGGTTGTCGGCAATGCGGCCGGCATCGGTGGAGTAGTCAAACAGCGCCGCCGTCCGGCTCAGGCCGAATTCTCCCGTGGGGCCGGCCAGATATTCCTCATAGGCGGACGCCAGCCGGGCCTCCGCCAGGGCCTGACCCTCCAGTCCCCGGGCCAGGGCGTCCGCTTCACCGGCAGCCACCTTTTCATCAATGTCCTGCTGCTTCAGCACCTTGTTCTGTTCCACCAGAACGTTATTGCGGTACATGGGCGAGGCCTGATAGCCCGCCAGACCCACAATGGTGCAGGCCAGCAGCACCGCCGCCGCCTTCTTCCAGTCCAGGCCCCTGGTTTTGCCCAGAATCACCAGGCACACCGCCAGACCCAGACCGGCCGCCACCATGGACATATAGGCCAGCCGGGTTGCCAGGAAATACAGCACGCCCAGCCCCACCACAGTCACGGCCACCAGCGGCCAGAGCTGCCCCGGCCGCTTGTCCAGCACATAGGCGATGGCCACAGGAACCAGCATGGACAAGATGGCGCTCTGGGAGTTGGCAAAGTAGAACCAGCCCAGAATGCCGATGGATTTATTCTCATAGGTGTAGGGATTGGTGCCCGTCACCACGCTGAGCACCTCCACGGCGGCGCAGAGCAGCAGGCACCAGAAAAACCCACGGCGCAGCTGCGCCAGGCAGTCCCGGTTCCGCTCCACAAAGGTGATGAAGGCCACGGTCATCAGGGGCAGCTGATAGATCCGCAGGGTGTTGGCCAGATCCGCCAGGGGCGCGTCATAGCCCCATTGGCTGCAGGCTGCCACATGGCCCGCTGCCAGCAGCGCCAACACAGCCGCCAGGGCGAAATAATACCGTTTCCGCCGGGAGAGCACAAATCCCAGCAGCACAACTGCCGCCAGCATGGCAAAGCGCAGAACCGTGGTCAGGGCGTTGGACAGCCCCAGCTCGTCCAGCCAGAAGGAAAGCACATCCAGCACCGGCTGCAGCAGGCACAGCAGAAACACAATTCTCGGGAGCCAGGCCGTGAGGCGGCCTTCAATCGCAGAGCTTTTCATGGTGATCTCCAATCGCAGGGATTTCCTTGGTGGATTCATTATAATCCCCGGTCTTTCTTCTGTCAACCGCAGGGCATTTCGCACCTTGACATTCTCTCCCAAAGCAAGTATAATGCAATTCGTTCACTTTGTAAACTATTTTTCGGGAGGGACGCGCCATGGCCGAAACCGAACAGGCGGAACAGCTTCTGCGTTCCTGGGTCAAGCTGTCCGGGATCCTGAAGAACAACCGGATCTCCAAGGGGCTGGCCTACAACGAAGCGGCCGTGATGCTGCTGGTCTATCACCGCTATCTGGAGGACGGCGTCGGGCGGATCTCCATCAAAGAAATCATCCGGGAGACGCAGATGCTCAAGTCTCTGGTCAACCGGACGGTCAATTCCCTGGAGCAGATGGGTCTGCTGGAGCGCTGTCCCGGCGACGGAGACAAGCGCACCGTCTTTGTCCGGTGCGTCAGCAGCAATCTGCCGGTATTCCTGCAAGCCCATACCGTCTCGCTGCAGGTGGCGCAGCGTATCATCGAAATCATCGGCCAGGCGGACGCGGAGGCGTTCATCCGCAGCGTCGGGAAGCTGGAACGCGCAGGTTATATCCCGGAACGAACCGCCGGCACCGCCCAGATCAACGAAGAAAAGGAGCCTTGACATGATCAAATTACTGGTGGATTCGGCCTCCGACTGCCGAAACGGCGCATACTCCTACGACCACTATATCCCCATTACCCTGAATCTCGGCGGCAGCGAGTATCAGGACGGCGTGAATCTGGACAGCGATACCTTTTACCAACTCCTGACCCAGTCCGATGGGTTCCCCAGCACCTCTCAGCCCTCTCCCCAGGCGTTTCTGGATGTATTTGAGCAGGTGCAGGCCGACGGAGACGAGCTGATCTGTTTCTGCCTGTCCTCCGCCCTCAGCGGTACCTATCAGAGCGCCTGCATGGCCCGTTCCATGACCGGGTACGACGGAATCCACATCATCGACACCAAGGCAGCCACCCACATGATCGGCATTCTGGTGGAGTTCGCCGCCAGCCGGATCGCAGCGGGCGATTCCACAGAGGAAATCGTGCGGCAGTGCGAAGCGCTCCGGTCCAAAATCCGCGTCTACGCCGGTCTGGACACCCTGGAATACCTCTACCGGGGCGGCCGTCTCAGCCGTACCTCCGCTGCCGTGGGCAGTCTCGCCGGAATTAAGCCGGTTATCACCGTGACAGCGGAGGGTCAGGTTGCTGCCGTTGGGAAATGCCTGGGCCGCAACAAAGCCATCCAGTTCCTGATGGACAAGCTCAAAGCCAGTGACCTGGACGAGCGTTTCCCCGTCTGCTCCCTCTACAGCTGCGGTACGGAAAACTGCCATCGGCTGGAGGAACGGCTGGCAGAAGCCGGCTCCCCCGCCGCCAGACGGCTGCAGATCGGTCCCACCATCGGCGCCCACATCGGCCCCGGCGCGTTTGCCGTGCTTTTTGTGGAAAAATAAGGATATCCCTTGACTTTTTTCGCCGTTTCCGATAGACTTTATGTTGCTCATCAGAGGGCTTGTGATCGTAATCACAAAGCCGGATAAGATGCCGGGTGCCGCCCGGAGTCTTGTCCGGCTTTTTTGGATATGGGAGGTACTATGAAACAAGCGCAGAATTTTACCAGCGGCAGGATTTTCGCGCCGCTGATTCGGTTCGCTCTGCCGGTTCTGGCGGCGCTGCTGCTGCAGACCATGTACGGCGCGGTGGATTTGCTGGTGGTGGGGCAGTTCGGCTCCTCTGCCGATGTCTCCGCCGTGGCCACCGGCAGCCAGATTATGCACTCCGTCACCGTGGTCATCACCGGTCTGGCCATGGGCCTGACCGTCCTGGTGGGCCGGAAAATCGGCGAGGGGCGGCCCCAGGAGGCCGGCAGCATCATCGGCAGCGGTATCTGGCTCTTCGGTGTCCTGTCCGTCGCTACCTCCGTGGTCATGGTCTGCACCGCAGGCCCCATAGCACGGGTCATGCAGGCGCCGGCGGAAGCCTTTGACCGGACCGTCTCCTATGTGTCCATCTGCTCCGCAGGCGCCGTTTTTATTGTTGCCTATAACCTGGTGGGCAGCGTTTTCCGGGGAATCGGCGACTCCAATATGCCGCTGATTACGGTTTCCATCGCCTGTGTGCTGAACATCCTCGGCGACCTGGTGCTGGTTGCCGGCTTTCAGCTGGGCGCTGCCGGTGCCGCTCTGGCAACGGTATTCGCCCAGGCCGTCAGCGTTGTGCTCTCCCTGCTGCTGATTCGCCGCCGTCAGCTGCCCTTTTCCTTCGGAAGGCAGAATCTCCGGCCCCGGTCCGGCCACATCCGGCAGATGCTGGTGCTGGGCGTTCCCATCGCCCTGCAGGATCTGCTGGTGAGCATCTCCTTCCTGGTCATCATGGCCATCGTCAACAGTCTGGGTCTGACGGCCTCCGCCGGTGTGGGCGTGGCGGAAAAGCTCTGCGGCTTCGTCATGCTGGTTCCCTCCGCCTTTATGCAGTCCATGTCCGCCTTTGTGGCCCAGAATATGGGCGCATCTCAGCCCGGGCGGGCCAAAAAGGCCCTTCTGTACGGCATCGCAACCTCCCTGGCCGTCGGACTGTTCATGGGATATCTGAATTTCTTCCACGGCGATCTGCTGGCAGGTTTGTTCGCCCGGGACGCCGCCGTGATTTCCGCAGCTGCCGAATATCTGAAGGCCTATGCCATCGATTGCCTGCTGACCTCCTTCCTCTTCTGCTTTGAGGGCTACTTCAACGGCTGCGGCAACACCACCTTTGTCATGCTGCAGGGGATTATCGGCTCATTCCTGGTGCGCATCCCCGTCTCCTGGCTCATGAGCCGGCAGGCTGTGCCGTCGCTGTTCCGTATCGGTCTGGCCACACCGGCTTCCACCGTGGTGCAGATTCTTCTGTGCGGCATCTATTTCGCCGCTGTTCATCGAAAAAAACGCTGAAAAAACTGCGGAGCTCCGTTCTTACAGAGCTCCGCAGTTTTTTCAGTCAAACTTACAGATTCCCCAGCAGGGCATCGACGCGGTCGGTCTTTTCCCAGGACAGATCCAGGTCGGCGCGGCCGAAGTGGCCGTAGGCGGCGGTCTGGGCGTAGATGGGACGGCGCAGGTTCAGGGTCTCAATGATGGCAGCGGGACGCAGGTCGAAGCACCGGCGCACCAGCTGGGCCAGCTGCTCGTCGGACACCTTGCCGGTGCCGAAGGTTTCCACCAGGACGGAGACCGGCTCCGCCACGCCGATGGCGTAGGCCAGCTCAATCTGGCACTTTCTGGCCAGACCGGCGGCCACCAGGTTCTTGGCCACATAGCGGGCCATGTAGGCGGCGCTGCGGTCCACCTTGGTGGGATCCTTGCCGGAGAAGGCGCCGCCGCCGTGACTGGCGTAGCCGCCGTAGGTGTCCACGAT
>JAEDJR010000084.1 GCA_016296235.1 Oscillospiraceae bacterium
TTGCCGGCATGCTGCAGTACGACGGCGACCTGAACATCCCCGAGCACTATCTGGTGCAGCCTCCCGTCATCACCAACACCCTGACCGAGGTGCTCTGCGCCCACGGCATCCGGGAGTACGCCCTGTCCGAGACCCAGAAGTACGGCCATGTGACCTATTTCTGGAACGGCAACCGCTCCGGCAAGGTGGATGAGAATCTGGAGGTCTACGAGGAGATCCCCTCCGATGTGATCCCCTTCGACCAGGCTCCTGCCATGAAGGCTGTGGAAATCACCGAGAAGATGGTGGAGAACATGGCCTCCCATAAGTTTGACTTCCTGCGCTGCAACTTCCCCAACGGCGATATGGTGGGTCATACCGGCGTCATGGACGCGGTGGTCGCCGCCATGGAGTATGTGGACGCCGGCCTGGGCCGCATCATCGAGGCAGCCCAGAAGTACGGCTATACCGTCTGCGTCACCGCCGACCACGGCAACGCCGACCAGATGACCGAGACCAAGAAGGGCAAGACCTCCGTCCGCACGGCCCACTCCCTGAACCCGGTTCCCTTCATCATCTGGGATCCCGACACCAAGTACGAGATCAAGGAAGGCCACTACGGCCTGGCCAACGTGGCTCCTACCATCGTCAAGATGATGGGCATCGAAGCCCCCGCCTGCTGGGAAGAGAGCATGATCTAAAACTGGCAAAAGAACGGCCTGTCGCAAAATTCGCAACATGCACAAAAGATGACCGCACCAAGGCTCCCCTGCGTAAGGGGAGCTGTCAGCGAAGCTGACTGAGGGGTCGTTGCTGGCATCAACTGCCTGCACACAACCCCTCCGGCCCTTCGGGCCACCTCCCCTTGCACAGGGGAGGCTTTGGGTGCAGCCTGTGGTTGTGCAAAATTGCTATTTTGCGACAGGCCGTCTTGTTATTATGTGACTAACCGCCGGCATGCCGCCGCCAGATCCCGCAGGGTACTGCAGGGGATCATCTGGCACAGGGCGGCCATGGTCTGGATGCTGCGGACATAAGGCCATTTATTCTCCGGGATGGGGTTGAGCCAGAGTACCCTGCCGGCCTGGCGCTTGGCCTCCAGCAGGGCCTGGGCGGCCCGGGGCAGGTCGATGGTTTTGGTGTCGGACAAAATCAACAGGGTTGTGGCCGGCCCCAATACGGAGGGCCGCCGGACACAGAGCTTCGCCAGGGCCGTGCCCAGGTCAGTGCCCCGGCCGTAAAGCCCGGATTCCCGGACATAATTGCGGAATAAATCCATATTCTGCAGAGAAAATGCGTCAGCCTCAAATAAATCCTCGGAGAACAAAAACACCTGGGAGCTTTCGGACACCTGATTCAGGGACTGGATGAACCGCAGGGCAAACTCGGAAAACTGCATCATGGAGCCGGACACGTCGCACAGCAGCACCAGCTTCCGGCGGCGGTGACGCTTCTTCTTGTAGACCAGCCGGTGGAGGCTGCCGCCGGTCTCCAGGCCCCGGCGGATGGTGCGGCGAAAGTCCAGCTGGCCCGTGTGGCCGGTTTTCTGCCGTTTGGCCGACAGTTCGCCGTTGATCTGCCGGGCGATGCTCTGAATGATGGCAATGGCCCGGGGAATCTCCGTGTCCTTGAACTCCCCGATATCCCGGAACAAAAGCCCCAGCTCCGGGTCGGTCTCCATGCCGCCGGAGCCGGCGTCCTCCAGGAGCATCTGCTGCTCCAAAAGGGCCCGGGTGAATACGGAGTGGATGAAGTTGCCGTAGAGCTCAGGACTGCGGTCGATGTTGCCCTTGTAGCGCTCCATCAGCTGCCGCAGACGTTCCCGTTCGGATTCCGGCATGGCGGCGTAGACCTCCCGCAGATCCTCCCGGATGTCCATGGGCTCCCCGCGGAAGCGCAGGTCCTCCTCGGCCTGGCGGCGGCCCTCGGCCAGCTGTGCCTCCCGCTGCTGCTGCTCCTGGGCCTGACGCTTCATGGTTTCCTCACTGACGAAAAACCCGTCAAAGACCCGGTCAAAGGCTGCCTGCTCCTCCTGGGATTTGGCAAACACCGTCCGCAGGGCGGCTTTCACCTGGGCCCGGTCCTCCAGCCCCAGGGCGATCAGCACCTGGCTGGCGTCGGCAGTCTCTTGGGGCCCTACGGTCAGCCCCTCCAGCCGCAGCATCCGGGCGAAGAGGGAAAGCTTCTCCAGATAGACGCCCGGCTCAGCCATGGCAGTGGCCTCCGCAGCCGTGGTCATGGCTGCAGCCGCAAGTGTGGTCGGAGGAGGTGTCCAGCGTGTCCAGAACCGCCAGATCCTCGCTGTTTTTCAGCACGAACCCGGCAGTCTGCCGCAGGGCGTCGGGGGTCAGCTCCCGGATCCCCAGAGCGTCCAGGGCGGCAGCCCAGTCCAGGGTTTCGGCGATGGAAGGCTTCTTCAAAATGGCTTCGCTGGCCCGGAGCTTCTGTACCGCCACAGCCACCTGGCCTGCCAGCCGGTCATCCACATGGGGCAGCTTGGCCCGGAGGATGGCCAGCTCCTTGTCCAGATCGGGATACTGGATATAGAGGTAGGCGCACCGGCGGCGCAGGGCCTCGGACAGGGGCCTGGCCCGGTTGGAGGTCAGCACCACAAAGGGGATGGTTTTGGCGCGGATGGTGCCCACCTCGGGGATGGTGACCTGCATCTCCGACAGCAGCTCCAGCAGAAAGGCTTCAAATTCCTCGTCGGCCTTGTCGATTTCGTCGATCAGCAGCACCACGGGCTTGTCCGACCGGATGGACTGCAGCAGGGGACGCTCCAGGAGATATTCGTCGCTGAACAGGGACTTGGTCAGCTGCTCCCGGTCCAGGCTCTCCCGGTTCACCTGAATGGACAGCAGCTGCTTCTGATAGTTCCACTCATACAGGGCCTTGCTCTCGTCCAGACCTTCATAGCACTGCAGCCGCACCAGCTCCCGATCCAGTGCCTGGGCCATGACCTTGGCCACCTCGGTCTTGCCCACACCGGCGGCGCCCTCGATGAGCAGAGGACGGCCCAGCTGCAGGGCCACAGAGAGCGTCACGGCCAGAGTGTCGTCGTAGATATAGTGTGCCTCATCCATTTTTTGTTTCAGCATATCCAGATTCATAGGTAATCCTCGCAATCAGTATGAAATTATTTATTCTTAGTTTATCAGAATTTTGCCATCCGGTCAAGAGCCGTTAAAGTGTCGCTAAGAAGTGACGCTTTTTTCTTGTTTCTGCTCCGGCCCATGTGCTACAATCTAGCCAAAGCTGGATATCATGGGGGAGTTTTGGATGCAGAGCTGGAAAGAACGGCTCCGGAAGGCCATGCAGTTTTCCGTCCGGGATACGGCAGTGATGTTGGGCATTCTGGCAGCCATGACGGTTTTGAGTTATGTTCTGCAGGTTTTTGATAAAAACAGCCATTATGTGTCGATGCTGTTTGTTCTGGCAGTATTTCTCATTGCCCGCGTGACCCAGGGGTATTTTTATGGCATTGCGGCGTCACTGGGCAGCGTACTGCTGGTCAACTTTCTTTTTACATATCCCTATTTTCGGTTCAATTTCACCCTGTCCGGCTACCCCATTGCAATTCTGAGTATGCTGGCGGTGTCCGTTACCACCAGCGCTCTGACCACCCAGGCCAAGCACAGCGCGGAAATCCGCCTGGAGGCAGAGCGGGAAAAAACCCGCAGCAATTTGCTGCGGGCTGTGTCCCATGATCTGCGGACGCCGCTGACGGGAATCCTGGGGGCCTCCTCGGCCATTCTGGAGAACGATGACCAGTTGTCCCGGGAGGAACGGCTGTCGCTGGTGCGGGATGTGCGGGACGACGCCCAGTGGCTGATCCGCATGGTGGAGAACCTGCTGACCATCACCCGGATGGACGGCAGCAACGGCGCAAGAGTGGCCAAGAGTCCGGAGGCCGGCGAAGAAGTCCTGGAGACGGCTGCTGTGAAATTCCGCAAGCAGTTTCCGAATTGGAAGCTCACGGTCCAGGCACCGGCGGAGTTTCTGCTGATTCCCATGGACGCGGTGCTGATTGAACAAGTGCTGATGAATCTTTTGGAAAACGCAGTGGATCACGCGACTGGCGGCGATCAGATCTGGCTCAGCCTGGAGCGTCTGGAACACCAAGCGGCCTTTACGGTGCGGGACAATGGCTGTGGTCTGGATCCGGCGCTGCTGCCGCATATTTTTGAGAGCAAGGCGAACGCCGGAAGCGGCGGAGACCGAAAGCGCAACATGGGAATCGGCTTATCGGTCTGCAATACGATCATCAAGGCCCATGGCGGTGCCATGGAGGCGGAGAATACAGAACAGGGCGGTGCAGCATTCCGGTTTACCCTGCCGTTGGAGGAGGAAGCCCATGAATAAATACTATGTGCTGGTCGTGGAGGACGAGAAAAACATCCGAAGCTTTATGCAGACCATTCTGACCTCCAATGGCTATGCCGTATTGACGGCCAGAACGGGAGAAGAAGCTCTGATGATGGTATCCAGCCATTGCCCGGATCTGGTGCTGCTGGATCTGGGACTGCCGGATCTGGACGGCCAGATCTTCATCCAGAAGGTGCGCAGCTGGAGCCAGGTTCCCATTCTTGTGGTGTCTGCCAGAACCCATGAGCGGGACAAAGTCACGTCTCTGGATCTGGGCGCGGACGATTATATAACCAAGCCCTTTGGTACTTCCGAGCTGCTGGCCCGGGTGCGGGCTGCACTGCGCCATGCGGCCCAGCGCAGCGCCGGGCAGAGAGCTGCCGCCTATGCTTGCGGCGGCCTGTTGGTGGATTGGGAACGCCGCCGGGTGATTTTGGACGGACAGGACGTCCATCTGACCCAGAACGAATACAAAATCGTGGCGCTTCTGGCCCAGAATGCCGGCAAGGTTCTGACCTATGACCAGATCATCCGGCATGTATGGGGCCCAAATATTGCAGGGGACAACCGGATTCTTCGGGTGAATATGGCCAACATCCGCCGCAAGCTGGAGAAAAAACCGGCCGAGCCCCAATACCTGTTCACAGAGATCGGCGTGGGCTACCGCATGGCTGAGGGAGACCGATCTCCGTCAGGGGAACAACCGGTTCAACAGGCAGATGCATAGGATCAGAACAGCAGTGACCAGGAAGATGCCGAGCATACCCTTGAGCAGAAAGGGCAGGACATAGAAAAACAGCGATGTGTTCATATATACGCTCCTTCAGCCGAAAAAGTTGAGAATCAGACCGCCGGCGATGACGGAGGCAATCTGGCCGGAGACATTGGCGCCCACGGCGTGCATCAGCAGGAAATTCTGATTGTCCTCCTGCAGTCCCATTTTATGTACCACCCGGGCGGACATGGGGAAAGCGGAAATACCCGTGGCGCCGATCATGGGGTTGATTTTCTTTTTCAGAAACAGGTTCAGTACCTTGGCAAACAGTACGCCGCCGGCGGTGTCTACAATAAAGGCGACCAGACCCAGCGCCAGTACCAGCAGGGTACGGGGATTCAGGAAGGCGTCGGCCTGCATCCTGGCTGCCACGGTGATACCCAGCATCAGGGTCACCAGATTGGCCAGGACATCCTGTGCCGTCTTGGACAGGGAATTCAGAACGCCGCATTCCCGCAGCAGGTTGCCGAACATCAAAAAACCAATGAGTGCCACGGAACGGGGAGAGACAATGCCGGCAAGCATGGTCACCGCAATGGGGAAGAGAATCCGGGCGGTTTTGGAAACATGGGAGGAAGCGGCGTCCATGCGGATCTGCCGCTCCTTTTTTGTGGTCAGGAGCCGGATCACCGGCGGCTGGACAATGGGCACCAGGGCCATGTAGGAGTAGGCAGCCACGATGATGGCCCCCAGATAGTTGGATTGAAAGTAGTTGGCCACAAAAATGGAGGTGGGGCCGTCAGCCGCGCCGATGATGGCAATGGAGGCGGCGTCTTTCAGGTCAAACCCGCAGAGACAGGCCAATCCCAGGGTAAAGAAAATACCGAACTGCGCCGCAGCACCGAAGAGCATCAGCCTGGGGTTGGACAACAGCGGCCCGAAGTCGATCATGGCGCCGATGCCGATGAATAGCAGCAGGGGAAACAGCTCGTTGGCAATTCCGGCGTCAAAAAGCAGATCGATCACACCGGCTTCGGTGACGCCGTCATAGATCTGTGTGACGGCGCCGGAGAGCGGAAGATTGACCAGTATGGCGCCGAAGCCCATGGGCAGCAGCAGGGCAGGCTCCATATCTTTTTTGACGGCCAGCCAGATCAACAGACCGCCGATGAGCCACATGACAACCTGCTGCCACTGGATGTTCCAGATATTTGAAAACAGCGCGTCCATATTGTCCTCCTTGGAACGAGATATACGCCAGTTTAATCGGAAAGGAAACGGGATGCAATCGGTCTGAACAACATCTGAACGGCGAAGCAAAGATAAAAACAGAAATGAAACAGGATTGCGAAACAGGGCCGGGCGTGGTATACTAAGAATGAAAAAAGAGAAAGGAGATTTCCTCTATGTTTGCAAGAGATTTTCGTGCCTGGGCCAGAGAAGCGCTGCGCGGTCACTGGGCTCCGGCCATTGGCGTTGCATTTGTAGGTACGCTCCTGGGCGGCGGCGTGGATCTGACCAGCTACGTCACGCAGGTGACCTACAATGTGGAATCCGGAACCAGCTCCACCGGTCTGCTGGATTTCATTTCCAGAGACGTCTGGGCGATGCTGGTGACCATTACCGTGGTGTCCTCCTTGTTGGCCATCATCATCGGCGGTGCCATTACCCTGGGCATGTGTACCTATAACCTGAATCTGGTCAACCGCCGGGAGTCCCGGTTCTCCGACCTGTTCTCCCAGTTCCACCGGCTGTGGGCGGGCTTCTGCATGAACTTTCTGACGGGTCTGTTTGTGTTCCTGTGGTCGCTGCTGTTCATCATTCCCGGAATCATCGCGGCGTACCGCTATGCCATGGTGCCCTATCTCATGGCGGAATTCCCGGAGCTGGGCGTCCTGGACGCCATGCGGGAATCCAAGCGGCTGATGACCGGCAGGAAATGGCGTCTGTTCTGCCTGCAGCTGAGCTTTATCGGCTGGTCGATTCTGTGCCTGTTTACCATGGGCATTGGCACGCTGTGGCTGAATCCCTATACCATGGCGGCGGAGGCAGCCTTCTACATGGATGTCACCGGCCGCGGCCAGATTCGGGAGACCAACCGGATTCAGCAGCCCGGCTGTGAGTTCTGAGATGCATGATACCGCTGAAACCCGGCGCAGCCGCGCCGGGTTCTTTGATATATGCAGATTGGCTAAGGGTATGAACCACGGCGCAGTTTTTTCGTCATATACAGGAAAGGGGGAATTGTCCATGAAGAAATTATCCGTTGTCTTTGCCTTACTGCTCCTGCTCACCGGCTGCGGGAAGACCGTGGATCTGATGCCGGGGGCGAATCCGGAGAGCAGCGCCCTGGCCCTGTATGTCTACGACGGCCGGACCATCACGCGGCAGTTCTTGTTCGTTACAGAGACAGAAAAAGAGGTCCTGCAGAGTTTTCAAAATGTGAAAGATGAGCCGGTTGAGGTGGATGTCATGGCTCTGGAGCCGCCCTTCTACGGTCTGGAGATCGGGGCAGAGGATGGGGGAATGGTATGCGGCCTGTGGTCCGATGGGTATTTCCTCATGGACAATGGCGGCGTCTACCGGCTGGAGTATGATTTTGCGGCTTTGCAAAAAAACCGGGCGTGGGAGGAAGCGGAAGTATTTTCATCCCTGACGGTGATGCCCTGTGCCAGCCGTGTGGCTAAAACGGAGGCTGGCTGGAACCCGTTTTTCCTGACGCCGGCCTCCCGGCAGGAGGCCCCCAGCGGGATCACCATGGAGCTGGCCGGCCAGACGGCGGAGGCCGTCACGGTGCGGTTTACCAACCGCTCCGGGGCGGAGTGGGGCTACGGCTATGCTTACCGGCTTCAAGCCCGGCTGGACGGCGCCTGGTATGAAATCCCGGCGGAGCGGGAGATGGCATTTCCGGAAATTCTGATGCTGCTTCCCGATGGGGAAAGTGCGGAGCAGACCTGCTCCCTGGAGCCCTACGGCAGCCTGCCGGCCGGCGTTTACCGTGTGGTGATGGAGAATATGACGGCGGAATTCACCATAGAATAATCCTGGGTATAGGAACCGAAGACTCCATTCAGGACGCGGACGATCTATAGCGAAAGCGCAATGTTCGTAAGACAGTAACAGTCACAGCAGTTTGCCCTGCTGTGACTGTTCTTTTGTCTTATCCTGTTATGAGAAACTATGAAACCAAAGAGACCAATCAATCGGGATTTGCAGAGCACCCCCTCGTGCCCCCTCCACAGGGGGCTGCCGGAGCGCAGCGGAGGCTGGGGGCCCGCAAGGGAGCGCCGCCAGT
>JAEDJR010000085.1 GCA_016296235.1 Oscillospiraceae bacterium
AAGGGGAGGTGGCCCGAAGGGCCGGAGGGGTTGTGTGCAGGCAATCGGTGCCAGCTACGACCCCTCAGTCAGCCTTGAGGCTGACAGCTCCCCTTACGCAGGGGAGCCTTGGGTGCTGTGCATCACATCGTCAAATCCCGATTTCTCGGTTTGCTGACATATGCCGATAAGCATGAAATTAAAAACGAAGAATTGAGGTGTCCGCCGTTTGCAGGCAGCTGGGGCCCTTGGTTCACCGCTGCAGGTGCAGGTCTTCTTCTGTAATGGGCCGGTGGGGGCGGCAGGGATTGCCGAAGGCCACGCAGTTGTCTGGAATGTCCTTGACCACGACGCTGCCGGCTCCGATGACCACGTTGCTGCCGATGGTGACGCCCGGCACCACCACGGTGCCGCCGCCGATCCACACATGGCTCCCGACCCGGATGGGCAGGGCTTTCTCATAGAGCCGGTCCCGCAGGGCCGGGTGGATGGGATGGTGGGCGGTGTAGAAGCCGCAGCTGGGGCCAATAAACACATAGTCCCCGAAGATGATTTTGCCGGGATCCACGAACACACAGTTGTTGTTGGCGAAGAAGTGGTCGCCCACTTCGATGTTCCAGCCAAAGCCGCAGAAAATGTTGGGCTCCACATAGGGATTGACGCCCACCTTGCCGAACAGCTGCCGGATCAGTTCCTCCCGGCGCTTCATGTCCGAGGGACGGGTGTGGTTGTACTCATAGCAAAGGTCGGCGCACTGCAGATGGGATTCTTCCCGGCCGGGGAAGGTGGTATCGTACAAAAGACCCGCCTGGCACTTCTCCAGCTCGGTCATACGATAGCCTCCCGCAGCCATTCCAGCGTGCAGTTGACCATGTGATGGCCCAGCTCCTCACTGGCTTCTTTGGCGCTCTGGGCGAACCATTCGGTATTGTCCTTGCAGCGGGACAGATCCACCAGCTCCGGATAGGTGCCCATGAGCAGGGAGGTTTCCCACTTACCGGCGTGGTCGAAGCCGCCGCACTTGATCTGGGCCTCCGCACCGATGAGGGGGATGACCTTGATATAGGAGAACGGATCGTCTCCGGAGCCAAGATTTTCATAGTAGGAGGCATAGTCGTCGCTGCCCCACCAGCCCTTGCCCAGGCGCTCCTCCATGTATTCCATGGTGACCTTCTTGGCGGCCTTGTGGCAGGCGATGGTCATGGGCATGAGACCGGCGGCTTCGGTCTGGTGATGGGGGATCAGATAGATGTTCTTGTGGCCCGCGTCGATCATGGACTTGAGAATGTGGTACAGGTATGCGGCGTAGGCGTCCTCGTCCACATGGAAGTGGCTGGGCTTGGGGCCGCAGACGGCATAGGAGGCCACGCCGTACCAGATGGGCGGGCAGACCACGATTTCCTTTTCCTTTTCCAGCTCCCGCAGGCACCCGGTGACCACCAGAGTATCGGTGCCGCAGGAGGCGTGATGGGCGTGGTATTCCAGGGTGCCGATGGGGATGATAAAGGGAACCCGGCGATCCACGGCGTCCTGCACCTGGTCGTAGAACATTTCAATGAGCTGCATGGTATTCTCACCTTTCCTGATTAGAATTGCGAGGCTGGGTTTCAGCCTCGCAATGTGTTTTGTCAAGCAGTCTTCTGCGGGGTTTTGCGGGTTCTGCGGATTCTGACGCTGCCGCCGGACATCCGGGTGCTCATAATCAGCACGGTAATCAGCAGGCCGCCCCAGATCAGGGAAGCGTAGTAGGTGTTGAGCTCGGGGAACATATTGACGCCGGTGGCGATGATCTGGATGGTGATGATGGACAGCAGAACGTCCAGGATCTTGCCCATGCCGCCATCGGGCAGCACGCCGGCCAGCACCAGGATCAGGATGCAGCGCATGACATAGGAGGTGCCGTAGTCCGCCTTGGCGGAACCCATGGTGGACACCATAATCATGCAGCCGATGCAGGAGTAAACAGCGCTGAGGATGTAGGAGGTCAGCAGCATGTTGTGGGTGTTGATGGCGGAGAAACGGGCGGCCTTCAGGTTGTTGCCCATCATGTACAGCTTCTCGCCGAAGGTTGTGCATTTCAGCAGGAATGCCGCAATGACAAACAGCACGATAAAGATCAGCAGGGGCACCGACAGGAAGCCGAACAGCTCGGCGTGGCCGATCTCCGTATACAGGGTGGGCAGGCCCTTGACGGCGTAGCCCTTGGTCAGAGCGGTGGAGAAGCCGGTCCAGACCAGCTGCATGGCGATGGTGGCCATAACAGGGGGAATGTTCAGGCGGCTGACCAGGACAGCGTTGATGGCGCCGCCGATGACGGCGATGCCCAGGGCGATGAGGATGGCGACGGACATGATGCTGCCAACCTGGCTGTTGGTCATGCCGTCCACCACATTGGCCGCCATGTAGTTGACGGCGATGATGGATGCGAAGTCGCCCAGAGCCACAAAGGACATATCCATATGGCCGCTGATAAAGGCGAACATCAGGCCCAGCGTCATGCAGCCGTATTCAGGGAACTGCATGGTCATGCCCTTCCAGAGGTTGAGCTTCCAGAAGGCGCCGCCCTTGGTGGCGGTGAAGAACACCAGGATCAGGGCCATCAGACCCAGGAGCATGACGGTATAGCGGTTATTCTTGGTAAAGTTTTTCAGTTTCATGGATGCCATACCTCCCTCTCAGTGTTTCTGGCGCATGGCCTGCAGGGCGGAGACCGTGACGCCGATGAGGATGACCAGACCGTTGAAGAAGCTCTGCCAGTAGGTGTCGATGCCGATCAGCAGCATGGAGTTGGACACCACGGTGATGATGGACACGGCGCAGACGGTGCCGAAGACGGTGCCTTCGCCGCCGAAGATGCTGGCGCCGCCCAGGATGACAGCGGGAATGATGGTCATTTCCTTGCCCACCAGAGCCTTGGGAATGGACTGGCTGGCCATGCAGACGCGGATCATGCCGGTGAAGCCGGCCACGGCGCCCACGACGGAATACAGCAGGAACTTGATGCGCTTGACATTATAGCCGGCGCGCTCGGCGGAGACCTCGTTGCCGCCGATGGCGTACAGGGCGCGGCCGAACATGGTGTGGTTCAGGACGAAGGAAGTGATCAGACACAGGGCCACGAAGAACAGGAACATGGTGGTCATGGTGGAGCGCAGGCCGGCGGAATTGTAGACCTCAAACAGGTAGCTCTTGCCCATTTCCTTGAAGCCGTTGGGCAGGGTGGAGGTGATTTCCTTCAGCTGCAGCAGGCCCATGGACAGGCCGGTGAAGAAGGTCTGGGTGGCCAGGGTGACGATCATGGTGTTGAGCTTGAAGTTGGAGATGATCCAGCCGTTGAACATGCCCAGGCACCAGCCGATGACGGCGGCCAGCAGGAAGCCCATCCAGGGGTTGGTCTGGCACCAGCCCTGGTTCAGGCAGATGGTGGTGGCCAGGGAGTAGGACAGGGCGGAAACGGCGGGGAAGGACAGGTCGAAGCCGCCGGAGATCATGACCACCAGAGAGCACATGGCGAACATGCCGTCCACGACCATGGCACGGAGAATGGTGACGATCTGGGTGGGCTCGAACAGCTGGCCCTGGGAGATGACGCCGATGACGGCGATCATGAGGATCAGAACCAGGAAGATGTAGAATTCGGTTCTGCGCGTCATGCGTTTGATAGCAGCTTTGTTCATAGTAGCCTCCTCCTTAGCGAATGATTTCGAGGATGTTATCTTCGGTGATGGCGTCGCCGGTCATTTCACCGACAATGGCGCCTTCCTTCATGACGATAACACGGCTGCAGTTGACCACGACCTCGGCCAGGTCGTCGGAAATAATCATGACAGCCAGACCCTCATTGGCCAGGTCATGAACCAGGGCATGAATGTCCTGCTTGGCGCCCACATCGACGCCCACGGTGGGGCCGTTGAGAATGAGCAGGTCCAGGTCGTTGCTCAGCCACTTGGACAGGACGATCTTCTGCTGGTTGCCGCCGGACAGGGTGGAGGCGTGCTTTCTGGCGTCATCGGTGGCGATGGAGAAGGTCTTGACCCACTTATCGGCGTCGGCGTAGATGTCCTTCTTCTTCAGCAGGCCGATGGCGTTGGACAGGCGCTTCAGAGAGGAGAGGGTGATGTTGTCGGCGATGGGCTGCTGCAGGCACAGACCCTCGGTCAGACGGTCCTCCGGCACATAGCCGATCCGCAGCTTCTGGGCCGCAATGGGGGAAGGGATCTTGACGGTCTTGCCGTCCAGAATGATCTGGCCGGAGGAGGGCTTTGCCAGGCCGAAGAGGGCCAGGGCCAGCTCCGTGCGGCCGGAACCCAGCAGGCCGGTGACGCCCAGAATTTCGCCCTTGCGCAGGTCGAAGGTGACGTTGTGCAGCTTGCTGGTCATGCAGAGATCCTTGACCTCCAGGATGGGCTTTTCACTGATGTTGGTGGGAACGAAGCGGTCGTCCACCAGCTCGCGGCCGGTCAGATAGAAGGTGAAGTCCCGGCGGGTCAGATCGGCAGTCTGGCCGGAGTAGACGTTCTTGCCGTTGCGCATGATGCACACGTCGTCGGAAATCTCAAAAATTTCCTCGGTCTTGTGGCTGATGAACATGATGGCGATGCCGGAGTCCCGCAGCTGGCGGACGGTGGCGAACAGGGCGTCCACCTCTTTTTTGGTCAGGGCGGTGGTGGGCTCGTCCATGATGATGAGCTTGGCGTTGAACAGCAGGGCGCGGCAGATGGCGACCAGCTGCTTGTCGGCGACGCTCAGCTCGCCCATCTTGGCGTCCAGATCGATGTTGCAGCCGATCTTGGACAGGGCTTCCCTGGCGGTGGCGTCCCAGCGCTTGCGGTTGACCATTTTCCGGCCGGCGGTGATCTCCGAGTTGATGGCCAGGTTCTCGCGGACGGTCAGGTTGGGGAAGATGGACAGATCCTGATAGATAACCTGGATGCCCAGGCGGGTGGCCTCGGCGGGGGTGATCTTGGTGATCTTCTTGCCTTCGAAAATCACTTCGCCTTCGTCCTTGGTGTAGACGCCGGAGATGATTTTGACCAGAGTGGACTTGCCGCAGCCGTTTTCACCGGCCAGGCACATGACTTTGCCGGGACGAACGCGGAAGTTCACATTGTCCAGCGCGCGGACGCCGGAAAAGGACTTGCAGATCCCGGTCATTTGAAGCAAATATTCTTCAGACATGGCAAACTCCTTCTTTTTTGTGGGGTTTTGGGCAGCTGCTTGTGTATACGCAATCAAAAATGTACGGTTTGATGGAGGCGCGGGATTGCCGCCTCAGTCCAACAAAGCGTGACCCTTTGGCAGACTGAGACAGCAATAATAGAAAGCCATGCGCACTGCGGGCCTCATTCTCATGTGCGCAGGACATGCTGTGGTGATCCGGATTGATGCAGCCGTTGTTGAAAAAGGGGGTGTAGGGGCGGCTATCAGCCGCCCGTCGGCGTTTGGTTTCGGTTTGCGGGCGGCGGATAGCCGCCCTGCGTCCCCGTTTAAGGGGGCAGGGAAGCTTGCTTCCCTGCCCCCTTGCTTCACACTGTTAATTTGTGGTCAGAGCTTAGAAGGTGAAGTTGTCCACGTTATCAGCGGTGATGGCCAGGGAGCCGTCGCCGACGACCAGAGTGCCGTCGATCTTCACGCTGTTGTAGCCTTCCACGCCCAGATCCATGCCGGTGGCGGGCTCAACACCCTGATACATCTGCAGAGCCAGGCTCAGCATAGCCTTCGCGGTGATGGCGGGATCCCACAGACCGACAGCCTGCAGAACGCCGGACTTCAGGTAGTCGCGGGTCTCGGAGGGCAGAGCCACGGAGATGGCGAACATCTGGCCGGTCAGGCCCAGCTCATCGATGGCGCGGGCAGCGCCGGGAGCGTCAAAGGAGGAGGTGCCCAGAATACCCTTCAGGTCGGGATGCTTCTGCTTCAGCTCCTTGGTCAGCTGATAAGCTCTCTCAGCGTCGGACTCGGAGGAGACGCGCTGATCGGAAACCAGAGTCATGTTGGGGTAAGCTTCCTGCTGACGGGCAACAGCGGCGTCAGCCCAGTTGTTGTGGGACTCCATGGTCATGGAACCGACCATGGTGCAGTACTCGCCTTCCTCGCCCATCATCTTGGCCAGCTCGTCCATCAGGAAGCCGCCCAGACCGGCGTCGTCGAAAGCTTCCACGTCAAAGTTGACGTTCTGCATGGTGGCAGCTTCGGTGGAGATGACAATGATGCCGGCGTCCATGGCCTGCTTGCAGATCTGCTCGCAAGCGCCGGGGTCGTTGGGGGAGAAGCAGAGGATGTCAACACCCTGGTTGACCAGGTCGGTCATGATCTGCACCTGGGCAGCGGCGTCAACTTCGGTGGGGCCCTTGTAGATCACTTCGTAGCCGTTGTCAGCAGCCCACTCTTCCACGCCGGTGCGGACGTAGTCCCACCAAGCCTGGCCGATGACCTTGGGAACGAAAGCGATGACGGGGGTGTCGTCAGCGGGAGCGGGCTCCTCAGCGGGAGCGGGCTCCTCAGCGGGAGCGGGATCTTCCTTCTTCTCCTCAGCGGGAGCGGTGGTCTCTTCCTTCTTTTCCTCGGCGGGAGCGGGCTCGTTCTTGGCGCCGCAGGCGACCAGACCGACAACCAGCACCAGGGCCAGAAGCAGAGCGATAAACTTCTTCATTTTGTTTCCTCCTGTTTTTTTGATGTTTTATAACCTCCGCAGCAGCGGAAATTACCAAGAATGGGTCAGAGCTTTCTGACCGAGTTGCCGAACACCAGCTCATAGGGCAGCACCTTCTGCACGAAGGGCGTTTCCGGCAGCTGGCCGGTACTGCGCTGGATCAGCAGGCTGGCGGCCTCGCGGCCGATCTGCTCCACGGGCTGCATGATGCAGGTGAACTGGGTGCCGTAGAGGTCGCCCTGATTGATGGCGTCAAAGCAGGCGATGGAGATATCGTCGGGGATACGGTAGCCCGCGTCCCGGAAGGCCTTGCTGGCGCCGTAGGCGTTGGTGTTGTTGTGGCAGATGACGGCGGTGGGCAGCTTGCCGCTGAGGATAATCTGCCGGCCGGCCCGGTAGCTGCCGTCCAGGAACAGGCTGCCGTCGTAGATCCGCTCCGGCGGAACGGACAGGCCGTTGGCCTCCATGCAGGATAAAAAGCCCTTAAGCCGCTGGTTGGAAACGGTGTCCTGCTGGCCGCTGGTGATATAGGCGATGTCCCGGTGGCCCAGATTCAGAAGATACTGGGTCAGATCCCGGGCGGCGGGTTCGTTGTGAATGGAAACCCAGTCGGACTGCCGCTCACCGGCCACCTGCTCGTTGGTGGAAACCACCATGGAGACGTCGGGCAGCCGGCTCAGATCGCCGATGGTCACGGAGATAATGCCGGTGACGTTCTTGGAACGGAACAGATCAAAGTATTCCCGCTCGCGCTGGATATTATAGTTGCAGGTTCCCACCAGCACGGAGAAATTTTCCTCCTGGCACTTGGCCTCCACGCCCTTCATCAGGTAGCAATAGAAGAGGTTGGTGATGTCGGGGAGGATGACGCCGATGGTGTTGGTGGTGCGGGTACGCAGGCTCTTGGCGTTGAGGTTGGGCTGGTAATTGGCCTGCTCCACCACGGCCAGAACTCTCTGGCGCAGCTCCGGAGAGATGGAGCCCTTGCCGTTGATGACCTTGGAAACGGTGGAAGCGGAAACACCGAGCTGGTTGGCAATATCACGAATGGTGGTTTTCAAGCCGCCAGCTCCTTTCCTGCGTCCGCAAAATGAAAAAAGAAAGAAACGCGGCGTGGGAAATTGGAAATAAAGAACTGTTTCCTGCTCAAAAGCAATGTTTCCGTATCTGTTTCTTTCCGTAAAACACAATCGATAAGTTTATAATCAAAATAAACGAAAAATGGGAGAAATCGTTTTTCTTCCATTATAACTATTCACAAGAAAAAGTCAAGAATGCACGGGAACAAATCAAATTTTTAGAAATTCAGCCAAAAAATCGGTTTCCTATTTGGGCAGGTTTTCGGTGGACTCCTGCGGCAGCACACCAAAAAAACACGGGCCTGACGCAAAACAGCAATTTGCTCAAACACAGGCTGCACCGAAAGCCTCCCCTGTGCAAGGGGAGGTGGCCCGAAGGGCCGGAGGGGTTGTGTGCAGGCAGTGAATGCCAGCAACGACCCCTCAGTCACGCTTCGCGTGACAGCTCCCCTTACGCAGGGGAGCCTTGGCACGGTCATCTTTTGTGCATGTTGCTAATTTCGCGACAGGCCCGTCAAAAACCGGGATCAATCCAGGTGATAAACTTCGGTCATGCCGGACCAGAATTCGCCTTCCGCCTTGTCGGGCAGGGGCTCCA
>JAEDJR010000003.1 GCA_016296235.1 Oscillospiraceae bacterium
AGCATTCCCTGCTCCACCATGGCCTGGATCTGGGTGGGCAGGCCGTAGAGGTTGATGAAGCCGGTGGCGTCGGCCTGGTTGTAGTCCGATTCGCCGAAGGTGCAGATCTTCTCGGAATACAGGGAATTGGGGCTCCAGGCGCCGGCCTTGATGATGTTGCCCTTGTAGAGCTTCAGCTTCACGGTGCCGGTCACGGCCTCCTGGGTGCTGTCCACAAAGGCGCTGAGGGCCTTCCGCAGGGGGCTGAACCACTGGCCGTTGTAGACCAGCTCGGCGAAGGTGATGGCCAGCTTTTCCTTCTCATGGGCCGTCGCCTTATCCAGGGTCAGGGTCTCCAGGTACTGATGGGCCTTGTAGAGGATGGTGCCGCCGGGGGTCTCATAGACGCCTCTGCACTTCATGCCCACCAGCCGGTTCTCCACGATGTCCAGCAGGCCGATGCCGTTCTCGCCGCCCAGCTTGTTCAGGGCCAGGATGATCTCCTTGGGGCTGAGCTTCTCGCCGTTGAGGGCCGTGGGAATGCCCTTTTCAAAATCCAGGGTGAGATAGGTGGGAGTGTCCGGGGCCTGCAGGGGGCTGACGCTCATCTCCAGGAAGCCGGGCTTCTCGTACTGGGGCTCGTTGCCGGTGTCCTCCAGATCCAGGCCCTCGTGGCTCAGGTGCCACATGTTCTTGTCCTTGGAATAGTTGGTCTCCCGGTTGATCTTCAGGGGCACGTTGTGGGCCTCGGCGTAGTCGATTTCTTCCTCTCTGGACTTGATGGACCACTCTCTCCAGGGCGCGATGATGGTCATACCGGGTGCCAGAGCCTTGACGGCCAGCTCAAAACGGACCTGGTCGTTGCCCTTGCCGGTGCAGCCGTGGCAGATGGCGTCGGCGCCCTCGGCCTTGGCGATTTCCACCAGCTTCTTGGCGATGCAGGGCCGGGCATGGGAGGTGCCCAGCAGATACTCTTCGTAGATGGCCCCGGCCTTCAGGCAGGGCATGATGAAATCGTTGACGTATTCCTCCGTCAGATCGGCGATGATGCACTTGGAAGCGCCGGTCTTGATGGCCTTCTCTTCCAGGCCCTCCAGCTCGTCGGCCTGACCAACGTTGCCGGAAACGGCGATGATCTCGGGATTGTTGTAGTTCTCCTTCAGCCAGGGGATGATGACCGATGTATCCAAACCGCCGGAATACGCCAGGACGATTTTCTTGATTTCTTTCTTTTCCATAATAGGAGCCTCCTTCGGAGCGTCTGTGTTTTTATGTATATATATTACATAATTATGTAATAATATGCAACAGCAAACTTGCACAAACCTTGCAGTGATTTTTTCAGGGAATGTGGATATAGCGCTATATTTCAAAGATATACTGGTAATTTCCCGCTGTTTTACCCTGATTTCCCGCAGAATCCGCAGAAACAGCTATGCATTTCAAATGTATATTCTTGTATTTCTTGCATTTGCGTCCGTTTCCCGGTATAATCACAGAGAAGGACGGTGATTTCATGGCGCAATTTACACAGATGGCAATCCGGCAGACCTTTCTGCTGCTGCTGGAGCAGACGCCCCTGGACAAAATCACGGTGAAAATGATCGTGGACGCCTGTGGAATCAGCCGCAACACCTTCTATTACCACTATGAGGACATCCCCGCCCTGCTGCGGGATGTGCTGGAAACCGAGCTGACCCGTGTCTGCGGCACGGACGGGGACGGGCAGTCCTCTCCACAGCGGCTGCAGCAGCTGCTGTCCTATGTGGCGGAGCACCGCATGGTCTTTGACCGGATTTTCCACTCGGAGTACCGCCAGCAGCTGGAGCGGCGGCTGACGCTCTCCACCCGGGCCATCGCGTTGGACAACATCCGGGCCTGCGGCGGCGGCGCTCTGGACGCCGGACAGCAGGAGGCCATTGCCGTCTTTTTCTCCAGCGGTGTGTTGGGCCTTTGCCGTCAGTGGCTGGCCGACGGCGCTTCCGTTCCGCCCGAGGTGCTCCTGCAGCGGCTGTCCCTCTTTGAAGGCCTGCTGGAAACCACCGTGGAACGTGCCCTGAAATTGGGCACCTGAGCCAATCTGCCCAAAAACCGCACAGATTTTACGCCCCGCGCAAGAACTGCGCAGGGCGTTTTGTTTGACTATGGTAAAAATTCCGAATTCCGCTTATGCTAGGAACAGAAATGAATTTCGGAGGTTTTTCTATGAAACGTCATGCTTCCTATCTGCGGCAAATCAAATGGATCTATCTGCTGCTGGATCTTCTCTGGCTGCTGGCCGGTCTGGCTTTGCTGATCCGGCCCGGATTTTCTTCCATGTTCATCTGCCGGTGTCTGGGTGTACTCTGCCTGGTCTACGGCGTCATCAAGCTCTTCGGCTATTTTTCCAAGGATCCCTACCGGCTGGCCTTCCAGTTTGATCTGGCCCTGGGCCTTTTCTTCCTGGTTTTGGGCGCCGCGCTGCTGTTCTTCTCCCATGCCCTGCTGTCCCTCCTGCCGGTGCTGGTGGGTGTGTTCACCGTGGTCAGCGGCGTATTCAAGCTGCAGACCGCCTTTGACGCCCGGCGTTTCGGCATGGGAAAATGGTGGGGGATGCTGCTGCTCTCTCTGGCCGTCATCGCCATCGGCGCAATTCTGCTGGTTCGCCCCTTCCAATCCGCCATGCTGGCTGTCCGGTTTATGGGCCTGGCCATCCTGCTCGGCGGCATCCAGGATCTGACCACCACCGCCTACACCGTGAAAACCAAGCCCAACGGCGTCATCATTGATGTGGATGATTTCCGGGAGGTGTGAAGATGTTCTCATTCTATGAGCTGCTCTGGATTTTCTTCCTCTACGCCTTCCTTGGCTGGTGTTCGGAGGTCATCTTCGCCGCCGTCAAAACCGGAGAATTTGTCAACCGGGGCTTTCTCCTGGGGCCGGTCTGCCCCATCTATGGTCTGGGCGTGGCCTTTGTTCTGCTGCTGCTGATGCCTCTGGAGGAGAACCTGCTGATCCTCTATGCAGGCTCCGTCATCATCACCTCGGCCCTGGAATACCTGGTGGGCTGGCTGGCGGAAAAGCTGCTGCATCAGCGGCTCTGGGATTACTCCGACATGCCTTTTAACCTGAAGGGCTACATCTGCCTGGCCTTCTCCCTGGTCTGGGGCGTGGCCTGTGTCCTGGTGGTCCGTGTTATCCAGCCCTTGATTCTGGGGCTGATTCACTGGATTCCCCACACCCTGGGGCTTGTGCTGCTGGCACTGTTTTCCGCCACCTTCCTGACGGATCTGATTCTGACCTGCGTGGCCGCCGCCAAGCTGCCCAAGCAGATCAGGGCCGCCGAGGAGCTGGAGCGTCTGATCCGCTCCGTCTCCGACAACATCGGCGAAAGCCTCTACAACGGCGTCGCCCGGCTGGATCTGGAGGAGAAAAAGGAAGCCTTCTCCGCAAAACGGGAGGCCCTGGACGCGAAAAACGAGGCCCTGCGGCAGGAGCTGGAGGTAAAGCTGGCCGCCTACCGCGCCATGGTCGGCAAAAACCGCACCTACCTCCGTCTGTCCAAGGCCTTCCCCCATTTGAAGCGGCAGCGGTATCACCGCGGTCTGGAAACCATCCGGGCCTACATTGCCCAGAAGGAGCACAAATCCCATGAGCAAGACTAGCCGCCGCTGCCTGGAGCTTGCCGCAGCCCTGCTGGCCGGCGCCGTGTTTCTGGCGCTTCTGCTGCTGGTCTTGGGCAATCCCCAGGAATTCCCCGATTGGCTGCTGCTGCACATGCCGGAGGGGCTGTTCCCCCGCATTCTCATGGTGCTGGCGCTGTTTGCCCTGCAGGGCGTCGTCCCCTTCCTGATGTACCACACGGTGGTGCTGCTGAGCAGTATGCTCTTTCCCTTCCCTGTGGCGCTGGCCGTCAATATTCTGGGAACGCTGCTGTGCATGGTGCCGCCCTATCTGGCGGGCCGCTATCTGAAAATCCCCTACCTGGAGCAGCGGGTGGCGGAAAACCAGCTGCTCCGGCGCTTCCGCCGCCACCACACCGGCAGCCGGTTCCTGCTGAGCTATCTGCTGCGGACCCTGGGGTTGTCCAACTCCATGTGCAGCTTTTTCCTTGGCACGCTCCGGATGCCCCTTCGCGATTTTCTGCTCAGCGGTCTGCTGGGAATCCTGCCCGGTATGCTCTGCTCCTCCATTCTGGGCAGCGTCAAAAGCGTCCGCACCCCCGCGTTCTGGATCACCCTGGGCTGCCATGTGCTGATCTTCCTGGCCGCCCTGGTCTATTTCAAGCAAAAAGAAAGGAGAAACATGCATGAAGAAAGAGAAACCCAGCCGTGAACAGCGCAGGGAGCAGCTGAAAGCCGACATTCGCAGCCACTCCACCGGCGTCATCATCCTGTATGTGGTCCTGCGTCTCATTGTCGGCGCAGCCCTGATCTGGAACATCATCCAGCACAATTATGAGAGCGCCTTTATCTGCGTGCTGTCCCTGGTGCTGTTTATGATGCCCTCCTTCATTGAGCGGAAGCTGAACATCGACCTGCCGAACGCCCTGGAAGTCATTGTGCTGCTGTTCATCTTTGCGGCGGAAATCCTCGGGGAGCTCAGCAGCTACTATATCACCTATCCCTATTGGGATACCATGCTGCATACCACCTCCGGCTTCCTCACCGCCGCCGTGGGCTTTGCCATGATCGACATTCTCAACCAGAACAGCCGGATCAAGTTCAATCTCTCCCCCATTTTCTGCGCCGTGGCCGCCTTCTGCTTCTCCATGACCATCGGCGTGCTGTGGGAGTTCTTTGAATTCTCCTGGGACGTCCTGTTCCACACGGATATGCAGAAGGATACCGTCGTCCACCTGATTGCTTCCACGTCCCTGGATCCCACGGCCAGCAATGTGGCTGTGCAGATTTCCAACATCACCGACGTGGTTGTCAACGGACAATCTTTGGGCCTGGGCGGGTATCTGGACATTGGCCTGTATGACACCATGGAGGATCTGTTCGTCAATTTCATCGGCGCCACCGTGTTCTCCATCCTGGGCTACTTCCACATCAAGCACAAGGGCAAGAGCAAAATCGCCAGCCGGTTCATTCCCACCCTCAACGAAAAAACTCCCCCGGCAGAAGCGCCGGAGGAGGAGTGAACGCTATTCCAGCATGGCCGCAAAGACGGCCAGCCCGGTGTCCCGGGGCACATACCAGCGGCTGATCCGGTAGGGATCCGGCGCCGTGGTATAGGTTCCGCCGCTCATGTTGACGCCGAAGCTGTAATACTTCCGGGTCAGCTCCACGGTGGTCTGATTGAAATGGCCCGACGGATAGCACAGCACATAGGGAATTCGCCCTGTGAGCCGTGTCAGAGCCAGCCGGGAGCCGCAAAGCTCCTGTTCCTGCATTTCCGGCGTCAGGCTCCCCAGGTATGGGTGGGTGACCGTGTGGCTCTGGAAATCCACCAGCCCCGAGGCGGCCATCTCCCGGATCTGCTCTGCCGTCAGGCTCCTGGGATTGTTGTCCACAGAGGCGGTTACCACAAAAATCGTGGCCTTGGCCCGGTATTTTTCCAAAAGCGGGAACAATTCCGCATAATTATCCCCATAGCCGTCGTCAAAGGTCAGCAGCACCGGCTTTTCGATTTCGTCAATCCTGGCCAGATCGGAAAACCAGATCGTCTCATATCCGTTGTCCGCCAGGTATTGCAGCTGCGCCTCCATGTCGGCAGGACTGACAAACAGCTCTGCATATCCCCAGGTCTCATCGGTGACGCCGTGATACATCAGGATGGGAACCCGGTATCCCTCGGGAACCGTCCAGCTCCCTGCCGCCGGCGTGATATAGAGATGCTGTTCCTCCGGATCCTCCAGAATGCCCATCCCCAGTTCCCGGCACAGAGCGGTCACGGGCACCCAGACCTCGCCGCCGGCAGTCAGGAGCGTTTCTCCCAGATCGTAAAATCTGCCGCCCCACCGGAAGGACGCCGCCCTCTGGGCCAGGCAGACCGGTTCCTCCTTCCACAGGAAGCTGCCGCCGCCCGACGCCTCATTCCAGGACAGCTCTGTACCCAGCGCCTGTACCAATTCCTGCAGCCGCACATACAGCACGTCCCCGTTCCGGACGCTGCCCCCGGGCAGCTCCATGCCGTCCACCGTCACGGCCGGTCCGGGCAGCAAATCCGGTTCCGGAGCCGGCGCAGGCTCCTGCAGGAGTTCCACCTGCGGTTCCGTTTCCTCCGGCGCCGGTTTCTTTTTTTGCGGAAGCGGATCCGGCGAGGTCCGGGTCACCAAACCGCAGCCTGTCAGCAGCAGCGCCAGCAGGCACGACAGCAGCCAGATTTTTATCCGCAGACCCATGGCGCGCTCCCCCCGTTTCCTCATGATTGATCGAATCATAGCATAACGCCGCCGCCCCTGTCAATCAGAGGCGGCGGCAGGTTTATTCGTTCGTCATGGCTGTCCAGGCAATCCCGGCGTGGAGGGCCGCCAGATCCGGCAGGGGCCATTCCTCGGGGCAGAACCGGTCGGAATGCAGCGGCGCCGGGCCGCCCACGCCCATATGGAAGAAGCAGCCGGGCCGCTCCAGCAGATAATACCCAAAATCCTCCGTGACCATGCGTGGGCAATCCTCCGTCACCCGCTCCGGCCCCAGAAGCTGCCGGGCCGTCCCGCGCACCAGTTCGGCCTGTTCCCGGTGGTTGACAATACCGGGATAGCCCCAGGTAATCTCCACCCGGGCCTCGATTCCCATGGAACCGGCAATGCCCTGCGCCAGGTTCGTCAAGGCCTGGGTCAGGAAGCGGCGGTTTTCCTGGCCGAAGGTCCGCATGATGCCCTCCAGCACCGCTTCTCCGGCCACAATGTTGCACTGGCTTCCGGCCCGGAAGGTTCCCACCGTGATGACCGCCGGCTCCGTGGGCGCCATGCGCCGGGAGACCAGGGTCTGCAGGGCTGTGACAATCTGCGCACCGGCCACGATGGCGTCGGCGCCGTTCTGGGGCTCGGCGCCGTGGGCCGGTTTTCCCCGCAGGGTAATGGCGAAGGGATTGGACGCCGCATAGAAGGGGCCGGGACAGATTCCCACCACCCCTGCCGGCAGGTCGGGCCGCACATGGGCGCCATACACCTGACTGACGCCCTCCAGACAGCCGGCGGCAATCATCCTGGCCGCGCCGCCGTCCAGCTCCTCGTCCGGCTGGAACAGGAAGCGTACCGTACCGGGCAGCTCCGCCCGGTGGGCCGCCAGGAGCCGGGCTGTGCCCAGCAGCGCCGCCATGTGCAGATCATGGCCGCAGGCGTGCATCATGCCGGGATTCTCCGACGCAAAGGGCAGTCCCGTGGCCTCCTGCACCGGCAGCGCATCCATATCCGCCCGCAGCGCGATCACCGGCCCCGGCTCTCCTCCCGTCAGATCTGCCAGAACTGCCGTGTCCAGCAGCCGCTTGGGAGTAAGACCCAGCTCCGTCAGCACCCGGCAGAGGTACTCCGCCGTCCGGAATTCCCGGTTGCCATGCTCCGGGCAGCGATGCAGGGCGCGCCGCTGCTCCACGATCCACGGCCCCAGGGCCCTGGCCTCCTGCAAGAAATCCATGCTATCCCTCCAGTTTCTTCAAAAATCCTTCCAGCCGGTTCAGGCCCTCCTCCAGCACTTCATCGGCGCAGCAATAGCTGATTCGGACATGGCGGTCGGAGCCGAAGCAGAAGCCCGGCGTCACGGCCACGCCCGCCTCCCGGATCAGCCGCGTGCAGAACTCGGCGGAAGTCAGGCCGTATTTTGCTATGGACGGAAAGATATAAAACGCGCCCTCCGGCCGGGTGACCTCCAGGCCCATGTGCTCCAGCCTGTTCAGGGCATAGTCCCGGCGTCGGCGGTAAATCTCCACCATGGGGCCGGGATCCTGGGTCAGCGCCGCCTGCCCGGCCTCCTGCAGGAAGGACACCGTGGAGACCACGTCAAACTGGTGCAGCTTCTCCAATTGGGCCTTTACCGGTGCGTCGGCCAGCAGATAGCCCAGCCGCCAGCCGGTCATGGCATAGGGCTTGGAATAGCTCTGCACCACGATCACCCGGTCTTTCAGTTCCGGATACAGCGTAGAAAACTGGGGGCAATGGTCTGCATAGCAGATTTGCCGGTAGACCTCATCGCAGATTACAAACAGCTCCCGCTCCCGGGCCAGCTTGGCCACGGCGGCCAGACTCTCCTCCCGGAGGATGCAGCCTGTGGGATTGTTGGGGGAATTCAGGACAATGGCCTTGGTTTTCTCCGTCACCAGGGCCTCCAGCATGGCTTCCGTCAGCTGGAAGCCGTTTTCACTGGTATCCACCGCCACAAACCGGGCACCGCACAGGCCGGTGATGCACTGATAGAGCACAAAGGCCGGTGTGGGCACCAGCACCTCGTCCCCCGGCTCCAGAATCCCGGACAGGGCCGCAAACAGGCCCTCCGTGGCTCCCACGGTGACAATGACCTCGTCGGCGGTATAGTGCAGGCCATGGGTCCGCGCCTCAAAGGCCGCAATATCCCGCCGCAGATCCGCACTGCCGTTATTGGGAATATAATGGGTCTGTCCCGCGTCCAGGGAAGCCCTGGCCGCCTGGCACACCGGTTCCGGCGTGGGAAAATCCGGTTCTCCCAGGGTCAGACTGATGCAGCCCGGCGTGGCAGCCGCCAGCTGGGCAAACTGCCGGATGGCGCTGCGGGGGGCGCGAAGCAGGTTGGGGTTCATGCGATGCTCCATCATTTACTCCGTTTCCTCGTCATTTCCGAATGCAACCACGTCTCCCAGTTCGGCGATCTGCCGGCATTCTCCGTTCTGGATGCAGTATGCTTCGCCGAACAGGGTCGTGGTTCCGTCCTCTTCCACCAGAAAATAGCTGCCGTCCGGCAGGGCAAAGAAGCATTCTCCCATGCTGTCGGCATAGGTGATGTCCTCATACAGCCGTTGGCCGTCCAGCTCATAGTCCTTCACCTGCTGGTAGTGGGGCAGGATGTTCAAATCCGTAATTCCCAGGCCTTCGGCGAAACGCGGAAAGTCCGGTGCGGACTCTCCCTCCTCCTCCGGCTGGACATAGACCCGATCTGCCGCGTTCATGGTCCCGGCGCTGATGCCCAGGACGACGCCCGGATAGTCCCGCAGCAGCGAACGCAGGTCCAGCTCCCGGAAAAAGCGGTTCTGGGTCGGCACATGACCGCCGCAGAGAATCACAAGGTCGCTGCACGCAAGCAGCTCCTCCGCTTCATCCTGATTGCGGCGGTCCAGAACCGTGCTTTGGGAGAATTCCAGTCCCGCCAGCGCAAAGGCCCGGGACGTTTCCTGGGCAATCCGGTCCGTAAACGCCCCATGATCCGGGTCCGACGCCGCATACAGGCACCGGGGATGCTCCGGCAGGCAGGAAATCAGATTCACCAGGAAACGGTTCTCCGGATTGATGATGGCCCTGGGCGCCCGGTATACACAGGGACTGCTGGTCAAAAACGCGATCATGGCGCAAAGCTCCTTCCAGGCTGTAATTGATTTCATTATATCACCGCATGGTGGAAAGGTAAATCTTAAAATGGGCCTGTCGCAAATTCGCAGCATGCACAAAAGAAGGCCGCACCAAGGCTCCCCTGCGTAAGGGGCCGCGCCTCCCCTTGCACAGAGGAGGCTTTCGGTGCAGCCTGTGTTTGTGCAAAATTGCTGTTTTGCAACAGGCCCATATTCAGGACACCATGGTTTGATATCTGTTCTGTCCCTGTCAGCCGGCACAGTGGCAGCACGCAACAAAGTGCTCCTCCCCCACCTGAACCATCGCCGCCTTTTCTCCTTTCCCGCCGTCGCAGCCGCATCCGCGCTCGACGCAGCGGTCCCGGAAGGCGCAATAGCCGTTTTGCACATAGTTGTTGACTTCGGCATCCCGGATGAACTGATCCTTCTCCCGCAGGAAGGCCTTCAGATCCAGGGCCACTTTGACCAGGGCTCTGGTATACGGGTGGGCGGGACGGTAGATGATATCCTCCGCCTTGCCGATTTCCACAATGCGGCCCTTGTACATGACCGCAATCCGGTCGCACATATAGCCCGCGGTCATGATGTCATGGGTGATGAACATCATGGACATCCGGCTGTCCCGGCTGGCTTCCTTCAGAAGGTTCAGAATGCCGGCCCGGACGGAAACGTCCAGCATGGATGTCGGCTCGTCCGCTACGAGAAGCTGCGGATGCATCACCAGGGCCCGGGCAATGGCGATCCGCTGGCGCTGGCCGCCGCTCATTTCGTGGGGATAGCGGTACAAATAGCTATGGGCAGGCAGCAGGCCAACCTGCTCCAGCATGCCCATGACGATCTTTTCTTTTTCTTCATTACCGGATACCAGCTTGTTGATGACCAGGGGTTCGGCGATGGTGTCCAGCACGTTCATATTGGGATGCAGGTATTCATAGGGATCCTGAAATACGATCTGCACTGCCCGGCGGTATTCGGCCAGCTCGCTGCCGGACAGATGGGTCGTGTCTTTTCCGTTGAAATAGATGGTGCCGGAATCGGGCTCCAGCAGCCGCAGAATCAGCTTGGCTGTGGTGGATTTTCCGCAGCCGGATTCCCCGATAATACCCAGGGTCTCGCCCTTCCGGATCGTAAAGCAGGCGTCGTCCACCGCATAAACCTTGACCTGTGCGCCCTGCAGGCGGGCCAGCAGGTTTACTTTTGTGTCAAAGCTCTTATAAACGCCCTCAAGCCGCAGCAATTCTTCCATTATGCATCCTCCCGCCAGCAGGCTACCATGTGGTTCTCCGCCACTTCCTTCAGGACAGGCGCGGGGCCGCTGCACCGCTCGCAGCGCTCCGTGCAGCGGGAATAGAAACGGCACTGGTCTTCCGGTTCCACCAGCTTGGGAACATAGCCGTTGATCGGCTCCACTCTGCGGGAAAAATCGGACGCATCGATCTGCGAAGCAAACAGCGCCTTGGTATACGGATGTCTGGCATGGGCGGCTTCGTCTGCCTCCAGGATTTCCACCAGGTGGCCGCCGTACATGATGCCGATGCGGTCGCAGACGGAAGAGACCATGTGCAGATCATGGGAAATGATTACGATGCTGATGTCGTTTTCCTCGGCCAGCTTCCGGTAGAGGGCCAGAATCTGGGCCTCAATCAGCACGTCCAGGCCGGTGGTGGCCTCGTCCGAGATGATGACCTTCGGCTTGCAGGCCAGAGCCATGGCAATGATAGCGCGCTGCTTCATGCCTCCGCTGAGCTTATGGGGGTACGCGTTCGCCCACTTCTTGTTCAGGCCGACGCTGACCAGGAGCTCCTCCATCCGTTCTTTGACCTGGCTGGGCTTGAGCTCCGGCATATGCAGAGAAATCGCCTCCATGATCTGCTTTCCGACTTTGTGGCAGGGGTTCATGGCGTTCATGGCGCTCTGGGGCACCATGGCAATCTCTTTCCAGAGGATCTTCCGCAGCTCCGCGCCGGATTTCTGCACAATATCCACATCGCCCAGCAGCACGGAACCGCCCACAATTTCACCCGGGAAGGAAATCATATTCATGAGGGAGTTGCCGATGGTGGATTTTCCGCAGCCGGATTCGCCGATCAGGCCGAAAATCTCGCCCTTCTGCAGGGAGAAGCTGACGCCGTCCACCGCATGGTTATAGCCTTTATAGGTGTGGTAATAGGTTTTCAGGTCACGGACAACCAAGCTTTCCATCAGGTTACCTCCTTGCGCAGCCGGGGATTGATGACATCTTCCAGCGCATTGCCCACATAGGTAAAGGCGATGACCAGCAGGGTGATGCACAGTCCGGGCGGCAGAATCCACCACACCCAGCGGCTCGTCAGGAATGCGCTCTTGGCCTGGGCATAGTAGAGGATGATGCCCCAGCTCTTCTGCGTCACATCGCCCAGGCCCAGGAAGCTCAGAGAGGTTTCCATGAGGATCGCGCGGCTGGACAGCAGGATAAACTGAGAGATGATGATGGAGATGGTCTGCGGAAGGACATGCTTGACCATAATGTAGAACGGCCGTCCGCCCAGGCACTTCACCGCCTGAATGTAGCCGCGGTTTTTGACCGTCAGAACCTGAGAGCGGATGACACGGGCCGGAAACGCCCAGGACAGCAATCCGATGACCAGAATGATATTCCAATAGCTGGAGCCCAGGAATGCAGCCAGCACAATCTGCAGCGGCAGCATCGGGATGGTCAGGGCAATGTCCACCACGCGCATGAGCACAGCGTCCACACGGCCGCCGAAATAGCCGGCACAGATGCCGATGGCCGAGCCGACAAGGATCGCCACCAGGGCGGAAACCACACCCATCAGCAGAGAGATCCGGGTGCCGTAGACCAGCTCGCTGAAAATGTCCTGTCCGATGTCGTTGGTGCCCAGCAGATGGATCCCGGAGGGCTGCAGGTACGGCGCGTCCACGCGCTCAAAGGGATCGTAGGGCGCAATCACCGGTGCAAACACCGCAACGTAAACAAAGAACACAATCAGCAGGGTGCCGGTCAGGCCCAGCTTGCTGGTAAAGAACTGTTTCCATTTACTCGTATTGTTATCCATTGTCTACACCGCCTTCGGATCGATCAGCGGATACAGGAAATCCGCAATGATGTTGGCAGCGACCACGCAGAGCGTACTGATGAGGAAGCAGCCCTGGATCAGCGGATAGTCGCGGCCAATCACGGAGTCGTACAGCAAGCGGCCCATGCCGGGATAAGCGAATACCGTCTCGATGACCGTAGCGCCGCCCAGAATATAGCCCATGTTCATCATCACAATGGTGACCACAGGGATCAGCGCATTGCGCATGCCATGCTTATACTTGATGGCGCGCTCTGTCAGGCCCTTCATTCTGGCCATCACAATGTAGTCCTCACCCAGGACGCCGATCATGGAAAACCGCATGGTCACAAAAATCGAAGTGACCGAAATCACCAGCAGCGTAATCTCCGGCAGCACCAGATGCTGTGCAATATCCAGAACCTTTCCCCAGCCGGTCAGTCTGGCATAGGCGCTCTGGGCGCCGTATACCGGGAACCAGCCCAGCGACACGCCGAAGACCGCGATCAGAATCATGCCAATCCAGAAGGAGGGCATGGACTTAAAAAACGCCATCAGGTTGTTGAGGAACAAATCCAGCTTGCTGCCGTGCTTCCAGGCCGCAATCGTGCCCAATATCACGCCAACCACCGTGGTCAGCACGATGTTGATTCCCGAAAGCAGCAGCGTCCAGGGAATCTTCTCCCCGATCATCTCGCTGACCTCCCGGCCGCTCTGGTAGGAATAACCGAGATCGCCCCGCAGGAGATTTCCCAAATACCTGCCGTACTGGACAAGAATGGGATCATTCAGGCCGTGCTCTTCCCGCAGTGCATCCCGTTCCTCCACCGTCATGTAGACATAGTCCTCGCCCACCATGTATTTGACGGGATCGCCCGGCATGATGCGCGGAAGCAGGAAATTCAGGGTAATCGCCACAAGCAGGACAATGAAGTACTGTAAGATTTTCTTTGCGTAGTACTTAACCATTCAACCGCCTCCATTATGAGCTTGGGGGCAAAGTCTCCGAACCAGAGGAGACTTTGCCCCCAAAGACTTGGCACGATTTATTTCTTGCGCTTGTTCTTCAGCAGAACAACGGCAGCGATGACCACGATAATGGCCACGGGAATCAGCAGGGCCACCCAGGTGTTGGAGTGACTGCTTTCCTTTTCTGCGGGAGCCTCAGGCGCTGTTTCGGCAGCGGGTGCGGGCGTTTCCGTCTTGGCGCTCTCATCGGGAGCGGGCGCTTCCTCCTGGGGTGCTTCTTCGGGCGCCGCAGCGGCAGTATCGCTGAGCAGGAAGGACTTCACATGCATGATGCCGGCGCCGTTCTGGAAGACCCAGCCGTCGTACTTCTGGCTTGTGGCATAGACCAGATCGGCATAATAGAACACATAGGCGGGATAATTCGCAACCAGTGCGGCCTGCAAATCCTTCATCAGCTCGTCCCGGGCCGCAGCGTCCGTCTCGGCGCTGACAGCCGTGACCAGCGCATCCACCTCATCGGACGCAAAGGCGCCGACATTGGAGGTGCCAATCTCCAGATCGGAGTTCCACAGACGGTTGACATAGCTTGCGCTCATGGTAGAAGCGCCCCAGCCCCACATGACCATATCAAAGTCCAGATCATGGGCGGACATATAGCCGGGCCACACAATGTTATCCACCGTGTCCATATCCAGGGCGGAGATGGTGATGCCCACGCCGATTTCCTGATACCAGGCCTTCACCAGCTCGGCAATCCGGATTCTGGCGGTATTATTGGCGTACACATAGATTGTGAAATCCAGCGCTTCCCCGTCCATCTCGCGCAGGCCGTCGCCGTTGGTATCCAGATAGCCCAGCTCGTCGAGGATCGCATTGGCTGCATCCAGGTCAAAGGCAGGCTCTTCCACCGTGGCGTCATAGTAGCTCTTGGCAGGATGGACATGGCTGTTGGTACCGGGCGTTGCGTAGCCCAGCATGACCGTGTCCACGATGTCCTGCCGGTCAATAGCCAGCGACAGGGCGTGACGGAACTCCGCATTGTCAAAGGGCGCGCGTTCGCAGTTGAAATACATCATCGTGGAGGGGAAGCCGGCGCCCTGATAAATGTTGAAGCGGCCGCTGGAGACGAACTCTTCAATGACTTCCGCACTCAGGTTGGACGTGGCGGCATCCAGCTCTCCGGTCAGCAGAGCAGTCTGCCGGGTGCTGGCATCGGCGATAATGGGCATATACAGCATGTCCACAGCGACGGTGCCGTTCCAGAAGTTTTCATTCTTCTCGAGAATGTAATACTCGCCGTCAACCATCTCGGTAACCTGGAACATACCGCTGCCAACCGCGTTATTGCACGCGTCGGGATCCTCTACCTGGGACCAGATATGTTCGGGCAGAATGCCCATTTCACACAGAGGCTTGTCCAGGAAGTCCGCAGAAGCCTCGCTCAGCTTCATGGTCAGCGTCAGTTCATCCACCACCGTGATCTCGGAGATCACCGCCGCAGGCTGACTGAAGCGGGACTTGGGATGCGCCTGCAGGAATTCGAAGGTGAACTTGACGTCATCGGCCGTCAGCTTCTCGCCGTCATGGAAGAGAACGCCGTCATGCAGCTTGAACGTATAGGTCAGCGTATCTGCATCATAGGAGTAATCCTCGACCAGCCAGGGCGTGACATTCAGGTTCTCGTCCAGAATGAACAGTGAATCATAAATCAGGTGGGTAATCTGATAGCCGGTTTCCGAAGAATACGTATACGGGTTCAGAAAGCCCTCCTGCTTATTCAGCGCGATGTTCAGCTGATCGACAGGCGTATTTCCGGCCGCCATGGCGGGAAGCGTCATGCTGACAACCAGGATGCAAACAAACAGTGCACACAATAATTTTTTCATCTTTTTTCCTCCTCTGGGAAACGGGACATGGGGTGATGATAGCCGAACCTCAGCCATCGCTGACTTTCAATTCACAGAACTGCTTACAGGGGCAGCTCCATAAACTCAAACAGACCTTCGCGGCGGTAGTGCTCTGCCAGCGCATAGGATCCATGGCCGCCGACGCCCCAGTACATATGCAGCGCTCTGTCAATGGCGGCATGTACCTTGCGGCCCTTTTCGTAGTAGGTTTCCAGCTGATCGAAGCCCGGGCAGATGACTTCCAGCTCTTCGGGCGCCAGGGTCTTTTCGAAGTGCTGACCGGAGAAGTTCATCTGGGATTCCAGCACATCCATACCGGCCTCCTTCTGCTTCCAGACAGACGCCACATTCAGAATACAGTTGGGGTGCAGGGGGCTCATATAGTAGATGGTAGGAATGGGATGGGGCTCCAGACCGGGCATTTCATCCAGGGCGAACGCACGGGACGCCAGCGCAATGGACTCCTGCAGCAGCGTCATGGCGGGCCGTCTGTCGGGATCCAGATCCACCTGGCAATGCTCGGGATCCTGGGTGATGATGATGTCAGGCTTGACCTCGCGAATGATGCGGACCAGCTTCACCTTGCTTGCACGGTCGAAGTCCACCTCGCCGGCCACAAAGTCGCTGAAATAGACCTTCTCCACGCCCAGAACCTCGGCCGCCTTGGTGACATCCTTCTTGGTCTGCTCACCGGCCAGCATGATGGAAGCAAAGGACTGGCCGCCGTTTTTGACGTTCCGTGCCAACGCACCGCCGCACTCTACCATTTCCATGCCGTATACTCCCAACAGCAGCATTCTAACACCCATAATTCTCATATCCTTTCTGTTTTTAATATCTAAGATAAAACCTTCCGGTTCTCTTATTTGAAAACAACGGTCTCTTTTCTTACGCTTCCTCCACATATGCGCTGCGAACCGCGCTCAGCAGCCGTCCATCCCGCAGCAGGGACTCGCAGCGATTGATATCCTCGTACAGGGGCCGGTCCTCTTCCAGCATATCGCAGACCTGGCGAACCGTATCATAGGCCGCCTTGGTTCCAACGCCCAGCTTCGTACCGCCGCCCTGCAGATCGATGGCCTGGCAGGCGCACATCAGCTCCATACCGATCACGCGGCGCAGGTTTTCCAGGATCTCCTGAGCCTTTCGGGCCGCGATGGTGCCCATGCTGACATGATCCTCCTGGTTGCCGGAGGACGGGATGCTGTCCACGCTGGCCGGATGGGCCAGAACCTTGTTCTCCGATACCAGCGCCGCCGCCGTGTACTGCACAATCATAAATCCCGAATTCAGGCCGCCGTTTTTCACCAGGAAGGCAGGCAGTCCGCTGATGGAGGGATTCACCAGGCTTTCGATGCGCCGCTCCGAGATATCCGCCAGCTCTGCCAGGGCGATCCCCAGGAAATCAAAGGCCAGGGCCATGGGCTGTCCGTGGAAGTTTCCGCCGGAAATGCCTTCCATGGTGTCGGAGAAGATAATGGGATTATCCGTAACGGCATTCATCTCCGTCTCCACCCGGTCCTTGACGTATTCCAGCGCATCCCAGCTGGCGCCGTGAACCTGCGGCGTGCAGCGCAGAGAATAGCGATCCTGCACGCGGATTTCTCCCTGCCGGGTCACATTGCCGCTGCCATCCAAATAATGGCGGAGCATTTTTGCCGTTTCCTGCTGACCCCAGTGGGGACGAATCGCATGAACCCGTTCGTCCAACGCATCCACCACACCGCGGTGTGCCTCAAAGGTCAGCGCCGCTGCGATATTGGCGGACTCCATCAGCTCCAGTGCGTCAAAGACCGTCAGCGCACCGGCCGAGGTCATGGCCTGGGTGCCGTTAATCAGCGCCAGTCCCTCTTTGGCAACCAGCTCCACGGTGGAAATGCCGGCCCGCGCCATGGCCTCCGCACCCGGCAGAACCAGGCCCCGGTATTCCGCCTGGCCCAACCCAATCATGGGCAGAACCATATGGGCCAACGGAGCCAGGTCGCCGCTGGCTCCCAGCGATCCCTTCTGGGGAATCACCGGCGTCACGCCGCGGTTCAGCATGGCAATCAGCGTCTCCACGATTTCCAGTCTGGCTCCGGAATAGCCCTTCGCCAGATTATTCACCCGCAGCAGCATAATGCCTCTGGTCACATGCCGCCGGAAGGGTTCTCCGGCGCCCACGGCATGGGTCACAATCAGATTGCGCTGCAGCGTTTTGCATTCGTCCTGGGTAATACAGACATCGCTGAATTTTCCGAAGCCCGTCGTAATTCCGTAAACGGTCTCACCGTTTTTAACCAGCTCATCCACGGTTCTGCGGGAAGCCAGGATTCGTTCCCGGGCCTCGTCGCTGAGTGTCACAGGTGCGTCGTGGCAGCACACCGTGTGGATTTCCCGCAGGCTCAGCGTCTCGCCCGTGATGATAACAACCTTCTTCATATCATGAAACATGTTCATATTGTGCTCTCCAGTATGTATTTTTAGAGATGTTCAGCAAATACGCTGTGTGAAAACGCACGCTTCTCTCCGTCCAGCGCCGCTTGCTCCAGTTCTCGCAGCCGTTTCCCTGTTTCAGCCACAAACGTCTCATCCCGAATGGACGCCAGATTGACCTTCACATTGAACAGTGCGCCCAGAAGGCCGGAACGTGCCATCATGGCAGCCACCAGCGCATCCGTCACCGCGTTGGGGTTGCCCCTGCTGATGACCGTTTCCACCATATCAAACACAGGCACGATGGACTCGGCCACACGCAGCGGTGTCAGCGCCGCCGCCTTCAGGCCGTCCTGCATGGCCGCCTGCCGGGCCGCTTTTTCTTCCTCCGTGTTCTTTGGCATGGAGAGCGCCGCCATATACAGGGAAAACGAAGCCGTATCCTCCTGCATGGCCTCCAGCAGCCGGAGCCGCAGCCGGTCCGCCTCTTCCGCGATCTGCGCCATTTCCGTTTTGACGTCCAGGTATTTGGGGCCCTGGCTCAGATTGGCGACCATCCCTGCCAGCGCGGCCGACAGCGCGCCTGCCAGGGCGGAAATGCTGCCGCCGCCCGGCGCCGGTGCATCCGACGCCGTGACCTCGGTCAGCTCCGCCACCGTCAGTTCTCTCAGATCCTTCATGCTTCAGTCCTCCAACAGCCGGTTTTCCAGCACCTGCGTATTCCGGAAATCTCCGAATTGCAGATAATAAGAGGCACAGTCAATCAACGCCTCCTGCGGCACCAGGCCGACCACCTCGCTGTCCAGGACATTGACGCCATAGCGGTGCGCTTCCATTTTCACCGTCTCAAACACGCGGTAGACCGGCGTCTTGGTGTAGTCCGTCAGATTCATGGACACCTGGGCAATGCCACGGTCCTCCAGCATCACGCCCAGCGCCTTACAGTAACGGAAGCCGCCGCTGATATGCCGGATGGCTTTGGCGATTTTATTCGCAATCTCCAGGTTGTCCGTGTCCAGGTTGATATTGTAGGCAATCAGCGGCATCCGTGCGCCGATGGCCGTGACGCCGCCGGTGGGATGGATGGTGGCGGGGCCGAAGTCCGGCTTCCACTTCTCCTGATCCAGCATTTTTTCCGCCATTCCCTCAAACTGTCCCCGCCGGATCTCCGCCAGGTTTTCCCGGTGGGGGGCGGTGGCGGACTTCTCATACAGGAAAAACGGCTGCCCGAATCGCTCCGCTGCCGCCGCGGCAGTCTCTTTCGCCATGCGGTCGGCGTCCTCCACCGTCGCGTTGCGGATCGGGATAAAGGGAACCACATCCACGCAGCCCATTCTGGGATGCTGGCCCTGGTGTTTGGTCATATCAATGAGCTCCACCGCCTTGCCGATGGCCTCAACCATGGCATCGCGCAGGGCATCCGGTTCCCCGATGACCGTCACAACACTGCGGTTGTGATCCTGATCGGAGGAGTAGTCCAGCAGCTTTACGCCTTCTTTGCCCCGGAAGCAGTCCAGAATCTGCTCCAGTTTTTTCAAATCCCGGCCTTCACTGAAATTGGGGACGCATTCAATAATCTTGTTCATCGCATATACTCCTTCAGCGCCCGACAACGGCGCCCTTCTTCACCACGGTTTTTACCTGGTTTTCTCCAAAGCGGTAGAAACTATGCTCCAGATCCGGCGCATCCCAGATCAGCAGATCCGCCTGCTTGCCGGGCTCCAGCGTTCCCAGCCGGTCCGCCCGGCCGATGGCAGCCGCCGCATTCAGGGTCACCGCCGTCAGGACTTCCTCCGGCTTCATGCGGTATTTGTAGCACGCCAGACTCATGGCCAATTGCAGATTCAGGCAGGGGCAGGAGCCGGGATTAAAGTCCGTTGCAACCGCCACAGGCACGCCCGCTTCGATCATGGCTCTGGCCCGCGCAAAGGGTTTCTCCAGATAGAACGATGTCGCAGGCAGCAGCACCGCAACCGTACCGCCGGCGGCCATGCTCGCAATGCCCGCATCCGGCGCGGCGATCAGGTGTTCCGCAGAAACAGCCCGCAGCTCGCCGGCCAGCTGGGAACCGCCGATGGCGTCGATCTCGTCGGCGTGGATCTTGCTGCGCAGACCGTACTTCTGCCCGGCCCGGAGAATCTGTTCGGCTTCCTCCCGGTCAAAGACGCCGGTCTCGCAGAACACATCGCAGTATTCCGCCAAGCCCTCTTTTGCCACCTGCGGAATCACCGTGTCGGTCAGCAGCTTCACATAGCCCTCCCGGTTGCCGGCATATTCCGGCGGCAGCGCATGGGCGCCCAGGAACGTCGAAACCAGTTCGACGGGCTGACTCCCGTTCAAACGCTTCACGGCGCGGAGCTGCCGCAGCTCGGTTTCCAGATCCAGGCCGTAGCCGCTCTTGCACTCACAGGTCGTGGTTCCCAGGGACAGCATCTTTGCCAGGGCTTTTCCGCCCTTTTCCGCCAGCTCCGCTTCCGAAGCGGCACGGGTGGCGCGGACCGTCGAAAGGATTCCGCCGCCCGCAGCCAGAATTTCCAGATAGGGAACGCCCTGCAGCTTGAGCATCAGCTCGTGGGCGCGCCAGCCGCCAAAAATCAGATGGGTATGGGCATCCACCAAGCCCGGCGTAACCAGGCAGCCCTCGGCGTCAAGAACCTCTGCGCCGGGAAGCTCCGGCGCACGGCCGGTACCGGTCTGCACGATCTGCCCCCGGTCGTCCGCCACCAGATACGCGTCTTTCAGGACGCGGATGGCGCCCTGACCGTCACCGCTGCGAGCCCTTTGTCCCTCCGCCGTCGCCAGCTGCCCAATGTTTTTTACAATCAGCATGGCGTTCAACCTTTCAGAACATCCCGCACCATATGGCGGTCCGCCAGCACCGGCACGGTGATGTGATCCGTGGCTTTGTACAGTTCGTTGTACTCCTCCACCGTAGTCAGCGCGTTCTCATTCCGCGCCCAGGCACGGCGGGAAACGCCCACCATCGTATCCCAGGGCATGGACATCCGCAGAATCGTGTCGACCCGCTCCGAGCCGTCCAGAACCATGCCGAAGCCGCCGTTGATGGCTTTTCCGATTCCAACGCCGCCGCCGTTGTGCAGCGCCACCAGGCTCATGCCCCGGGCACAGTTGCCCGCATAGCACTGGGTGGCCATATCGGCCATGATGTTGGAGCCGTCCTTGATGTTGGAGGTCTCCCGGAACGGAGAATCCGTGCCGCCGGTATCATGGTGGTCGCGGCCCAGCATGACGGGGCCGATTTCGCCGCTGCGAACCATCTCGTTGAACTTCAGCGCGATATTCATGCGGCCCAGGGCGTCCTGATAGAGAATGCGGCACTGGGTGCCCACCACCAGCTTGTTCTTCTTGGCGTCCCGCACCCAGACATAGTTGTCATAGTCCTGGTAACGGCGGTTGTGGGCCAGAATGTACTCCGCCGCGGCAGCGTCGGTCTTGTCCAGATCCTCCGGATTGCGGGACAGGCAGCACCAGCGGAAGGGACCGTAGCCGAAATCAAACAGGCACGGGCCCAGGATATCCTCCACATAAGACTGGAACACAAAGCCGTCCAGATCGTTCTCTCCGTTCTTGCAGATGGAGGTCACGCCCGTATCGTAAACCGCTTTCAGGAAGCTGTTGCCATAATCAAAGAAATAGGTGCCCCGGTCGTGGAGCTTGCAGATCATTTCATAGTGGTGCCGCAGGCTCTTGTCCACCAGCTTGGCAAAGCCCGCCGGATCCGTGGCCAGCATTTCCGTCCGCTGCGCGAAGGTCAGCCCCTGGGGGCAATAGCCGCCGTCATAGGGGACATGGCAGGAGGTCTGGTCGCTGAGCAGATCCACATGGATCCGGTTGTCATACAGGTATTCCAAAAGATCCACGACATTGCCGTGATACGCAATGGCGCAGGGCTCCTTTGCCGCCATTTTCTGCTTCGCCAAGGCCACAGCCGTCTCCAGACTGTCCGTCTTTTCGCTGACCCAGCCCTGGGTATAGCGGGTCATGATCCGCGATTCGTCCACCTCCGCGATGATGGACACGGCGCCGGCAATCTCGGCGGCCTTGCCCTGGGCGCCGGACATGCCGCCCAGACCGGCGGACACGAACAGGCGGCCGGCCAGGTTCCCATCCTCCGGGATCCCGAGCTTCAGACGGCCTGCGTTGAGCAAGGTATTGAAGGTGCCGTGCACAATGCCCTGGGGGCCGATGTACATCCAGCCGCCGGCGGTCATCTGGCCGTAGTTTGCCACGCCGATGGCGGCAGCACGGTTAAAGTCCTTCTGATTATCGAAGGCGCCGACCATGAGACCGTTGGAGATGATGCACCGGGGCGCTAGCTTATGAGAGCGGAACAGGCCCAGGGGATGGCCGGACATGACCACCAGCGTCTGCTCGTCGGTCAGAACCTCCAGATACTTTTTGATGAGCCGGTACTGCATCCAGTTCTGGCAGACCTGGCCCGTTTCTCCGTAGGTGACCAGTTCATAGGGGTAGAGGGCGATGTCAAAATCCAGGTTGTTGTCGATCATCACCTGGAAGGCCTTCGCTTCCACGCAATTTCCCTTGTATTGGTCGATGGGCTTGCCGTAAAGCCGGCCCTGGGGGCGGAAGCGATAGCCATAGATACGGCCATGCTCTTCCAGCTCCTGTGCAAATTCCTCCGCCATCCGGCGATGATGCTGCTTGGGAATATAGCGCAGCGCATTCATGATCGCCAATTCCTTGTCCGCTTGAGAAAGGTTGGACTCCCGGCGGGGAGCACGGCGGCAGCCGGGTTCAAAGGCCGGATACTCCGGCAGTTCATCATCCAGCTGCAGAATTTGAGCGTTGAGATCTGTCATTGTAAAGATCCTCCTTTCGGAATATCCGATCACAGTCGGTTCACGCAGAATTATACCATGCATCCCATGGAGTTTTGAAGCCCCCCGGGGGGATTCTGTTTGGAACGTCCTGTACGGAGCGCCCGCCCTGCAGGCGCCCCGCATACAGGAGCGGCATCAATCAAACTTTCTGTCGTACAGAAGGGCCGCAATCAGAACCACAAAGCAGGAGCCGCAGTTGTGCACCAGGGCGCCGGTGGTAGGATTCAGCCAGCCGTTGAGCGATGCAATAATCGCGAAGAAGTTGATGGCAAGAGACAGGGTAATGCTGAACTTGATGGTCTTGACCGTGCCGTTGGACAGGCGCTTGAGATACGGAAGCTTCTCGATGTTGTCGCTCATCAGGACGATATCGGCAGCTTCCACGGCGATGTCGCTGCCAAGGCCGCCCATGGCGACGCCGACAGACGCGGTCTTCAGGGCGGGGGCATCGTTGACGCCGTCGCCAATCATGCACAGGGTCTTGCCCTCATTTTGCAGGGCAACCAGATTGGAAACCTTCTCCTCCGGCAGCAGGTCTGCCCGGACATTGGCAATGCCCACCTGCTTGGCAAAATAGTCCGCCGTACGCTGGTTGTCGCCGGTCAGCAGAACCGCATTGGTGCCGGTCTTGTGCAGCTCCTCCACCATCTGCTTGGCGTCCGGCCGCAGGACATCGGACATGGCCACGACGCCGGCGCACTTACCGTTGACTGTCGCCACCACAGAAGCCTTGCCCTGGCTCCGCAGCTCGTCCAGCTTCTCCATCACATTCTGAGGAATATCCATTCCCTGTCCGCGCAGGTACTTTTCGCTTCCCACGTGCATCTGTCTGCCGGAGACCTTGGCGCAGATGCCCTTGCCGGCTTCCATCCGGAAGTCCTCAACGGGAACCAGCTCCAGGTTCTTCTGCTGGGCGTGCGCCACAATCGCCTTGCCCAAAGGATGCTCGCTGAGAGACTCCGCGGAAGCAACCTGCCGCAGCAGCGTATCGGCATCCAGGGTCTCGTCAAAGGAGATCACATCGCTGACTTCCAGACGGCCAAAGGTCAGGGTTCCGGTCTTGTCGAAGGCAATGGTGTCCACCTTGCCCATGTTTTCCAGGGCTTCGCCGGACTTGATGATAACGCCGTGCTTGGTTGCCTGGCCGATGGCGGCCATGATGGCGGTCGGCGTTGCCAGCACCAGTGCACAGGGGCAGAACACAACCAGAATGGTGACGGCACGGACAATATCGCGGGTGAAAACAAAGGCCAGAACGGCAAGCATCAAAGCCACAGGCACCAGCCAGGATGCCCAGCGGTCCGCAATGCGTTCCATGGGCGCTTTCTTGGCCTCGGCCTCCTGGGTCAGCCGGATCAGCTTCTGCAGGGTGCTGTCCTGCCCGACCTTGGTGGCCCGGATATCCACCACGCCGAACCGGTTGGTGGTGCCGCAGAATACGCTGTCGCCCACTTCCTTGTCCACCGGCAGGGACTCGCCGGTGATCACAGCCTGATCCACGGAGGTTGTGCCGCTGACGATCTCACCGTCAACCGGAATGCTCTCGCCGGGCAGGATGCGGAGAATGTCTCCCGCGTCAATTTCATCCGCAGGAATCATTTCTTCCTTGCCGTCCCGGATTCTGCGTCCCTGGGTGGGCGTCAGGCTGACCAGCTTCTTCAGGCCCTTTTTGGCCCGCTCTGTGGTCTTTTCTTCCAGAATGGCGCCGATGGCCATAATGAACGCCACTTCACCGGCGGCAAACAGGTCATCGATCAGGATGGCGGCTACCATTGCAATGGTAATCAGCAGGCAGGAGTTGATCTTGCGGATGCCCGGCAGGTTGAAGATGCGCCAGAAGGCCAGATAGGCCAACGGAATACCGCTGATAAGCACGGACGCCCAGGCGGGGTCAACCGGCAGCTTCAGCTCGAATACATAGGTGCACAGCAGGCTGAGTACCAGAAAAACACCGGATACGATGGTCATTTTCGTGCCCGCCAAAAAGTCGGTAATTTTTTTAAGCATTGCCTTTTCCTCCAAAAGACTCATTTTCCGGCAGCGCCGGTCCCGCAGGTTCCGGCTTCCCCTTGCTTTTCCTCCGGAAATGCGGTATAATCTATTCGCTGCCAAACATATTGTTTGGTATCATTATAGAATTCCCCTCCTCCCTGTGCAATGGATAATTGTTTCTCTTTGTGCGTTTCAGAACAAAACCTCAAAATTATACAGGAGTTGACAAAATGGACAGACGACAAAAAAAGACCAGGGACGCGATCTTCACAGCCTTCAGCGAGCTGCTGTCGCAAAAAAGCTACAGCAAGATCACCGTTCAGGACATCATCGACGCCGCCAATGTCGGCCGCACGACCTTTTACGCCCATTTTGAAACCAAGGACGACCTGCTGCGGGAAATGTGCACCGATATCTTCGACCACGTCATCTCGGACACGCTGAAAATCGAGCGCTCCCACGACTTTTCCCTGGGCAAAGGCGCACCCATGGAGATTGTGACCCACATCCTCTACCATCTGCGTGACAACCGGAAGAACATCATCGGCGTACTTTCCTGCGAAAGCGGCGAGCTGTTCATGTCGTATTTCAAGGGGTATTTCAGAGACCTGCTGGAAACCTGGCTTCAGGATGAGGAGGGCATTCCGCAGGTTCCCCGGGATTTCCTTCTGAATCACATCACAGGCAGCTTTGTCAATATGATCCAGTGGTGGATCAAAAACAACCTCTCCCAGTCTCCGGAGGACCTGACCGGTTATTTTGAAGCCGTCATCGGCCCCCTGCTGCTGACCAACGGCAAGGAAACAGGAAAGGCGTGACCGCGAAGGTCACGCCTTTGTCCATATCTTCCATTCAATTGTTTTACAGCTGCCGCAGAGCGTCCAGCAATTCCGTCTTGCCGTTGGTTCCCTCGTCCTTCATCTTGATGACCCGGGCCGGTACACCGGCCACCACGGCGTTGTCCGGCACGTCGTGAATCACCACGGAGCCGGCGGCCACCACGGCGTTTTTGCCCACATGGACACCCTCGATGACCACGGCGTTGGCGCCCATGAACACGTTGTCCTCCACAATCACCGGCGTGGCGCTGGCGGGCTCCACGACACCGGCCAGAACCGTACCGGCGCCGATGTGGCAGTGGGCGCCCACGGTGGCCCGGCCGCCCAGGACGGCGCCCATGTCGATCATGGTACCTTCGCCCACCACGGCGCCGATGTTCAGAATCGCGCCCATCATAATCACGGCGTTTTTGCCGATGGTCACCTGTTCGCGGATGATGGCGCCGGGCTCAATCCGGGCCGGGATCTCCTTGAGATCCAGCAGCGGAATGGCGCTGTTGCGGCAGTCGTTCTCCACCACCATGTCCTCGATGTTCTCCCGGTTGGCCTCCAGAATGGGGGCCAGCTCCTTCCAGTCGCCAAAGACAATCTTGTCCCCAGCGCCAAAGACCTGGGCAGAGCCGAAGTCAATGGGCGATTTTTCCTTGATATAGACCTTCACGGGGGTTTTCTTCTCCGCCGTGGCAATGTATTGGATGATTTCCTGTGCGTTCATCATGTCAGCGTTCCTCCAGCATGGTTTCCATGTTGTACAGTCCGGCAGGCTGCCCTGCCAGGTATTCCGCAGCGGCCATGGCGCCTTCGGCAAAGAGCATCCGGTCATGGGCCTCGTGCTTCAGGGTGATGGTCTGGGTTCCGGTGTTCACCAGCACCTCGTGGATGCCCACCACATTTCCCAGGCGCAGGGAGTGGATGCCGATTTCCTCCCCGGTGCGCTTGCCGCCTTCCGGACGGCCAATGTTATAGGTGGCATCCGGACGGACGGATTTGATGCCGTCGGCCAGCATCAGGGCCGTTCCGCTGGGAACGTCCAGCTTCTGGTCGTGGTGGATCTCCACAATCTCAATCTCCGCCTGGGGGAAGGCCCGGGCAGCCTGCTTTGCCATCTGTACCAGCAGCGCCACACCCACGGACATGTTGCCGGATTGGAACACCGGAATCTGTTCGGCCGCCCGGGCGATCAGGGCTTTTTCCTCCGTGGTGTGGCCCGTGGTGCCGATGACCACCGGCAGCTTGCGGGTCTGGGCATACTCCAGCAGCGCCCCCACGGCAGTGTGATGGGAAAAATCGATGATGAGATCCGCAGGCCCGGTATATTCAGAGATCCGGCAGAATTCCCGGCGCTCCGGGTTCGTTTCCAGTTCCGGACTGACCGCAGCGGCCAGGGTATGGGCCGGGCTCCTGCCAATGAGCTTCAGCAGGTTCAGACCCATGCGGCCTGTGGCTCCATGTATCAGGATTTCCATGGCCGCATCCTCATACGCGGACGCCGTGACGGCGCATGGCGGCCAGCAGCGTCTGGAAGTGGGCATCCTCCATGGGCGTCAGGGGCAGGCGCAGATAGTTCTCGCAGAAGCCCATGGCGGCCATGGCAGCCTTTGCAGGGATGGGATTGACCTCGCAGAACAAAGCCTGGATCAGATCCAGCAGCTCGCACTGCATCCGGGCTGCGCCGGCCACGTCGCCGGCAAAAAACCGGTCGCAGAGCTCCACGGTCTGCCGGGGCAGGACATTGGACAAAACGGAAATCACGCCCTGGCCGCCCATGGACAGAATGGGGACAATCTGATCGTCGTTGCCGGAATACACATCCAGCTGGTCGCCCACCAGGGCCATGGTTTCCACCACGGCGGAGATGTTGCCGTTGGCCTCCTTGATGGCGGCGATGTTGGGATGCTCCGCCAGCTTGGCATAGGTGGCAGGCTGGATGCCGCAGCCGGTCCGGGAGGGCACGTTATAGAGAATGATGGGCTTGGTGGAAGCGTCGGCGATGGCGTTGTACATGGCCACCAGGCCGTTCTGGGTGGCCTTGTTGTAATAAGGCGTCACCACCAGGCAGGCGTCGGCACCGGCCTGGCAGGCAAACCGGGTCAGATCGATGGCGTAGGCCGTGTCGTTGGAGCCGGTACCGGCAATGACCGGCACCCGGCCGTTGACCCGCTCCACCGCGTAGGCAATGGCAGCCCGGTGCTCCTCGTCCGTCAGGGTGGAGGCTTCACCGGAGGTGCCGCAGATGACCAGGGCGTTGATGCCCTCCTCCACCTGCCAGTCAATCAGGCGGCCCAGCTGATCGTAATTGACGCCGTTTTCGTCCAGGGGTGTGACCAGCGCCGTGGCGGCGCCGCGGAAAATGGTTTCGTTCTTCATCGTAATACCCTCCTGCATACATAAGAAAAAGCAGCTAACCTGCGGTCAGCTGCAGCCATCGATTGCAGGTTCCGGCGCACTGCGCCGCATCCCCGCATTCCAGACAGTAGCTCTCCGCATTCGCGACAGTCGGACAGATCTTCTCTGCCCGCCCAGAGCCGCCTTCCACCTCGGCGCTCTTCGGCGGTGGTGCCTTTCCCCTGCGGCCCAGGCCTGTGAAGCCCTCCCGCCGCCGGTTACTCATCAACACCGCGCCTCTACTCTCTCAATAATTGCAAAAATGATATCATCATTCTTTCCAATTGTCAACACTTTTCCTTTTCAAAAAATCGGAACCCACCGCGAAAATGCGGCGGGTTCCGAAAAGTTTTTCAGCGTTCTTCGCGGAAGTAGGGCAGGCCCAACGAGGCAGGCGGTTGATTCTCCCGTTTTTTCCGCATACTGACCAGAATCAAGACCAGAATCGTGGCCAGATAGGGCAGCATTTTGAACAGCTCCTGGGAGCTTCTGGTCAAATTCAGAATCTGCAGCGCGTCCTGATCCAGGTGCAGGGCGCCGATGAGCCAGGCCCGAACCTGCGGCACATAGAGATACAGCCAGGTCAGGAAGCCGAACAGGTAGGAGCCCCAGATGGCGTTGAGGCTGCGCCACACAGCGAAGATGACCAGGGCTACGGCCAGCCAACCCAGGGCCTCGATGGTGCCTTCGCTGGCCCAGGTGCCCTTGATATAGTCCATGGTGTAGTAAAGGCCGCCCAGACCGGAGATACCGGCGCCGATGCAGGTCGCCAGGTACTTATACCGGGTGACGTTGATGCCGGCGGCATCAGCCGTGGCAGGATTCTCGCCCACCGCCCGCAGGTTCAGACCCATGCGGGTTTTGGTGAAGAAGAAATGCATCAGAATAGCCAGAACGATCGCCAGATATACCATGAAGCCATGGTTCAGGAACACCTGTCCGAACCAGCCCAGCTTTCCGGCCACGGGGAGACTGGCGCGGTAAGCCGCCGAGGTGGTAGCCACGGAGATCTGGCCCACGCCGCCGGCCAGGGTATTCAGGGCGCCGCCGAAGAAGTTGGCCACGCCGCCGCCGAAGATCGTCAGGGTCAGGCCGGTAACGTTCTGGTTGGCCCGGAGGGTAATGGTCAGGAAGCTGTAGATCAGACCGCCCAGGGCCGCCGCCAGGAATGCACAGACAAAGCTGATCAGCAGGCAGACCGCCGGGATGGGATTGGGCGTGGAGAGCTCATAGGCAAAGGCGCTGGCCAGGCCGGCAATGCCGCCCAGATACATGACGCCGGGCACGCCCAGGTTCAGGTTGCCGGATTTCTCCGTCAGAATCTCGCCCAGGGCGCCGTAGAGAATGACTGTGCCGAAGACGATGGCGGAAATAAACAGATTGATCATTTGCTGCCGGCCTCCTTCCGCTTATGGAAAATCACCCGATAATTGATGAAGAACTCACTGGCAATGATGCAGAACAGGATGATGCCGGTAATGACATTGGACGCGAAGTCATTGAGCTTGAACTGGGAGGCAATCTCAATGGCGCCCTTCTGCAGGAACACCAGCAGGAACGAAATCAGCAGCATGACAAACGTATTAAACTTTGCCAGCCAGGCCACAATAATGGCCGTGAAGCCGCGGCCGCCGGCCGTGGAGGTGGAAATGGTGTGGCTGGCGCCGGACACGGCGATGAAACCGGCCAGGCCGCAGATGGCGCCGGAGATGGCCATGGTGCGGATAAACACCCGGGAAGGCTTGATACCGGCATAGCGGGCCGTGCGCTCGCTCTCGCCCAGAACCGCAATCTCATAGCCTTGCTTGGAATACTTCAGATACAGGAACATGCCGATGGTCAGCGCCATGACAATGATGACGTTCAGGCCGAAATCCAGGCCGAACACCCTCGGGAACCAGCCGGCCTTGGTCTGGGGGTTGATCTGGCCCACGGTGTTGGAGCCGAAGGGATTTTCCCACAGGGCCACGCAGTAGGACGTAATCTGAATGGCAACGTAGTTCATCATCAGGGTGAACAGCGTTTCGTTGGTGCCCCAGCGGGCCTTGAACACTGCCGGGATCACGCCCCAGACGGCACCGGCCACGATGCTGGCCAGGGCCATGACCAGAAGCATCATGGGTGTGGACATGCCGGTCTGGCCCAGATAAATCATCAGGCCCGCCGTGGCGACGCCGCCCACCAGAATCTGGCCTTCGGCGCCCACGTTCCAGAACTTCATCTTGAATGCCGGCGCCAGACCCACGCCGATGCAAAGGAGCATCATGGTGTCGCGGACGGTGATCCAGACCCGGCGCTTGGTGCCCAGAGCGCCTTCGAACATGGCGGCATAGACCTTCAGGGGATTGAGCTTGGTCACAGCATAGATAAACAGACCGCTGAGAAGCATGGCGATCAAAACGGAAATCAAGCGGATGAGCCAATTCTTCCAGACGGCGATTCCGTCGCGCTTGGCAATACGGATCAGCGGCTCACGGTGCACATTGGGCGTACTCATTCGTGGACTTCCTCCTTTCTCAGATTGGTCATCAGCAGTCCAACCTCTTCCTTCGTGGTGGTTCGGGCATCCACAATGCCGTTGACCTTGCCGCTGCACAGAACCAGGATCCGGTCGCACAGCTCCAGCAGAACGTCCAGATCCTCGCCGACATAGACCACGGCGACGCCCTGCATCTTCTGCTCGGTCAGCAGATTATAGATGGTGTAAGACGTATTGATGTCCAGGCCCCGGACGGCGTAGGCCGTCATCAGAACCTTGGGAGATGCGGCAATTTCGCGGCCCACCAGGACCTTCTGCACGTTGCCGCCAGACAGACGGCGCACCGGTGTGCTGACGCCGGGGGTAACAACCTCCAGCTGCTCGACGATCTGCTCCGCCAGCTTCTTGGGATTCTTCCGGTCCGTGAACGCGGAATGTCCGGTGCGGTAGCTTCGCAGCATCATGTTGTTGGTCATGTCCATGGAGCCGACCAGGCCCATGCCCAACCGGTCCTCCGGCACAAAGCTGAGGCCCACGCCGGCTTTTTTGATCTCCAGGGGGCTCAGGCCAACCAGCTCTTTGCTTTCACTGGTCTCGCCGGGATAGAAGCGGATGGAGCTGCCGTTCTCGGTGATCTGCAGGCCCGCAATGGCCTCCAGCAGTTCCTTCTGTCCGCAGCCAGAAATACCGGCAATGCCCAGAATCTCTCCACCGTAGACATCGAAGCTGACGCTGTCCAGGGCCTTGAGGCCATAGATGTTCCGGACAGACAGATTGTGAATCTCCAGCCGCTTGATCCGGTTGGCAGGCTCCGGACGGTCGATGTTCAGGCTCACAGCCCGGCCCACCATCATGTCCGTCAGCTTCTGGGGATTGGTTTCGGAGGTGGGCACATCGCCGATGTACTCGCCCTTGCGCAGCACCGCCACCCGGTCGGAAATCTCCATCACCTCATGGAGCTTATGGGTGATGATGACGATGGCCTTGCCGTCGGCCTTCATATTCCGCATGACGTCGAAGAGCTTTCTGGTCTCCTGGGGCGTCAGAACGGCGGTGGGCTCGTCCAGAATCAGGATGTTGGCCCCGCGGTAGAGCACCTTGACAATTTCCACCGTCTGTTTCTCGGAAACAGACATGTCGTAGATTTTTTTATTGGGATCCACCACAAAGCCGTATTTATTGCAGATTTCTCTGATTTTTTCTGCGGCAGCCTTGAGGTTCAGGGCACCCTTCTCATGGAGACCGAGGAGAATATTCTCCGTGGCCGTCAGAACATCCACCAGCTTAAAGTGCTGGTGAATCATGCCGATGCCCAAATCAAAGGCGTCTTTGGGGGAACGGATGGTCACAGGCTTTCCGTTCACCAGAATTTCACCCGAATCGGGGAAGTAGATGCCGGAGAGCATGTTCATCAAGGTGGTCTTTCCGCTCCCGTTTTCACCCAGAAGGGACAGGATCTCCCCTCTGCGGATGTCAAGGTCCACCTTGTTGTTTGCAACAACAGCGCCGAAGGTTTTGGTTACGCCTCTCATTTGGACAGCGTTCTCAATTGCCAAGAAAATCACCCTTTCTCCATGGCAGCCCGCCCTGCCGGCAGGCCCCGGGGATCCGTTATTTTGGTTATTATCCAAAATGGGGGGCTCGGAGCCCCCCATTGATTTGGTTCAGTTGGAGATCAGTTCAGCTCGGTAATGCCGTCGATCCGCAGGGAGAAGTACGGTGCGGAACGCAGGACAGACTCTTCAAAGTAGCCGTCCACGATGGCTTCGCCGCAGTCGTTGACCCAGTCGCCGTTGGAGTCCAGGCCGAAGGCAGAGATCACACGGCCGTCCTCGTCCACAACATAGGAGTCGTCGGCGGCGGGCTGGCAGGTGAACTTGCTGGTGTCAAACACATGGAGAGAACCGTCCTTCAGACCGGCCCAGGCAGCGTCCACAGCCTCGGCAGTGCCTTCGGCGCAGCTGGCGCCCAGGGCGGAGATCTTCACAGCGCCGTCAGCAGCGCCAGTGGCAAAGTCGGTGGGGATCTCTTCGCCGGCCAGGTACTTCTCCAGGGTGGCCTTGTACAGGACAGCCCAGACGTTCTGTGCGGAGGTCAGAGCGGCGTCGGGAGCCACAGCCAGCATATCGATGTTGTAGCCGACGGAATAGGCAACCTTGCCGGAGTCATAAGCGGCCTGCACAGCGGAGGGAGCGCCGGTGGAGTCGGCATGCTGGCCGATGATGACGCAGCCGCGGCCCATCAGAGCATTGGCGGCTTCGCCTTCTGCCACGGGATCATACCAGGAGTTGGTGTACTGCACATCCATGTGTGCCTCGGGCACGATGGACTGGATGCCCAGCAGGAATGCGGTGTAGCCGGAGACCACTTCCGCGTAGGGGTAAGCGCCAACGTAGCCGATATAGGGATCGGTGACGGTACCGGCGTCCATAAGCTCCTTCAGCTTCATGCCGGCAACCACACCGGACACATAGCGGGACTCATAGGTGAAGGGGAAGATGTTCTTCAGGTTGCTCAGACCGGAGCCGGCAGCCAGGTCGCCGGTGCAGGCCACGAAGACGGTGTCGGGGAATTCGGCAGCCGCCTGGCCCATGTGGGTCTGATGGCCATAGGAGTCGGAGAAGATGATGTTGCAGCCGGCGTCGGCCAGGTCAGCGGCCGTATCGTAGCAGGTCTCGTCCTCGGGGATGTTGTACTTGAAGGTCACGTTCTCCATGGGGATGCCCAGAGCCTCGCAGGCCTGGGTCAGGCCCTCAATGTGAGCCATGTCGTAGCCGGAGTTCTCGTCGTGAACCAGGATGGCGCCGATCTTGATGCCGGCAGTCTCCTCAGCGGGTTCGGCGGGTTCGGCGGGCGCTTCGGGCTCCTCGGCCTCGGGCTCCTTGGTTTCTGCAGGAGCGGCAGGCTCTTCGGTCTTCTGCTCAGGCTCCTCGGGAGTCTCGTTCTTGCTTCCGCAGGCGACCAGGCCGAAAACCATGACCAATGCCAGAAGCAGTGCCAGAAGTTTTTTCATATTTTCATTCCTCCTGTTAATTGATTGCGCGGGCTGCGCCCACGCGAAGAGACGGCGCCAGGCGCTGCTCTTTGAATGTAGCTATTTTACTAGAAAATCGCAAAAGTTACAATAGAAAACAAGAAGTTTTTGTGAATTTGTGCATAATAACCTGTCCGCATTCGCTATTGTTTGGAAAAATCATCATTTTTTCATTTTTCCCAGTTCCTGTCTGCGCTCAAACCTCCGCTTTTTTGGTTTACCTCCAAAAAGAAAGCTCCCACGCCAAATTACAGACGCGGGAGCGGGGCGGCGGGCGGGGGATACACCCGCCGCCTGTGCATACGCAGAGGGGGGATTGGCTCTGCGTAATGGCAAAAGAAAAGCTGCCCGAACCGGCAGCGAAAAAGCAAGTCCGAAACGCCATGCATTTCGGAACGTGGTGCGATTTCCGGTTCCGGCGGAAAATACGGCTGGCTCCGGCGTATCTGACTTATTCCCAGGGGACTTCACAGTGACCGACTCGCGGGGCTTCCCACCCCATTCCGCCATCGGGAACCAGCAACATCATTGATTTGTAGGCTTATCATATCACAGCCTTGCTGATTTGTAAATCTTTTTCTTGTTCCAGCCACGGTTTTCTGCTATCATGTCTTTATCAGCTTTTTGGAGGTTGACCGAATGAAACGGGTATTGCTTCTGGCCACCGGCGGTACCATCGCCACCAAACAGACGTCGCAGGGACTCGTTCCCCAACTGACGTCTGAGGATTTGCTGTCCTGCATTCCGGAGATCAACAGCCTGTGCCAGGTGAATACGCTGCAGCTGTTCAATCTTGACAGTACCAATCTGTGCCCCTCCCACTGGATCACCATCGCGGAGTCCATCCGGGAGCATTACAGCCAATATGACGCCTTTGTCATCTCCCATGGCACGGACACCATGGCCTACACCGCATCCGCCCTGAGCTATCTGATTCAGGGCGGTTCCAAGCCCATTGTTCTGACCGGCGCCCAGCAGTCCATCGGCAACCGGGAAACCGACGCCCGGCGCAATCTCTATGACGCCTTTCTCTATGCCGTCTCCGACTGCGCCTGGGGCGTCACCATCGTCTTTAACGGCCAGGTCATCCTCGGCACCCGTGCCAGAAAAATGCGCAGCAAAAGCTACAACGCCTTTGCCAGTATCGGCTATCCGGAAACGGCTCTCATCCGGGATCAGAAGGTCTATCCCGTTCTTCCCCGTCCGGTTTCTTCTCCGGAACCCCTGTTTTCTCTCTCCCTCAATCCCAATCTGTTTGTTCTGAAGCTGATTCCCGGCATCCGTTCCGATATTTTCCGTCTTCTGCAGCCGCAGTATGACGCGTTGATTCTGGAAGGCTTCGGCGTCGGCGGCGTTCCTTACTATGCCAACCAGGATTTTGCCGAGGCTGTCGGAGCCTGGATTTCCACAGGCAAGCCCCTCATCATGACGACCCAGGTCACCTACGAGGGCAGCGATATGTCCGTCTACCAGGTGGGCCATATCATCAAGGAAAAATACGGTGTCGTGGAGGCTTACGACATGACGCTGGAAGCCGTGGTCACCAAGACCATGTGGCTGCTGGGCCAGGGGCTGGATCAGAATACCTTCCGGACCCGTTTCTGCACGCCCATTCAGCATGATATCCTGCTTCCGGAATAAAAAATATTTTGAAAAATCTGCTTGACAAACAGGGCTATCGTGTGTATAATCAGTCATGCTTGTTGAGCCGCTGGTATAGCTCAGTTGGTAGAGCAGCTGATTTGTAATCAGCAGGTCGGGGGTTCGAGTCCGTCTACCAGCTCCAACCTCTTTCAGCAAGGAAGTCAATATGGGGGAATTCCCGAGTGGCCAAAGGGGACAGACTGTAAATCTGCTGGCGATGCCTTCGGTGG
>JAEDJR010000086.1 GCA_016296235.1 Oscillospiraceae bacterium
ACCGCACCAAGGCTCCCCTGCGTAAGGGGAGCTGTCACGCAAAGCGTGACTGAGGGGTCGGTGCTGGCACGAACTGCCTGCACACAACCCCTCCGGCCCTCCGGGCCACCTCCCCTTGCACAGGGGAGGCTTTCGGTGCAGCATGTGTTTGTACAAGATTGCTATTTTGCGACAGGCCCTTTTGCGGTTATGTGAGATACGGCGTCACATCGTCCACGATTTCCAGGCTTTCGATCACCCGGAGGACCTCCTCTGCGGGCAGGGCTTCCGGGCCGCGGCTGGTCAGGACATAGTTGCAGTCCTCCGTCTGCCACAGGGCTTCGGTTTTACCCTCCCGGGCATAGATGGTAACGGTCCAGTCTCCCACAGTGGTCACCGCTTTGGTGTGGGGCTCCGTGGTGGTTTCCCACTGCTGGATGGTGCCTTCGTCCCAGTCCTCCCGCTGCACCAGCTCCAGGGTGATGCGCGTGCCGTCCTCCAGGGGCTTGGTCCAGTAGAATTCATAGCAGCCCCAGACCAGGGTTCCCATGTCCAGCTGGAAACCATCGGGGATGAAAGTGGGAATCCGTACAATTTCATGGGCCTCCGGCTCCGTGACCGCAGGCGGTTCCACATAATCAACGGATTCATAGGGTGCCAGATCCTCCACGGCCCGGATGCTGGAGAAAATCTCTTCCAGCAGGGTGTCGCTGGTATCGTAGGCCGTCTCCAGGGAGAAAAGGTACTGTCCATCGGACCAGTAAAATTTCCGGTAGCCGTCAAACTGTTCCATTCCTTCCGCCGTCTCGGCCTGGGAGGGTCCTACAGCGATGGTCCAGAGGGTCAGGCCGCCGTACTGGGCCTGGGCGATGGTGTAGTGGTCGTCGTAGCCGGTGGGCAGTGTGTCATAGGCCCAGCTCCCGTCATAGCCGGGGCAGGCATCCTGCCGGAAGGAGATTACGGCGCCGTCCTCCGACTGCCACTGCAGCAGAACGTCCCGGCGCTGGGTCTGGGGCGCGTACCGCTCCTGGACCACAGACGTCCAATGCGCTGCCAGATAGGTGGGGACATAGTATGTCTCCAGGAACTCCGGCGCGTCCTCCGGAATGGTCACGTCCGGCGTCACATCCAGAACGCCCACATAGGCCGCCTCTCGGCCGCTGGGGGTCTCCACCACGGCGGCCGTGTGGGTCTGATTGGGAATCAGCCCCAGAATATAATTCCGAACCGCCGGGATGGCGAAGGCTGTGCAGGTGAGCACCGCCACCACAGCGGCAGCGGCCAGAATTCTGGGAATGACGCGACTCTGTCTGCGGACAATTGCCTCGCTGTGTGCCAGATACACCGGGTCGGCGTGGGCCAGAATCCGGTACAAATCCTCATTGGTCATGCAAGATAACCCTCCTTTTTCAAATGCTGCTTCAGTTTTTTGCGTGTCCTGGACAGGATCACCAGGATGTTGGATTCCCGCAGGCCGCAGCGGCAGGCAATTTCGCCCACGGGCTCCGTGAAGAAATACCGTCGCAGGAATACGTCCCGGTCCCGGGGGGACAGGGCGGCGAGAAAGCGGTTGATCTCCGTTTCCAGATCACCGGCCAGCACCGTTTCCTCCGGCGAACCGGGCGCTGCCACACATTCCGACAACTCTTCCAGCACGGCGTCGATTTCGCCGCCGCCCCGCCGCTGGGATTCCTGCCGGCGGAAATGGTCAAAGGCCAGGTTGCGGGTGATGGCTGCCAGGAACAGCTTGAGATTTTTGGGCTGCTGGGGCGGGATTGCCTTCCAGGCCCGGAACCAGGTTTCATTGACGCATTCCTCGCAGTCCTCGGGACTGTCCAAAATCCGGTGGGCGACGGCGTAGCAGTAGGCGCCGTATTGCCGCTGAATCTCCCGGATTGCCGTCTCGTCCCGCCGGCTGAACAGGGTAAGGATCTGTTCGTCCGTCACGTGGCCGCCTCCTTTCTGTATTTTGAGGTCCCTCATCCCATAAGACGGATTTTTGCGCCGGATCTAACAAAAGGCCATGAAATACGCAGCCACGCCCTATGTCGCCCCTGCAATCGGGGAGCTTTTGGGGTGCGCGGCAAAAAGCAGCCTCCCCTGCGGCAGGGGAGGCTGCTTTCACGGCGTATGTTCCAGCACAATGGCAAACCGGACGGTCACCGGTTCCAAACCGGGGGCGGACACGGTCAGCATCGCCTCCCCCGGGCCGGTCGTGCGGACATAGGTTCCGCACATGCCGCCTTCGGCGGTGACCACGTCGGGGCCCACCAGCACGGCGGGGCCCTCCAGAGTCAGACGCACCGGCAGCTGGGCGTAGGGGGCCACATTGCCCTGGCCGTCCAGAATCCGGATGCGGACCGCCGCCATGTCGTAGGTGTCCCCCTCCTGCAGGCAGGTGTGGCTGGGCCGCACCTCCAGATGCAGGCGGGCGTCGGGGCAGCGGGTGACACTGGCCACCACCTGGCCGTCCCGGAGGGCGTCAAAGCGCCAGCTGGTGGCCTGGCCGCCCCAGTTGCTCACATATTTGCCGTAAAGCGCCACGCCGTCCTCATATTTCATGTGATACCGCGCCATGCAGGCCAGCATTCGTGCCTTATCTGCCGCCGGCATCCCCGCCAGACCATATTTTTTGGCGGAGAGCAGACAGTACCGCAGCCGCTGGGCCTTGTCCTTTGGGAAGCCCTCCTGGGTTTCCAGCAGACAGCCGATGGTGTCCTCCACGGGCATGGGGCCGTGGGGCAGAGCCTTCCAGGGGCCAGGCTGCAGCATGGTGACAAACTGGTCGTTTTTATACAGGGCCACCTGGTCGGCGTTGGTGAACACCCAGACCGTGCCGGTCTGGCCGCCGGGATAGTCGCCGATATCCATGGAGGAGCCCACCTCCAACACCGGCCGGTCCTCCCCCTGGCTGGCATAGAGGCTGGCCGCCGGCTTGGGGTTGCGGAAGCTGTCCAGAACGCCGTGGTAGCAGATCCGGTCGCCGGAGCCGAAGTCCAGGTGGGTGGCGTAGTCGAACATGCACCAGCCGAAGCAGCCGGCGTGCTCCCCGGAGGCCATGGCCGCGTCCAGCACCCGGGCATGGCGCAGGGCGTGCTCCTGCCGCTTTTCCCAGGGGTCGAAGGCCTTGGTGGGGAACATATGGCCGTTGTGCTCCGAGATCAGCAGGGCCTTGGAGGAATCCGGCGACACGTCCTTTTTCCGCCTGGCCCCGGGGGTGACTCCGTTGTGGGAGAAGTCGTTGAAGGCGTAGACGTCCTCCAGCAGGCTGCTCTTTTCCAGATAGCGCACGCCGGAGGTGGCGCGGCTGGGGTCCAGCCGGTGGGCGATGGCGTTGGTGCGGCTGTAGAAGCCGTCGTCGTCCAGACTCTCGTTGATGCGCACGCCCCAGAGGATGATGCTGGGGTGATTGCGGTTCTGGAGGATCATCTCCCGGACGTTTTCGCAGGCCTGGGCCTTCCAGGCCTCGTCCCCGATGTGCTGCCAGCCGGGAATCTCCGTGAATACCATGAGGCCCAGCCGGTCGCAGGCGTCCAGGAACCAGGGGCTCTGGGGATAGTGGGAGGTGCGCACGGCGTTGCACTGCAGCTCCTCCTTCAAAATCCGGGCGTCCTCCCGCTGGAGCCGCTCCGGCACGGCGTAGCCCACATAGGGCCAGCTCTGGTGGCGGTTGAGGCCCCGCAAAAAGGTCTTTTTCCCGTTGAGATAGAAGCCGTCGGCCTTGAATTCCGCCGTGCGGAAGCCGAAGGTTGTCTCCTGACAGTCCCCGCCGAAGAGAACCCGGCAGCGGTAGAGCCGGGGATGCTCCGGCGCCCAGCTCCGGGCCTGGGGCAGGTGGAACAGGTACTCCGTCCCCTCTCCCCGCTGCTCCGCCAGACGGGTCTCCCCGTCCCACAGCTGCACCGTCACCGGCCCGTCCCCCGCCAGGGTCAGGCGCACCTGGGCGTGGGTCAGGGTGGGGGTGGTGACGAAGATATCGTCAATATACGCCTGGGGCCGGCTGTCCAGCCACACGTCCCGGTACAGGCCGCCGTAGGTCAGATAGTCGATGACATGGCCGAAGGGCGGGATGGCCGGATCCTCCCGGCTGTCCAGACGGACGGCGATGCGGTTCTCCGCGCCGAAGGTCACCAGCCCGGTGATCTCCACCCGAAAGGCCGTGTAGCCGCAGCGGTGCCGCCCGGCCTCCCGGCCGTTGACAAACACCACGGCCTGATGGGCGGCGCCGTCAAACTGCAGAAACAGCCGCCGTCCCCGCCGGCTCTCCGGCAGAAACAGCCGCCGGCGGTAGCCGCAGAGCAGCTCATACGCCCGGTGGTCCGCCCCGTGCAGAGGCAGCTCCCGCACCGTGTGGGGCAGGCGCACCACCTCCGCCGGGCCTTCAAATCGCTGAAATTCCTCCGTCCACCGGGCCGTGAACTCCCATCCGCTGCACAACCGTTCCATTCGCGTCTCCTCCTGGCTGTTTTGTTTGACTTTTCTGGCTGTCTGGTCTATGCTTACATTATATACGCCGGAAGCGGCAAGGGAAAGAGGGTATTTTCATGCGTCTGCTGATTCAGAACATCCGCGCCCTGGTCTCCTGCGACGGGCAGGACCGGGTCTACGAACACGTCAATCTCTTCTGCGAGGACGGAATCATCCGTTCCATCGGGCCGGAGGCTCCGGCGGCGGACCAGGTGCTGGACGCCCGGGGCATGCTCTGCTATCCCGGCCTGGTCAACGCCCACCATCACCTGTACCAGTGCTTCTCCCGCAACCTGCCCCAGGTGCAGAACCTGGAGCTGTTCGACTGGCTGACGGCCCTGTACGAGATCTGGAAGAACCTGGACGAGGACGTGGTGCGCCTGTCCTCCATGACGGCCATGGGGGAGCTGATGAAAAACGGCTGCACCACGGTCTTTGACCACCACTATGTGTTCCCCGCCGGAGGCGGCGACCTGCTGGCCGCCCAGTCGGAGGCAGCCCGGGCCCTGGGGGTGCGGATGCACCTGTCCCGGGGCAGCATGGATCTGTCCCGGAAGGACGGCGGCCTGCCGCCGGACTCCGTGGTGCAGTCCGTGGACCGGATCATGGCCGACAGTCAGGACGCCATCGCCCGGTTCCACGACCCGGCCTTCGGCTCCATGACCCGCCTGGCCCTGGCTCCCTGCTCGCCCTTCTCCGTGTCGGAGGAGCTGCTGCGCCAGAGCGCCATTCTGGCCCGGGAGGCCCACGTCCGGCTCCACACCCACCTGTGCGAGACCCTGGACGAGGAACGCTACATGCTGGAGCGCACGGCAATGCGGCCCCTGGCCTATATGGAGTCTCTGGGCTGGACCGGCCCCGATGTCTGGTACGCCCACGGCATCCACTTCAACGACCGGGAGCTGCAGCTCCTGGCCCGGACCGGCACCGGCGTGTGCCACTGTCCCGTGTCCAACATGAAGCTGTCCTCCGGCGTGGCCCGGATTCCGGAGATGCTGGCCCTGGGGGTACCCGTGGGACTGGGCGTGGACGGCTCGGCCTCCAACGACGGCTCCAACCTGCTGGAGGAGCTGCGGACGGCCTATCTGCTCCACCGGCTCCAGTCCAGCGAAAAAGCGCCCTCGGGCTACCAGCTGCTGAAGCTGGCCACCCTGGGCGGCGCGCGGCTCCTGGGCCGGGAGACGGAAATCGGCTCCCTGGAGGTGGGCAAGTGCGCGGACCTGTTCCTGATCGACGCCAACCGCCTGGAGCTGGTGGGCGCCTGCCAGGATCCCAAGTCCCTGCTGGCCACCGTGGGTCTCAAGGGGCCTGTGGACTACACCGTGGTCAACGGCCGCGTCACTGTGGCTCACGGCCGCCTGACCAATGTGGACGAAGAGAAGCTGGCGGAGCATGCCAATCAGAAGGCCGCAGATTATCTCAGCCGCTGACTGAGGCCCGCGGGAGCAACGTAGGGCGGGGGCTCGCCCCAGCCGCAGGTACACGACCCGAAACGGCGGGGGCAAGCCCCCGCCCTACGGAGGAATCCGGATTGCCGTAGGGCGGCCAGACCCCTGGCCGCCGCGTGCAGGCAGTCCGATTTACCGGAACCCATTTTCCAGACCGGCAATGCCCTTCGGCGGGCTGAGGTCAGCCCGCCCTACGGTGTCTTTTTAACCTGTCCCGTAGGGGCAAGCCAATGTACAACCAAAAAACAGCTCTCCCGCTGCTGGGAGAGCCGTTTTTTCCGGTATGTTATCCGCCGCAGTTGGCGGAGCCTTCGCCCTGGAGCATTTCCAGGCCGTGGGCGATGGGATCGATGACCGCCAGGAGGTTTTCCTGGGACGCCTTGCGGCTGCCGGGAAGGTTGACGATCAGGCTCCGGCCCCGGATTCCGGCGGCGGACCGGGACAGGCAGCCCTTGGGGGTGATCTTCATGCTCTCGGCCCGCATGGCCTCGGGGATGCCGGGGGTGGGCCGCTCCACCACTGCCAGAGTGGCCTCCGGGGTGATATCCCGGGGAGAGAAGCCGGTGCCGCCGGTGGTCAGAACCAGGGCCACGCCCAGATCGTCGCAGCAATGGAGCAGCTCCCGCTGAATCTGCGCCGGTTCATCGGGCACCAGGGCCTTGTAGACCACCTCGTACCCCCGCTCCTCCAGAAGGGCGCACAAAGCCGGCCCGCTGGTGTCCTCCCGCAGGCCCTGGAAGCCCTTGTCGCTGACGGTAATCACTGCCGCTGTATATGCCATTGCTATTCCTCCCGCAAATAATCTCCGTGTACGCCGCCGGTCTTGGAGACCAGGCGGATCTGATCGATGACCATGTCCTTCTGGACGGCCTTGCACATATCGTAGACCGTCAATGCCGCCGTGGAAACCGCCGTCAGGGCCTCCATCTCTACGCCGGTTCTGCCGCTGCAGGAAACCTCGGCCCGGATCTCCACGGCGCAGTGTTCCTCATCCAGGGACAGGTGCAGCCGCACCCCGTCCAGGAGAATGGGATGGCACATGGGGATCAGCTCCGGCGTGCGCTTGGCCCCCATGATTCCCGCAATCTGGGCCACGGTCAGCACGTCGCCTTTTTTCATGCCGCCGGTCTTGATTAAATCGAAGGTTTGCCGGCTGACCAGCACCCGGCCCGCCGCAACTGCGGTGCGCACCGTGGGGTTCTTGTCTCCCACGTTGACCATCCTGGCCCGGCCCTGTTCGTCAAAATGGGTGAAATCCTCCATGGTCATCCTCCGATCTGATTCATGTTCCGCCCGGCCTGACTGCGCCGGCTGGGGGTCAGCTCGCCGTGCCAGGCGGGCTTGCTCCGGATGGCCTGCTGCAGCCGCTGGGTCATCTCCTCCAGGCTCAGGCCCTTGATGGACAGCTCCTCCGGCCCGTGGAGGCAGGGCTTCAGCCGGCCGTCGGCCGTCAGCCGCAGACGGTTGCACCGGCCGCAGAAATGGTCGCTGAGGGGGCTGATGAGGCCGATGCGCCCCTGGGCGCCCGGCAGGCGGTACAATCTGGCCACGCCGCCGTCCGCCGTCTCCGGCAGGGCTTCCGGCAGCTGCTCCAGAACCCGGGAAACCGGCAGATAGGCCTCGGGGCCGAAGTCGCCGCCGTCGTACATGGGCATCATTTCAATGAAGCGCATATCCACCGGGAACCGCCGGGTCAGCTCCGCCAATTGGGGAATTTCTCCGTCGTTGAAGCCGCCGATGAGCACGGCGTTGAGCTTGATTTTGTCAAAGCCGGCGTCCAGCGCCGCCTGCAGGCCCGCCAGGGCCTGTTCCAGACTGCCGCCCCGGGTGATATAGGCGTATTTCTCCGGATCCAGGGTGTCCAGACTGAGATTGATCCGCCGCACGCCGGCCTCCCGCAGAGGCACGGCCAGCTCCGGCAGCAGCAGGCCGTTGGTGGTCAGGCAGACCTCTCCGATTCCTGGCACCGCCGCTGCCCGGCGGCAGATGGACACAATATTCTTTTTAATCAGAGGCTCGCCGCCGGTAATCCGCAGCTTGGTGATCCCCAGGGAGGCCGCCGCCTCCACGGCCCGGATCAGCTCCTCCTCCGTGAGCATCTGGTCGTGCCGCTTTTTGCACACGCCGTCGGCGGGCATACAGTAGCGGCAGCGGAGATTGCACAGCTCCGTGACAGAAATGCGCAGATAGGTGATGTTCCTGCCCATTGGGTCGATCATAGGGCGCCTCCAATCCATTGGTGCTTTTTCATTATTATACCGTTTCAGCCGGCGATTAACAAGGGGGAGTTTGTAACTCTTGACGAAAGCGCCCGAAATCTGGTATGCTAAA
>JAEDJR010000004.1 GCA_016296235.1 Oscillospiraceae bacterium
AAAATCAATCGCTCATGCTGCCGGCGCCGACCACGTCGCCGGTCTCGGCGTCCACATAAATCAGCAGGGATGTCAGCGGGTCGTTCCGGTCCGTCAGCCGCACGGCCCACACCGGCTGATTGGTATAGAGGGGCTCGCCGTCGGCGTCCCTGACAGCCCATTCCTCGCTCCACGGGAACGCAAGCCAGTCGTCCTTGGAGGACAGCTTCTGCGCGGACGCTCCCTCGGAGAAATCGGATTCCCAGGACTGATACTGGTAGATCTCCTTTTTGGCCTCTTCCAGGGCGATCTCAATGGCCTTTTCCTCCGTGACCTTCTCCTCCTCGCCCAGCAGGGAGTCCAGGAACGCCTGGTAGTCATAGACCGTCTCAAAGAATTTGTGTCCGCCGGCGGGATTCAGCGCATAGAAATAGTAGTCCGTATCCGCCGGATACAGGGCCGCGCGGATGGAGCTCATACCGGGGCTGGCGATGGGGCCCACAGGCAGTCCGGCCTTGGTATAGGTGTTATAGGGGCTGATGACCGCCTTGTCCGCATTGGAGAGAACCTCCTTGCGCTCCGGCAGAACGTACTGAATCGTCGCGTCGATGTTCAGGCAGGGGTAGAGCTTGCTGCACAGGCGGTTATAGATGACGGACGCAATCTTACCGCTTTCGGCCGCGCCGGTGGTTTCCTTTTCCACCAGGGAGGCCACAATAATCACATCGTGCATGGTCAGCAGCTTCTGACTGGTCTCCGCCTCTGTAAAGCCGCTTTCCAGCATACGGGCCCGCAGCGCCTGGTTGAGGGTATCCAGATCGGCCTGCAGAGTCTCATCCAGCTTGTTGTTGAAGTTCCGCAGGAAGCGGCCCAGGGCGTTTTCCGGCTCGTCATCCACATAGAATTCATAGGTATCCGGGAACAGATAGCCCTCCAGGCGGCGGTAGTCGCCGTACTCCAGGCCTTCCAGGAACCAATAGTCAAAGGGATAGTTGGCCGCGGCATCCTTCAGCTTCTCCACGGAGCATACGCCCTGCTCCGCCAGAAGCGCAAAGATATCCTCCGCCTCATAGCCTTCGGGAATCGTAACCTCCACCGTGGCACGGCTGCCGGAATAGCCGTTCATGCCGTTGACCAGGGCGTGATAGTCAAAGACGTTGTTGAGCTCATAGGTTCCGGGAACGATTTTATCCTCTGCCCGGGATACCATGCAGTAGAGGCTGAACAGCCATTTGTATTTGACCAGACCCTGTTCGTGCAGCATTTGGGTCACCTGGGAAATGGTGGCGTTTTCCGGCACCGTGACCGTGACCACCTGGTCTTCCTGCGTCAGGGCGCAGACGTCGTCTGCACACTTCCAGACCGCCACGGCCAGCAGAATGGAGGCGGCCAGCACGCAGCAGACATACAGCAGCGCCCGGACCACCGAAGGAATTCTGGCCCGATCCGGTTCTTCGTCATACTCCGGCCCGTCCGGATCCTCGTCGCTGACCAAATCCGCATATTCCGCCGGCAGGGTCGGCTGAAATGCGGGCCGGTCCTCCCGGATGTCCTCCTTGGTGCTCCGAATCAGCTCGTCCAGGGACATATCCTCCGGCCGGATTTCTTCCGGTTTCTTTTGCTCGGACATAGGCGCCTCCGATCAGTGGGTATACACCAGGCCGGCGCGAACCTGGGCCGCCGTCTCCGCGCCCTTCAGGGCCTCCAGCAGCATCAGGCCGAAATCCACCGCAGCACCGGGCGCCCGTCCCGTGAGAACGCGTCCGTCACGCACGGCGTTGGCATCCTGCATCCGGGCGCTGCCCATCTGCTCCTCCAGGCCGGGATAGACCACGGCCTGCTTCCCGTCGGTGATTCCCAGCTTCGCCAGGATGGTGGGCGCGGCACAGATTGCCGACACCAGCCGGCCCTGCTCGTGGGCATAGCGGACAGCCTCCATGGCCGGCTCACTGCCCAGGATGGAATGGACGCCGCCCATGCCGCCGGGCAGCATAATCAGTTCCATCTGCTCCAGGTCCATCTCCTCCACGGTGCAGTCCGCCTGCACCGTGATGCCGTTGCCGCCGGTGATCTGCGTTCCGCCGATTCCCGCCAGCTTTGCCTCCACACCGCCGCGGCGCAGAATGTCGCAGGGGCAAATCGCTTCCATTTCCTCAAATCCGGTTCCGAGAATGATATAAACCATTGTGTTACCTCCAGTCCATGTATTGTTTCCAGGTTCAGCCGCCGATTATTCTTCTGCGGATCACAGCCCACAGGAATTTGGGCAGGCGAAGCATTCTGCCAAACCGCCTGGGCTCCTTGATGAGCCGGTAGAGCCACTCCAAAGAGCAGTTAATCATCCACTGGGGCGCCCGCTTCACCGTTCCGGCAAAGGCGTCCAGACTGCCGCCCAGGCCGGCCATCAGGCCCACCTGCAGCTCCCCGCTGTGCCGCTCCATAAACAGCTCCTGCTTGGGTGCGCCCAGACAGACAAACAGGAAATCCGGCTGCGCCCGGTTGATCTTCTCCACCACAGCAGCCTCATCCTGAAAATACCCGTCCGCGGTCCCGCAGACCGTCAGGCCCGGGTGCTTTTTGCGCATATTCTCCGCGGCCAGCTCCGCGATGCCGGGCTTTCCGCCCAGCAGGTAGACCCGGCCGCCGGTCTGCGCCAGGATTTCCAGCATCCGGCCGGCAAAATCCACACCGGCCACTTTTTGCTTCAGGGGCGTTTTCAGAATCCTGGAGGCCAGCACCACACCGGCGCCGTCCGGCAGCACCAGATCCGCACCGTTGATCAGCCGGCAAAGCGCCGGATCCCGCATGGCCTCGTAGACAATCTCTGCGTTGGGCGTGACCACCCGGGCCGCCCCGGGGGCCGCCATCAGGACTTTGGCCCGCTCCAGGGCCTCCTCCATGGTGACGTTGTCAAATCGGACGCCCATCACTTCAAGTTTCATCGGCAGGCATACCTTTCCAGATTAGAAATTTTCTATATTTTATCACAAACGTCCCCACGGCGCAAGGTTTCAGCTGTCAAAAAACTGTGAACACACACAAATGAGCGGTTTGGCATAAACTGTGATGAAAGCCAGACGGCTTTCAATTCAGATAGGAGGTAATCCCATGCCAGATCAGACCCCGGCCTGTGATCTCTCGGGCATCCGCGAGGCCGTATGCATTCACACAAAGAAAGTCACGGACGCGTGCCGCGACAAGGATTGCGTAGAAAATCTCCGCGTTTACTTAACCCGTGAATCCCAAGCCATTCTGGACCGCTGCGCCACCGCCAGAGCGCGGTGCGTGGAGCTGATCCATACCAGCATCCAGGTGGAGGCCGTTCCCTACAACACCGGATTTTTTACCCTGGATATCACCTTCTTCTACCGGGTGGTGGCCGACGTAACCCTGGGCGGTACCCGTCCTACCACGGTCTACGGCCTGGCGGTGTTCTCCAAGCGCGCCCTGCTCTTCGGCGGCGACGGCAGCGCCAAGGTGTTCACCAACCGCATGTGCGACTGCAAGAGCAGCCGCAGCAGCAGCATGCCCCAGGCTGTGGTGGAGGTCGTGGATCCCATGGTGCTGGATTCCAGCGTCGTGGATTCCTGCAGCTGCGGCTGCTGCAGCTGTGACCTGCCGGAGATTCCGGAATGCGTCCTGTGCTGGTTCGACGACGAGCTGGTTCTCTCCGGCGAATGCCGCCGGCTGCTGGTGACCATCGGCCAGTTCTCCATCATCCGCCTGGAGCGGGACACCCAGCTGCTGATCCCCGCCTTTGACTACTGCATCCCCACCAAGGTCTGCAGCGAGACCGGCGCCGTGGGCGGTGCGGAGAGTCCCTGCGACATCTTCGGCAAGATCGAGTTCCCGGTGGACGCCTTCTTCCCCAGCCGTAACGAGCCCTGCATCCAGCCCAGCGAAAGCTGCACCGGGTGCTACCGCACCACAAACAAGTAACTTTCAAACCATGGGACGGCCAAATTGGCCGTCCCTGCTATCTGTCATATTTCCGGCGCAAGGGACTTTATTTCTTGGCCCAATTCGTGTATAATAGCTTTATCTATGCATGGGGAGGGATTGGATGTATCAGGCGCTGTACCGGAAATACCGGCCACAGACCTTTGACGATGTGGTGGGCCAGGGCGCTGTGACCCAGACCCTCAAAAACCAGCTGCAAACCGGGAAGCTGAGCCATGCCTACCTTTTCACCGGTACCCGCGGCACCGGCAAGACCTCCTGCTCCAAGATTCTGGCCAAGGCGGTCAACTGCCTGGATCTCCAGGACGGCAACCCCTGCAACTGCTGCCGGGCCTGTCGGGCCATCGATTCCGGGGCCTGTCTGGATGTGCTGGAGATCGACGCCGCCTCCAACAACGGCGTGGATCAGGTCCGCGCCCTGCGGGACGATGCGGTTTACACCCCCTCGGAGGTGCGCAAGCGGGTCTACATCGTGGATGAGGTGCATATGCTCTCCATGGCGGCCTTCAACGCCCTGCTGAAGATCATCGAGGAGCCGCCGGAGCATCTGATGTTCATTCTGGCCACCACGGAGCTGCACAAGGTGCCGGCCACCATTCTCTCCCGCTGCCAGCGGTTTTCCTTCCGCCGGCTTCTGCAGGAGGACATTGCCGGCCGGCTCAACTATATCGCCTATCAGGAGGGCATTGACCTGGAGCCGGAGGCCTGCCGCCTCCTGGCGCGTCTGGCCGACGGCGGCCTGCGGGACGGCATCAGCCTGCTGGATCAGTGCGCATCGTCGGCCTCCGGCCCTCTGACGGCGGAGCTGGTCTGCGGCGCTCTGGGACTGGCCGGTCAGCGGCAGACCGCCCAACTCATGGATGCCGTGGCCCGTCGGGACGCCAAAAGCGCCCTGGAGCTGTTCTCCGGTCTCTACGCCGGCGGCAAGGACATTGCCGCCATGCTGGACGAGCTGACGGCTCTGAGCCGGGATCTGCTGATCCTGAAAACGGCGCCCAAGAGCGGCCTGACCATGCTCTCCGGCGTGGCCACAGAGCAGGAGGCCCTGGCTCTGCTGGACAGGTTCACCCCGGCGGAGCTGCTGCGGATCACCACCGTGCTCCAGGAAACCGCGTCCGGCTTTGCCAAAAGCGCCAACCGGCGGGTGGATGCGGAGCTTTGCATCCTGCGGCTGTGCAATCCCGCCCTGGATCTGGACGCCCGGAGCCTCAACGCCCGTCTCAGCAAGCTGGAGGATCAGGTTGCCTCCGGCAGCTTTGTCCAGGCAAAGCCCGCTTCCCAACCGGAAGCGGACGACGACCGCCCTCCCCTGCCCGACGACGGCGACGCGCCGCCGGAGGTGCCGGACGCACCCCCCGTGCCGCCCCTGGCCCGTCCCGGTGAAGCGCCCACGGGCTTCTGGGCGGACTTCGTGGCCAAGCTGCGGCCGGAGATTCCCAACAAGGCCAAGGGCTTTTTTGACGTGGGCGGTCCGGTCAAGCCCCAGCTGGAATCCGGACTGCTGACCCTGGTGGCGGACACGGGCTTTGTAAAAAGCGTGGTGGACATTCCCCAGGTGCTGGAACCGGCTGCCCGCGTGGCCTCGGCCCTGTTGGGCGGCCCCACCCGGGTGCGCTGCGTCCAGAAAGGCAAGAACGCCGCACCGGCCGGGGGGCAGGATCCCTTTCGCTCCCTGATGGAATTCGGCGAAACCCATAACGATGTGATTACCATTACCAAAAACAGATAGGAGATTGTAACAATGGCAAAAGGCGGATATCGCGGCGGCATGCCCATGGGCGGCATGAACATGAACATGGTCAAGCAGGCCCAGAAGATGCAGCAGGAGATGCTGCGGATGCAGCAGGAAATGGAAACCAAGGAATACGAGGCCACTGCCGGCGGCGGTATGGTCACGGCGGCGGTCAACGGCAAGCATGAGCTGCTGCGGCTGGCCATCGATCCGGAGGCCGTGGATCCCGAGGATGTGGAAATGCTCCAGGATATGGTCATCGCCGCCGTCAACGAGGCCATGCGCAAGGCCGACGCCGACGCGGCCGCGTCCATGGGCAAGCTCACCGGCGGCCTGAACCTGGGCGGTCTGCTGTAAGATGCGCTGCTTTCCCGCCGCTTTGGAGCGGCTGACGGAACAATTTGCCCGGCTTCCCGGCATCGGCGGCAAAACCGCCCAGCGGCTGGCTTTCCATGTGCTGAGCCTGCCCCAGGAGGATGCGGAGGTCTTTGCCCAATCCATTCTGGAGGCCAAGCGGACGGTGCACACCTGCCGGGTTTGCCAGAACCTGACCGACCAGGAGTTATGCGCCATCTGTGCCGACCCGGAACGGGATCAGGGTGTGATCTGTGTGGTGGCCGAGCCGCGGGACGTGGTGGCCATGGAGCGCTCCCGGGAGTACAACGGCGTGTACCACGTCCTCCACGGGGTCATCTCGCCCCTGAACCATGTGGGCCCTGATGATCTGAAAATCCGGGAGCTGCTGAACCGGGTGGCCCAGGGCGGCGTCCGGGAGGTCATCATGGCTACCAATCCCGACACCGAGGGCGAAGCCACGGCCATGTATTTGAGCCGGCTGCTGCGTCCCCTGGAGGTCAAGGTCACACGGCTGGCCTACGGCATTCCCGTGGGCAGCCAGCTGGAATACGCCGACGAGATTACCCTCCTGCGCGCCCTGGAAGGCCGCCGGGAGATGTAAGCCGTGGGTCGCAGAGAGAATATGGGAAGAGAAAGAAGGAGGCTGCCTCATGGCAAAATTCAACTACGCCCAGTATCAGGAGGAAGGCGTCAGGAAACCCGACAAAGGAACGCCGGCCTATTTTGCGCAAAAATATGACATTGCCAGAAAAAACCTGCTGTCTGTCGTGGTGTTCACCACGATCAACGTGATTCTTCTTCTGCTGAACAGCAGCATGTATATGCTCTTCAGCGCCGCCATTCCCTACTACTTCCCGGCCATTGCCACAGTCATCGACAATGAGCTGCTGTCCGGCCACACTCTGACGATCATCGCCTATGCCGTCAGCCTGGCCAGCATCCTGTTCTACCTGCTGTGCTGGCAGTTCTCCCGGGAGCGCCGGGGCTGGATGATTGCGGCGCTGGTGGTCTTTATCCTGGATTTTCTTGTGCTCATTGCGTTTATGCTGCTGTCGTCCCCGGCGGACTTCCTGCTGGACATCGCATTCCATATCTGGGTTGTCTGGTATCTGATTTCTGGTGTCCGCAACAGCAAAAAGCTGCTGCGGGCGGTGCAGGAAAATCCTCCCGCATCAGTATACTCCGGCCCGGAGTTCTAAAGCTCGACAAATAACCCGGGGCTGTATGACTTTCTGTCACACAGCCCCGGGTTTCTATGTCGTTATGAGACCCTGTGCTCGCCCTTGGCGGTGCTGCGCAGGCCGATTTCCGTGCCGTTCCGGATCCGCATCAGATTGTCCCGGTGCTTGAAAATCATGACCAGGGTCGCAACCAGCAGTATCGCCGCCAGGATCAGACTTCGGCCCGCAATGCCCAGATAGGCCGGAACCACCACCACCGTGGTGAGGGTGCCCAGGGCGATATAGTCCGTAACCAGCGTCACCAGCAGCACCAGGGCCATCACCACCAGGGCGAATTTCCAGTTGAGGGCCAGGGTCATACCCAGATAGGAGGCCAGTCCCTTGCCGCCCCGGAATTTCAGATAGAAGGGGAAGATATGGCCCAGCACACAGGCCACACCGGCCACCGCCCCAATATGGGGCAGCTGCGGAAACAGCATTCCGGCCAGAACCACCGCCAGAATGCCTTTTCCGATGTCATGCACCGCCACGGCGACACCGGCCGGCCAGCCCATCAGCACCGTCACATTGGAGGCGCCCAGATTGCCGCTGCCGGCCTGCCGGGCGTCCACTTTTTTCAGTCCGGAGAGATAAAAGGCCATACTGGAGCTGCCCATCAGATACGCCGCCAGAATCACAATGACGTAGCCCATACGGTACCTCCTTACGGAGCTGCCGGGCCGTAGACCAGAGCCGTCGGCAGTTCCCGGCCGTCCGGCCGTTTGTTTTCATTGGAGCAGGAAATGATGGATTCACCCTTGTACCACATCATGGCGCTGGTGCCGCCGTCCAGGTTCATGGCCTGCATACAGCCGTGGAGCAGGAGGATATCCACACAATCATAGAGGGTGATGCCCATGCTGCGCATGGGCTGGCGGCCTTCGATGACCAGCATGAGAACCTCATACTTGTCCGACTGGCCGATGCAGGCCCGGGGCTGGATTCCGTCCCAGCCGATGCCCACCACGTCCTTGCCATCCACGACCATGGCCGGATGCCATTCCACGGCGTCGGTGCAGTCGGGACTGACCGGGGCGCTGGTATCGCAGATGTACATCAGATCGTCCTCGTGGAGCTCCAGGCGCTTTTCGCCCTTGGCCACATAGGAGTAGCCATAGGAGACGCCGTCGCACATGGCGTAGCCCGCCAGCTGACTGCCGTCGCCGCCGCCGTTATCGTCCATATAGCCGCTGCCGTTCATGGCAAGGACGCCGTTGTTGGCGGCGGCAATCTGGGCCACGGTCTCTCCCACGGTTCCCAGCTGGGAGGACGGCCGCAGGGACAGGCGGCCGGGATCCTTGCCTACGGCCAGAATGCCCTGATACCCGCTGCCCTTCACCCGGATGAGCAAAATCCGGTTGGGTACGTCAATGGCAAGCACCTGCTCGCCGTAGACGGTCTGGATGTCCGTACCGTTGTCGTCCAGACCGGCCTCGTTGATGCACAGGTTGTTCCAGCCGTTTTCCAGGGCTTCCGGATGCGCGGCCAGATAAGCCTTCATGGATTCGGCGTCCACCTCATAGAACAGCTCATAGAACTGCTCCTCGGCCACAATCTCCGGATCCCGCTGCTCCACCACGGTCATCTCGACCTCCTGGTTTTCGCCGGAGGTTTCCGGTTCCGCGGCAGGCAGCTCCTCCTTTTTCCACTGGCTCTCCAGGCCCGCCTGAGCCTCCTGGGAGACCACCTTGGCATACATGACCTCGTGGATGACATCGGCCGGGATGAATGCCGTGGCCAGCCATTGGTGGCTCATGGTCTCCATGGCTGTGGTGATATAGGCGTTGCGCCATTTGGTGATGAACGCGTTCTTCGAATAGACCGCCGTGAAATAGAGTCCCTCCAGCACCAGGACCACCGCCAGCACAATGGCCAGGATTTTCAGCCGGTTGCGTTTCTTTTTCTGTTTCCCGCCGGTCTTGGCCGCAGCGGCTCTGCCGCCCGTTCTGGCGCCGGATGCGCCGCCGTATAGCTTCATAGACTGCTCCTTATCTCTTTATTCCCCGCGCTGATAGACAAAGGCGGTGGGCAGGGGGCGGCCGGACGGCAGGCTCTGGTTGGAGCATTTGGTCACATATTCGCCGTCGTACCACATAATGGCGCTGGTGCCGCCGTCCAGGTTCATGGCCTGCATACAGCCATGACGCTTGAGAATTTCGGCGCACTCGATGACATGGGTGCCCGTGGACCGCCAGGGCATCCGGCCCTCAATGACCAGCATCAGGAATTCATACTTGTCCGACTGGCCGATGCAGGCCCGGGGCTGCAGGCCCGTCCAGCCGCAGTTGGCGTCCACCACGATGCTGCCGTCGATAATCAGAGCCGGCTGGAATTCCACCGCGTCGGTGGTGCCTTCTCCCACCGGGGCGGCCACGTCCTTGATGTAAAACAGATTATCCTCATGGAGCTCCAGGCGCTTGTTGCCCCAGCCCATATGTCCGTCGCCGTAGGCCACGCCGTCGCACATGGCATAGCCCGCCAGCAGACCGCCGTTGCCGTTGCCGTCGGGGTCGATGAAGCCGCTGCCGGTCATGCCCAGAACGCCGTTGTTGTTGCTGGCAATGGTGCCGGCATACTCACCGGAAGAGCCCAGCTTGGAGGAGGGGAAAACCTTCAGCCTGCTGTTGTCCTTGCCGATGGCCAGAACGCCCTGGTAGCCGCTGCCCTCCACCCGCACCAGCAGGAGCTTGTTGGGCACGTCAATGGCCAGAACCTGCTCGCCGTGGACGGTCTCGATCTCCGTTCCGCCGTCGTCCAAACCGGCCTCGTTGATGACGATCCCCTCCCAGCCGTTGGCCAGCGTCTCGGGATGCTTGTTCAGCCAGGCCTCCATGGAATCCGAATCGATCTCATAATACAACTCGTAGAAGGCGTCCCGGGCGGCCTTTTCCGGATCCTCCTTCTCCACCACGGTGATCTCCGTGACGGTATTCTCCGGCTGCTGAAGCTCTGCAGGCTCCTCCGGCTGAACAGGATCCGCCGGTTCCTCCTCCTTGCCCCAGGTCGTTTCCATGCCGTCCATGTTGATGAGGGACTGGGTGCGGCTGTCCATGACCCTGGCAATCACATCCGAGGGGATGATTGCCGTCGCCAGCCATTTGTGGCTCAGGGTATCCATGGCCGTCTCAATATAGGCGGTCCGCCATTTGGTGACAAACGCATTGTCTGTGTAGATGCAGAAGAAATAGCACAGCTCCAGCCCCAACAGGCAGGCCAATACCACAGCCAGGGTTTTCAGCGGGTTGCGCCGCCTGGTTTTCCGGGGCGCCGCCGGGGCGCTAACCGCAGAACCGCCGCTCCGGTTTTTGGCCAGGCGGGCGCCGGAACGTTTGCTGCCGAATAATTTCATGTGGCTCCGATAGCTCCTTTGCTGCAAAAATAATAATAATCTGAAAAAGCCCAAAAATACGGGCTGTTTTGGCATGAATTTGTCCATCTCGTGCAAAGAACGCAGGCAAACCCCTCCAATGGGCAATACCTTGGTCATTCTAACACACTTTGTTCAGAAATGCAAATTATTATCGCAATTTCCGCGTTCCTTCCAGCAATCAGACGAATTTGCAGCCTGCGGGTTCCATCGGTCTTTACTTTTTTATCCATCGGACGTAAAATAGTCCAAACGTCAAAAAAGGAACGCTTGCATATGATTATTACGGTTACCCTGAATCCTGCGCTGGATAAAACCGTGACCCTCCCGGGCTTTGCGATCAATACGGTCAATCGGGTTCAGAGCGCACGGCTGGATCCCGGTGGAAAAGGAATTAACGTCTCCAAGACCATTCAGGCCCTGGGCGGCAGCACGCTGGTGCTGGGCGTGCTGGGCGGAGCGGCCGGCGGCTATATCAAAACCGCGTTGGACGCCATGAATCTGGCAAACGATATGGTTCTTACGCCGGAGCCCACCCGGACCAACATCAAAATTGTGGATCCGATCCTGCAGACCAGCACGGATATCAACGAGCCCGGCGGCCCCCTCTCCCCCGAATCCCTGCATGCCGTGTGGGACAAGCTGATCCACGCCGTAAAGCCGGGCGACACGGTCGTATTTGCCGGCAAGAACCCGCCCGGTGTGGCGGATTCCCAGCTGGCCGACTGGATCCGCCGGCTGCATGCCCAGGATGTGCAGATCTGCGTGGACACCGTGGGCGAGCCCATGCGGCAGGCCATTGCGGAGCATCCCGCCATCATCAAGCCCAACCGTTCGGAGCTGGAGGAACTCATGGGTACTCCCCTGCCCACGGACGCCGCCGTTCTGGATGCCGCCCGCTCCCTGGTTGCCCAGGGCGTCGGCCTGGTCACCGTCTCCCTGGGCGGTGACGGCGCTTTGTTCGTCACCCGGGACACGGTTATCCGAGGCTATTCTCCCAAGATTCCCGTAATCAGCACCGTGGGCGCAGGAGACTCCATGATGGCCGCCCTGGCCTACTACCGTTCGGCCGGCTGCGCCCTGGAGGAAACTGCCCGCAGATCGCTGGCCGTGGCGTCTGCCGCCGTGACCTGCAGCGGTTCCCAGCCTCCGTCTCTGGACAGAATTCTGCCCCTGATCGACCGGATCCAGCTTCAATACTTATAGACGCAATCCCAGCGAAAAGGTTTCATCGCGACGAAAAAGAATGATCGGCAGTCTGAAACGAGTTTGCCGCAAAATGCGCGTTCTGAGCATTTTGCGGCAAACTCGTTTTCTGTCTTAGAGTCCAAGATCCTGGTCAATCAGGAGGATTTCCGCCTCCATGCCGTTCATGGGGCCCCACAGGGTCACCAGGCCATGGCAGATCCGATCCGGGCTCTTGCAGTCGTAGCAGCGATCCGCCCGTTCCGCACAGGGTGTTTTGACCTGCAGCTGCCGGGCCCGCTGTGGTGCTGCTATGTTTCTGGCCCGCCAGACCGCACTGTCGTAATCCGCCGTCAGCTTATTGCGTCCCACCAGGAAAAAGATCCGCCGGTGGCCGAACAGCATGGAAGATGTGCGGTTGCCTGTCCCGTCGATATTCACCAGCTCACCGGTTCGGGCCAGCGCATTGACCGACGTGAGATAAACCTCCGCCGTCATAGCACTGCGCCTGGCCTCCCGGGGCGGCTGCTCCCAGTGCCAGAACACCGTGTTATGGGACTGCAGCCGCTCATATAAGCCCAGTTCCCGGATCGTGGCAGAGCCGCCAATTCCTACGGTCACGCCATCAATCTCACGATCCAGGTAAACAGCTGCTTCTGCCCCTGTGGCAAACTGCCGCACCGCATAGCCTCGTTCTCTCAGGCGACATTCCACCTCTGCAAAGTCCGTCATCGGGCACAGCTCCCTTCCGTCAGAACAGCTTTTTCAGTGCATCCAGGCCGCCGGACACCTTGTCCGCAGCCAGCTTGGCCTTGACGCCATCCACAACCTTGTTCACCACGTCGTCCGGCAGATCCACGCCCAGCAGAGTCTCCACCGCCTTCACGGGGTTCTCACGGAACTGCGCCTGCAGCTTGGGATCCTTGCTGATTTTCTCCACCAATTCCTTGATTTTCTCTTTGATGTCCATGATGATCCTCCCTGTTTATTGATTCAGAATGTTCATGAATTCCTCGCCGGTGATGGTCTCGTTCTGATACAGGTAGTCGGCCAGGCGATCCAGCTTTTCCCGGTTGTCCCGGAGAATCTGCCGCGCCTTGTCATGCTGCCTGCCCACCAGCTCCACCACCTGGCGGTCAATCTGGGTCTGGGTTTCGGCGGAGCAGGCCAGGGACGCGTCCCCGCCCAGGTACTGGTTGGTCACGGTCTCCAGGGCCACCATGCCGAAGTCCTCGCTCATGCCGTAGCGGGTAATCATGGCCCTGGCCAGCTTGGTGGCCTGCTCGATATCATTGGACGCGCCGGTGGTGACGGAGCCAAAGGCCAGCTCTTCCGCCGCCCGGCCGCCGGTATAGGTGGCGATCTTGTTTTCGATCTCCTCCTTGCTCATGAGGTAGTGGTTGCCCTCCTCCACCTGCATGGTGTAGCCCAGGGCGCCGGAGGTCCGGGGAACAATGGTAATCTTCTGCACCGGGGCCGAATTGGTCTGCCGGGCCGCCACCAGGGCGTGGCCGATTTCATGATAGGCCACGATCCGCTTTTCCCGGTCGGTCAGAATGGCATTCTTCTTCTGGTAGCCGGCGATGACCACCTCAATGCTCTCCTCCAGATCCGCCTGGGAGGCAAACTTGCGGCCGGCGCGCACGGCACGCAGGGCGGCCTCATTGACGATATTGGCCAGCTCCGCGCCGGATGCGCCAGAGGCCATGCGGGCCACCTTTTCGAAGTCCACATCTTCGGCAATTTTGATCTTTTTGGCGTGAACCCGCAGAATGGCCTCCCGGCCCTTCAGATCGGGCAGCTCCACCGGCACCCGCCGGTCAAATCGGCCCGGACGGGTCAGGGCCGGATCCAGAGCCTCGGGGCGGTTGGTGGCGGCCAGTATGATGACGCCGTTGTTGCCCTCGAAGCCGTCCATCTCCGTCAGCAGCTGGTTCAGGGTCTGCTCCCGCTCGTCGTTGCCGCCCAGCTGCCCGTCCCGCTTTTTGCCGATGGCGTCGATCTCATCGATAAATACGATGCACGGCGCCTTCTCCTTGGCCTGCCTGAACAGGTCCCGGACCTTGGAGGCGCCCATGCCCACGAACATCTCCACAAATTCCGAGCCGGACATGGAGAAGAAGGGGACGTCCGCCTCGCCGGCTACAGCCTTGGCCAGCATGGTCTTGCCAGTTCCCGGAGGGCCCACCAGCAGAATGCCCTTGGGCATGGAGGCGCCGATCTCCTGATACTTGCCGGGATCGTGGAGGTAATCCACGATTTCCTGCAGGCTCTCCTCCGCCTCGTCCACGCCCTCCACATCGGAGAACTTGATGCCGTCGGAGGATTTCACATAGACCTTGGCGTTGGATTTTCCCATATTGAACATCATGGAATTGCCGCCGCCCATCTTCTCCATCATCTTCCGGGACATAAACTGGCCCAGGGCGACAAAGATAATCAAAGGCAGCACCCAGCTGAGGATGGACACCAGCAGAGAGGTCTGCTCGATCTCCTCTCCGGCGAAGGAGACGCCGGCTTCATAGAGCCGGGCCGTCAGGTCGGGATCGTTGACCATGGCGGTCTTATAGATCACCTTTTCCTCTTTGTCCATAAACAGGATGCGGTTATCCTGTTCCTGGATTTCCGCCCGGCTGATCTCTCCGCGCTCCGTCATGGAGAGGAAGCTGTTGTAGTCCACCTCCTTGATCTGCCGCTCGCTGATCCAGGGCATGGCAAGGAAATTGAACAGCATCAGAATCAGCATGACGACCAAATAGTAAAAAAATAACGGTTTCTTCGGGGTTTTGACTTCATTCATATGCGGCACACTCCTTTTCCAGGATACTATACCATGACGTGGGCTTCAAAAAATTGCCAGAGCAAGAATAGAATGTGAATTTACTGTGACATCCATACCTCGAGAAGCGGGTTTTCTCCGGCGGCGTCCTCCAGCACCCGCTCCAGCGCCGGAAGGAGCTGCGGCTCCCGCACCGTCAGGCAAACGGGCTCGCCCAGATCCGTCAGGCAGTCGTAGAGGGCGTCCAGGTTTTCTCCGTACCAGTCCGGGAACTCCAGCGCCTCGGCCAGCTGGCGGTGAATGGCCTCCATGCCGTCGCGGCAGTCAATCTGCACGTCTCTCATGATTCCGGATCTCCATACAAAAGGGTGAAGGTCTCATAGTGATCCTCCGTGTAGTAGATCAGGCCGTCATTGGAAAACACAATGCGCTTGGCGCCCCGTTTCTCGGCCCCCAGGGTGTCGATGTCGCATTCCGTCCAGGTTCTGCCCGGCGCATCGGGCAGAATGCCCTCATAGTTGCCGAACCGGCTGCCGCCGATGCACTTGCCGGGGGCATAGGGCTCCAGAGAGCCGCCGGACCAGCCCAGATTCTGGGCCTCTTTTTTGGTGATGAAATTGTCCGGCAGATGGCCGTAGGTGTACAGGTACAGAGCCACATCGTCCTTGCCGGTATAGGTTCCGTCCTCGGCCAGGGCGGGCGCCTCCGGCGCTTCTTCCGGATTCTCTGCTTCTGCCGGTTCTTGGACTGCTTCCGGTTCCTCCGATTCTGCCGGTTCTTGGGCTGCTTCCGGTTCCTCCGATTCTGCCGGTTCTTGGGCTGCTTCCGGTTCCTCCGATTCCGCCGGTTCTTCTTCCGTCTCCGCGGCGGCTTCCAGCACAGCCGACACCACTTCCGACGCCGTCTCCACGGTCTCCTCACTGACGCCGCAGGCTGTCAGGCCCAGCAGAAGCGCCAGGGTCAGCAGCAGCGCCAGAATTTTCTTCCAGTTCATACCCGTTTCTCCTTTTTGATCTTATCCATAGTATCCCGCTTCCAGCAGGACCTCCAGGCACCAATTGACCTGCTCATCGGTAAACAACGCGCCGTATTTTCCCTTGGTCATCAGGGCCTCCAGGCTCAGCTCCAGATGGCCGCAGCGCCGCAGGGCGTCAAAGCCGTCGGAGAGCCGCTTCTTGCCCGCCAGCTCCCGGGCTGTCTCCGCACCGCCCCGGGTCTGCAGATTTTGAAACAGCCGCTTGGTGGGACAGCCCCAGACCAGCATAGCCGTCTGGGCCTGCTCCAGGGCCTCCTTCTGAAATGCCTGCTCCAGGGTCATGGGTTCTCCTCCTCAATCTGCCGCAGCTGTTTGCCGATGGGGCAGCCGGAGGCATAGGCGCAATCGGGATAGTCGCAGTCGCACGCCCAGGGGCCGTCCTCGTTGTCCATCATAACGGTTCTTGCCTGGTCCTGGGCCCGGCAATATCCGGAAATCATCCGTTCCATACAGTTTGATCCTTTCCGCGTATAAGTTTCCTACATTGTGGCGAATTCTATTATAATGCAGGAAAAACCCGTTGTCCAGTGAAACTCGTTTCCGCAAATATTTCGATAATACTTTCCGGAAACTATTTGCATTGGGTGTCGCGAAGTGTTATACTAATGCATAAGAATTGAGGTGAACGGCAGTGAAAACCTACATGCGGGTGCTTCGGGCTGTGACGGCATTGGGGCAGCTTGGCTTCACGCTGATTACGCCGCCGGTGGTACTCGGCCTGGCAGCCTGGTGGCTGCAAGACCGGTTCGGCCTGGGCAGCTGGGTGATGCTTCTGGCGCTGCTGCTGGGACTTCTGACTTCCGGAGCCAGCGCCTATCAATTCTTCCGCCGTGTTCTGACCGCCGAGAAAAAGAGGAGTCAGGCCGGCGAGCCGCCGGAAAAGCCGGTGGTGTTCTACCGACATGACTAAGCAGGAGGAATGCCAATGAAAATCAGCCCGTCCGTTCTGAAAGAAACCGGTCATATAGCTTTGGGCGTATTGATCGGCGACGCCGTTATGCTGGCAGTGTTCGCTCTGCTCCGGCGCCTGGACTACACCGTGGTTCTGGGCGCGCTGCTGGGCAGTGCGGGCGCCATCGGAAATTTTTTCCTCATGGGGCTTTCCTGCCAGCGGGCCATGAACAACCCCGATCAGGCCAAGGCCCTGGTCCAGCGTTCCTATACCCTGCGTATGCTGGCCATGGTTGTCATCATGATCGCCGGCTTTGCGGCCCCCTGCTTCCACGTTGTCGCCGTCGTCGTTCCGTTCCTGCTGCCCAGCATTACGATCTTTGCAATGCGGCTGCTCGGACTGTATCAGCCCGGGGAGAAAGGAGGCGAGAAAGAATAAATGGAAGTTGATATTCATGGCGCGCCAATTTACTTTGAAATTCCGATTTTCGGCGGTATTCCCATCACCGCCACTCTGGTGGTAACCTGGGGCGTGATGATCGTCCTGACTGCTCTGTGCGCCTGGATGACCCACGACATGAAGGTCCGGGATATCAGTAAAAAACAGGCTGTGGCAGAGAAAATCTATGAAATGCTCTACGGCCTGGTGCACAACAACATGGGAGACCGGTGGATGCAGTATCTGCCCCTGGTCACGGCTATTTTCGGCCTGTCCGTCTGCAGCAGTCTTTCCTCGCTTCTGGGCCTGTGGGCGCCGACGGCGGACGTCAATACCGAGCTTGCCTGGGCTCTGGTGGTGTTCGTCCTGATCACCCGCCACAAGATCAAAGGCCACGGCCTGAAGGGATATCTGAAAAGCTATCTGGATCCCATCTTCGTGATGGCTCCCTTCAACGTTCTGGGAGAGATCTTCACCCCCATCTCCATGGCCTTCCGTCATTTTGGCAACATCGTATCCGGCTATGTGATTTCGGCGCTGATTTACGCGGCGCTGATCGCGGCCAACCACGCGCTGTTCAGCCTGCTGCCCGGCCTGGTGGGCAATCTGCTGGCAGAAATCCCCATCCTCGGCGTCGGTATTCCGGCCGTGTTCTCCCTGTACTTCGATTGGTTCGGCAGCTTTATTCAGGCGTTCATCTTCTGTATGCTGACCATGATCTTTATCTCCACCGCGGAGGATTAATCCATTTAATTTTGTTCAAAAAATTGAAATAACACTTAGGAGGATTTATTTATGGAAAGAGCAATCGTTCTCATGGGCTGCGCCATCGGCGCCGGTCTGGCCCTGATCGCAGGTATTGGCCCTGGTATCGGCGAAGGCTTTGCCGCCGGCAAAACCGTTGAAGCCATTGCCCGTCAGCCTGAAATGAAGGGCGAACTGACGTCCACCATGATTCTTGGTATCGCCCTGTCCGAGACCACCGGTATTTACGGCTTCGTCACCGGCCTGCTGCTGATGTTCGTCTGCCCCAGAATGTTCCTGGGCATGCTGTAAGCTGCTTTCGGACCATTGTCATTCAGTCTGAAAGGAGGAAAGCCCTATGGGATTTCAGGAGTTGGTTACGGTCGCGCCCTGGACCATCATCCTGCAGATTTGCAACCTGCTGCTCACGATTTATCTGTTTAAGCGGTTCCTGCTGAAGCCGGTGCAGAACATCATCAAGCAGCGCCAGGAGCTGGCCAACGCCGATCTGGACGCCGCCGAAGCTGCCCGCACCGAAGCGGAAAACGCCAAGGCCGAATATGAAAAGCAGCTGTCCGGCGCCCGGGAGGAAGCTGCCGCTCTGGTGCGCAGCGCCGCCCAGACCGCCCAGAGCCGCAGTGAGCAGATGCTCCAGGAAGCCAAGGAAGAGGCTGCTGCCATTCGCGCCAAAGCCTCCAGCGATATCGCCCAGGAGCGCCGCAACGCGGTCAACGAAATCAAGAACGACATCTCCGGCATCGCCGTCTCCATCGCCTCCAAGGTCGTGGAGAAGGAAATCAATGAGGCCGACCATGAGGCTCTGATCCAGGAGTTCATCGATCAGATAGGTGAAGCCGTATGACCAAGACAGAACAGGTTTACGGCGGGTCCCTTTACGACCTGGCCAAGGAAGAGGGACTGACGGGAGAAATCCTGGAGGAACTCCGGCAGGTCATCGCCCTGTTTGACGAAAGCCCCGACTACTGGCGCTTTTTGGCAACCCTGTCCATCTCCAAGGACGAGCGCTGCCGTGCTCTGGATGAAGCGCTGCGGGGCCAGATTCAGCCCTATCTGCTGAATTTCCTGAAAATACTCTGTGAAAACGGCACCATTGGCCAGCTGAAGGGCTGCGCCCAGGAGTACCGCCGGCGCTACAACGAGGACCACGACATCGTGGAGGTCTGCGCCGTCACAGCCGTGGCGCTCAAGCCCCAGCTGCGGCAGCGGCTGCTGGAAAAGCTTCAGCAGGTGCTGGGCAAGACCGTGGAGCTCAGCTGCCGGGTGGATCCCGCCTGCATGGGCGGCGTTCTGCTGGAGCTGCCGGGCCGTCAGCTGGACGGCACCGTGAAGCACCGCCTGGACGCCATCGGCGCCAGCCTCAAGACGGCAGCGGTGTAGCATCGATACAAAATCTATGTGAAATCATCCTAATATCATCACAAAGGTTGGTGAAACAATGGAATTAAGACCGGAAGAAATTTCGAAAATTATCAAGGCGCAGATCAAGCACTATGAAAACAAGATCGAGCAGAGCGAAACCGGCACCATCATTCTGGTGGGCGACGGCATCGCCCGGGCCTCGGGCCTGCAGAAGTGCATGGTCAACGAGCTGGTGCAGTTCTCCAACGGCGAGTACGGCATGGCCCAGAACCTGGAGGAGAATTCCGTCTCCATCGTTCTGCTGGGCTCCGACGCCGGAATCCGCGAGGGCGACACCGTCAAGCGTACCGGCAGCGTGGTCTCCGTCCCCGTGGGTGAGGCCCTGATCGGCCGCGTCGTGGACGCCCTGGGTGCTCCCATCGACGGCAAGGGTGAGATTCAGGCGGCCAAATACATGCCCATTGAAGCACCGGCGCCCGGTATCATCGAGCGTAAGCACGTCTCCGTTCCCCTGCAGACCGGCATCAAGGCCATCGACGCCATGATCCCCATCGGCCGTGGTCAGCGTGAGCTGATTATCGGCGACCGCCAGACCGGCAAGACCACCATCGCCACGGATACCATTATCAACCAGAAGGGCAAGGACGTGATCTGCGTCTATGTGGCCATCGGTCAGAAGCGCTCCACCGTCTCCCAGCTGGTGGAAACCCTCACTGCCGCCGGCGCCATGGACTATACCATCGTCGTGTCCGCCACCGCCTCGGAAATGGCCCCCCTGCAGTATATCGCCCCCTACACCGGCTGTACCATGGGCGAATACTTCATGCACCAGGGCAAGGACGTGCTGGTCATCTATGACGACCTCAGCAAGCACGCCGTGGCCTACCGTGCCATTTCCCTGCTGATCCGCCGCCCGCCCGGGCGTGAAGCCTACCCCGGCGACGTGTTCTACCTCCACTCCCGCCTGCTGGAGCGTGCGGCTCGGCTGGCGCCGGAATACGGCGGCGGCTCCCTGACGGCTCTGCCCATCATTGAGACCCAGGCCGGCGACGTCTCCGCCTATATTCCCACCAATGTCATCTCCATCACCGACGGCCAGATCTATCTGGAAACCGAGCTGTTCCACGCAGGTGTCATGCCCGCCGTGAACCCCGGTATCTCCGTCTCCCGTGTGGGCGGCGACGCCCAGATCAAGGCCATGAAGAAGGTGGCCGGCAACCTGAAGCTGCTGTACTCCCAGTACCGCGAGCTGCAGAGCTTCGCTCAGTTCGGCTCCGACCTGGACCGGGACACCAAGGAGCGTCTGGCCCTGGGCGAACGGATCGTGGCCGTCCTGAAGCAGGGACGCAACACCCCCGTGGATGTGGCGCATCAGGTTTGCATCTTCTACGCCGTCATCAACGGTTATCTCAAGGATGTGGCCGTGGAGCAGGTTCCGGAGTACGAGCAGGATCTGTATATCTATGTGAACGACCACTGCTACGGCGTGCTGGAGAACATCCGCACCACCGGCCTGCTGTCCAAGGAGGACGAGGCAGCTCTGAAGCAGACCCTGACCGACTATACCACCCAGTTTCTCAAGCTGAAGTAAGGAAGGAGGCACGCACATGGCCGGCGTATCCATGAAGGATATCAAATCCCGTATCAAAAGCATGGAAAGCACCAAGCAGATCACCAAGGCCATGGAAATGGTGGCGGCTTCCAAGCTGCGCGGCGCCCAGGATCGCGCCATCGCCAGCCGTCCTTATTTCGAAGTCCTGTACCAGACCATGCACGACATTGCCGACGCCAACACGGAGCTGACCTCCGCCTTTGTGCAGAAACCCCGGGGTGAAAAGTACTGCTTCGTGGTCATTGCGGGCGACCGCGGTCTGGCCGGCGGCTATAACAACAACGTGCTCAAGCTCGCCATGGCCGCCATGGAGGGCAAGAACGCCATGGTGCTGCCCATCGGCAAAAAGGCCACGGAGTATTTCCGCAGCCACGGCGTTCCCATTCTCAACACCCTCTATCCCGTGGCCGAGACCATCAACGCGGGCGAGTGCTACACCATGGCCAACTCCCTGTGCCGGGAATACCTGGACGGAACTTTTGACCAGGTGGTGCTGTGCTACACCAACTTCGTCACGGTGCTGACCCAGACCCCCAGTTCCCTGCCGCTGCTGCCCCTGTCCATCGTCGGCAGCGGGAAACGGCCGGAGGGTCATCAGCCCCTGACTATTTATGAACCGGACAGCGTCTCCGTGTTCAACGCCATTGTGCCGGAATACCTGGGCGGCGTCATCTACGGCGCCCTGCGGGAGTCCCTGTGCTCCGAGCAGGCGGCCCGCCGTACCGCCATGGATTCCGCCACCAAAAACGCCGAGGAAATGATCGAAGGATTGAGCCTGCAGTACAACCGTGCCCGCCAGGGCGCCATTACCCAGGAAATCACCGAGATCGTCGCCGGCGCAGAACATTGATTCGAAAGGAGTTGACCCCATTTGGCCAATATCGGTACCATTGCGCAGGTCATCGGACCTGTTCTGGACATCCGTTTCCCCGACGGTCAGCTGCCCAACCTGCTCAACGCCATTGAGATTGACAACCGCGGCAAAAAGCTGACGGTGGAGGTGGCCCAGCACATCGGCGACAATGTCGCCCGCTGCATCGCCATGTCCTCCACCGACGGCCTGGAGCGCGGTATGGATGCCGTGGACACCGGCTCTCCCATCACCGTTCCCGTGGGTGAGGAGTGCCTGGGCCGCATCTTCAATCTGCTGGGTGAGCCTGTGGATAACATGGACGCCCCCAAGGCGCCGGAGCGCTGGCCCATCCACCGCCCGGCCCCCAGCTTTGAGGAGCAGGAATCCACCACGGAAATCCTGGAAACCGGCATCAAGGTCGTGGACCTGATCTGCCCCTACGCCAAGGGCGGCAAGGTCGGCCTCTTCGGCGGCGCCGGCGTGGGCAAAACCGTCCTGATTATGGAGCTCATCAACAACGTTGCCAAGCAGCACGGCGGCCTGTCGGTGTTCACCGGCGTCGGCGAGCGCACCAGAGAGGGCAACGACCTGTATAACGAAATGAAGGAATCCGGCGTTCTGAGCAAGACCGCCCTGGTCTACGGCCAGATGAACGAGCCCCCCGGGGCCAGAATGCGCGTGGGCCTGTCCGGCCTGACCATGGCGGAATACTTCCGCGACGTCAAGCACCAGGACGTGCTGCTGTTCATCGACAACATCTTCCGTTTCACCCAGGCCGGTTCCGAGGTTTCGGCTCTGCTGGGCCGTATGCCTTCCGCCGTCGGCTATCAGCCCACCCTGGCAACGGAAATGGGCGCCCTGCAGGAGCGCATCACCTCCACCAAGAAGGGCTCCATCACCTCCATCCAGGCCGTTTACGTTCCCGCTGACGATCTGACCGACCCGGCTCCCGCCACCACCTTCGCCCATCTGGACGCCACCACGGTTCTGGACCGCAGCATCGCGTCTCTGGGCATCTACCCCGCCGTGGATCCCCTGGCTTCCAGCTCCCGGATCCTGTCCCCGGAGGTTGTGGGTGAGGAGCACTACGAAGTGGCCCGTTCCGTCCAGCGGATTCTGCAGCGCTACAAGGAACTGCAGGACATCATCGCCATCATGGGTATGGACGAGCTCTCCGAGGCCGACAAGCTGACGGTCAACCGCGCCCGTAAGGTCCAGCGCTTCCTGTCCCAGCCCTTCTCCGTGGCCGAGCAGTTCACCGGCTACCAGGGCAAATACGTCCCCCTCAAGGAGACCATCCGCGGCTTCAAGGAGATCATCGAGGGCATGCACGACGACATCCCCGAATCCGCCTTCCTGTTCGCCGGCTCCATTGACGAGGTTGTGGCCAAGGCAAAGGGTGAGAACGCATGACATACCATCTGCAGATCGTGACCCCCGACGGGCAGTATTTTGACGGTCAGGCGGAGCGTCTGCTGGTGCCGACCATCAACGGCCAGGTGGGCATTCTGGCCCGGCACATCAACTATGTGACCGCTCTGGGCATGGGGCCGGCCAAGGTTGTCACCGAGGAGGGCGAACGGCACGCCGCCTGTATCGGCGGTATGCTGGCCGTCACCAACGGCGCGGTCAAGGTGGTGGCCACCACCTTTGAGTGGGCCGATCAGATCGACGTGGAGCGCGCCAAGGCCTCCCTGGCCCGGGCCGAGACCATGCTGTCCGATCCCAACGCCGACGAGCAGACCAGAACCTACGCCCTGGCCCGTCAGAAACGCGCCCGGGTCCGCCTGAGCGTGGCGGAAAAGAAATAAGGATTTTGGAAAAGTCCTGCCGCGAGATTATCGATGTACAAGCCTCCCCTGTGCAAGGGGAGGCTTGTTGCGTCTGGCTTTGTGCATCTTGCATCTTTTGTGGCAGGCTCTTTGTTTATTATTCAGATTGACAGTTTTACTCTAATGGGTTAGACTATAGATGCTCTAATCCATTAGAGAAAGGAGTTCTGTCCATGGATACCCCAAAAATTTTTGAGAGCGAATACCGTTTCTGCCTGATTCTGTGGGAGTACGAACCGCTGAAAAGCAGCGAACTGGTGCGCCTTTGCCAGGAGCAGCTGGGCTGGAAGCCCACCACCACCTACACCGTCATCAAGCGTCTGTCCGAGCGCGGTGTTTTGAAGAACGAAGACACCATGGTCTCCTCCCTGGTCTCCAAGGACGAGGTGCAGGCGGCGGAAATTGACGAGCTGGTGGAAAAGAAGTTTGAAGGCTCCCTGCCGGCCTTTGTGGCCGCCTTTACCAGGCACCGGAAGCTTTCGGAAAAAGAAATCGACGAGGTACAGCGGATGATCGACCGCTTCCGGGAAGGAGGCACGCTATGACCGAGCTGTTTCTGAACATCGTCAATCGCAGCATCTCGGCCGGATGGCTGATTCTGGCGGTGCTGGTTCTCCGATTGCTGCTGAAAAAAGCGCCCCGATGGGTCCATGTGCTGCTGTGGGGCATCGTCGCCGTGCGGCTGCTGTGCCCATTCTCCATGGAGAGCGCCCTGAGCCTGGTTCCCAGCGCTGAAACCATTCCTCCGGGGATCATGATGGATCCGGCACCTACCATTCACACCGGGTTCCCCGCCATCAACAGTGCTGTCAATCCGGTGATCCAGCAATCCTTCGCACCAGAGCCAGTCGCCAGTGCAAATCCGCTGCAAATCTGGATTCCCATTTGTGCCTGTATTTGGGTCACCGGCGCTGCGCTGCTCCTGGCATACGCAGCCATCAGCTACGGACGGCTGCGCAGGAAGGTCCGCACAGCGGTTCTCCTGGGGGATAATCTCTTCCAGAGTGAGGCTGTCAGCTCTCCCTTTGTGCTGGGCGTCATAAAACCGAAGATTTATCTCCCGTCTCACATGGACAGCCGGACGCTGGAGCCAGTCATTGCCCATGAGCAGGCCCACATCCGCCGGAAGGACCACTGGTGGAAGCTTCTGGGCTTTCTGCTGCTGGCCATCCACTGGTTTAACCCGCTCCTGTGGCTGGCCTATGGTCTTTTGTGCCGGGACATCGAGCTGGCCTGCGACGAAACCGTCATCCGGGAGCTGGACAACCAGCAGCGGGCGGACTACTCCCAGGCCCTGCTGGCCTGCAGCGTCAGCCACAAAGGCATCGCCGCCTGTCCTCTGGCCTTTGGGGAAGTCGGTGTAAAAGAACGGGTGAAATCCGTACTGACCTACAGAAAGCCTGCGTTTTGGGTGATTCTTCTCGCTGTTTTGGTCTGCCTCATCACTGCGGTCTGTTTTCTGACCAATCCAAAGCAAACCAGCTTTGACATTTCCATTACAATTCCGGCCGGGAGCGAATCCGGTGTCTATTTCTCGGACGAAGAAATCTCGCCAATCGGAAATCGAATTCACTGTTCCGTCGGTCCGGATGTGGGCAGCACGGAAATTGTTCTCAAGCCAGTGGAAGCGCGTCAGGCAACTGCCTCTGACACGTTTGCATATGCTGAACCCGGTGTTTCTGTGACCATCCCAGCGGAGAAGGAAGGCTGGTTCAAATTTGGAATCCTTGCCGATAACCTGACCGGTCAGGACAAAACCGTGCATGTTACCGTAAGCCCTGTTGCGGTTCGGATTGCTTCGGAATCGCCTGCTGTGGGGCCTGCAGCAGAATGGGTAGACTATTCCGATTCCTATCCCGACGCCGGTACTTTGGAAACAGAGCGCCCTGAGTTTCCCGGCGTGACCTTCCAGTACACGCCCGGACAAGTTACAGCCATCCATGGTTCCAGTACAACCGTTCTGTTTTCCGGCATGCCCATCTGGAACGTCTATTTCTCCGATCTGACCGGCGACGGCAAGCCTGAGGTCTGCGCTACCGTCAGCTTCGGTTCCGGGCTGATTGACACCCACGTTGTGGTATTCGACTACGCCAATGGCCAGGAATATCTGCTGTGGGATCGCGGTGTATCTGATTATGCCCTGCATCTGGAAAACGGCAGGCTGATCTGCGACAAATGGGGATATCCCAATGGTGATATCACAGAATCCGGAGAACTGATACTGGTGGACACCAGCGGCGGTGAAAGCTGGTACGGTCTGGCTATTGCCCCCGGAAGCAAATAGATTGTTTTCTCTAAGGCTCCCCTGTGTTAGGGACGCAGGCACCGCGCAAGCCATGACTGAGGGGTCGGTGCTGGCACCAACTGCCTGCACACAACCCCTCCGGCCCTGCGGGCCACCTCCCCTTACTCAGGGGAGGCTTTGGGGTGCCCATAAAAGCGCCCTCCTGCAAAGGCAGGAGGGCGCCAGCTTATTGTGATTTCTTATTTCTTCAGATTATTCCGCAGCATAAGCGGAGGGAGCGGCCTTGACGCCCTTCTTCCACTCGATCCAGTTGACCAGGAAGAAGGTCACCACGCCGATGGCGCAGCCAAAGACCACAGGCAGGATGCCGAAGCCCTTGGTCATATCGCCGCCGGTGTACAGCTGCCAGACGATAAAGGCAACGGTGCCGGTGAACAGGGAAACCACGCCGGAATTCTTGGTGGCCTTGGGCACAGCCAGGCCCAGGCCGTAGGCGGCGAAGGGACCTGCGCAGCGGATGCCGAAGGCGAAGGTGTTCATGGCGGCGATGGAAATGCCGAACATGGAGATCAGCATGGCAACCACAGCGGCAACCACGTTGCACACACGGGTGTAGAGAATGATCTGCTTCTCGCTGAGGCTCTTCCGGCCCACATTGCCCAGGTACAGGTCGTTGATGACCATGGAGGACATGCACAGCAGGTTGGAGTCTGCAGAGGACATGGTAGCGCAGATAATCGCGGCGGAAATCAGGCCGACAATGGCGGCGGGGGCATGCACCGTGGACACAGCCATCATGGCGTTGGAGCCGTTCTCAGCCAGCATGGGCAGGGTGTCCTTCACGGCCAGAGCGGCCAGGCCCAGCAGGACGGGGAAGATGGACATGGCGGCCATCAGGACGGCAGACAGCAGGGAGGCATTGCGGGCGGTCTTTTCGTCCTTGGCGGTTTCGAACCGGGTGACCATTTCGGGGCCGGCCAGGAAGGTACAGAAGTAGTTGAAAATGTAGCCGATGATCGGCACCCAGCCGATCTTGGCGATGTTCAGCTGCTCGCCGGGCAGCGCAGCTGAAATGGCCTGCCAGCCGCCGCAGCCCTTGATGACGAAGGGTGTTGCAATGGCCAGGCCCACCAGAATGATGCCGAACTGAATCAGGTCGGAAACCTGGTCGGCCATCATGCCGCCGAAGGTGGTGTAGAGGATCACGACCAGACCGGCAATCAGCAGGGCCACATTCATGGGGATACCCGTCAGAGTGGCGACCACGGTGCCGGAAGCGGCGATCTGGGAGGAGGTCAGGCAGAACAGGGACAGAACGCTCAGAACTGCGGTGAAGTTGCTGGAAATCTTGCCGAAGCGGCGGCCCACGACCTCAGGAATGGTGATGGCCATGGTCTTGCGGATCTTGGGTGCGAAGTAGGCCAGCGGTATCATGGCGATGGACGCCGCCAGCACATACCAGATGGCACTCAAACCCCAGGAGCCAAAGGCCTTCTGTGCCAGGCCGGTGGTACAGCCACCGCCGATGTTGTTGGCGGACAGAGAGAAGGCCACCATGAACAGGCCCATTCTGCGGCCCGCGACCATGTAGTCCTTGCTGTCCTTGATATGCAGCTTGCCGACAACGAAACCGACAATCAGCATACCGACCAGATAGGCGACCACAATAATCAGGGGGATTAACTGAATTTCCATGAAATTTCCTCCTTCTTTCTCCGGTCCGGCTAAGCCGCACCATTTTTGGATATAATATATTATAATAGATTGCATTTTATTTGTAAATTATGAGTTTTGCCGATGTCCGGGCTGTCAATCTGTACTGCTTTTCTCTCTTTAGCTAATTAACCAATTTAGTTTCATGCCGCAGCGCCAGCAGCGCAAGGAGATTGGGCAGACACATGAGCCCGTTGAGCAGATCGGAAACCGCCCAGGCCGACCGCAGATTCATGGTGGCTCCCAGCACCACAACTGCCACATAGCAGATCCGGTAGATCTGCACGCCGGTGTCGCCCCACAGGTATTCTGCGCAGCGGACGCCATAGAGCTGCCAGCTGATCAGTGTAGCCAGGGCCAGCAGTCCCAGGCACAGGGCCGAGAGCACGGCAGCCCGGGCGCCGAATACGGTCTCCAGGGCCGCTGCGGCCAGTTCTGCGCCTGCCGGCTGGCCATAGGCAATGGGGACGCCGCTGCAGAGAATGGCCAACGCGGTCAACGTACACAGTACCACCGTATCCGCAAACACTTCAAAAATTCCCAGCAGGCCCTGCGCCTCCGGCCCGGCTTCCGCAGCGGCATGGGCAATGGGCGCGGAACCCAGCCCGGCCTCATTGGAGAAGATTCCCCGGGACACTCCCCAGCGGACCGCCTGGCGGATTCCGATCCCCACGCCGCCGCCCAGGACCGCCTGTGGGCAAAACGCGCCCCGGACAATGGCGGACAGAACCCGCCCCAGGCTTCGCCAATGGGCCCCGACGACCGCCAAAGCCCCCAGGACGTACAGCAGCGCCATGACCGGCACCATCCGTTCCATCACAGCGCCGATGCGTTTTGCCCCGCCCAGTGTCACCAGCGCCACAATCAGGGCGGCCGCCAAACCCGTTCCCAGGGCAGCCGCAAACGGTTTTGCCCGGGGCAGCGCCAGGGCCACCGACGCGGCAATGGTATGTACCTGGGCAATATTGCCCATTCCAAAGGAAGCCAGTACCGTGCACAGGGCAAACACCGCCGCCAGAGGTTTCCACCGTTCGCCCATGCCCCGGCGGATGTAATACATGGGGCCGCCCAGGTATGTGCCGTCTGCACCGCGGATCCGGTATCGCATGGCCAGCACCACCTCGGCATACTTGGTCGCCATGCCGAAAAACGCCGAAACCCACATCCAGAACACCGCTCCCGGGCCGCCCAGGGCGATGGCCCCGGCCACTCCGGCGATATTGCCCGTACCGACCGTAGCGGCCAATGCCGTGCACACCGCCTGAAACGAGGACCGGCTCCCGCTCCGAAGGCTCCTGCCCACCTGCCGGATGGAGGCCCCCAGCTTCCGCACCTGCACGGCCCGGGTCTCCCAGGTCAGCAGCATTCCCACGGCCAGCAGCAGCACCATGGCCGGCGTCCCCCAGACCAGCTCCGCCAGCTTTTCCATGGACATCCCTCCCTCGGCATATTCTATGCGGCTTGCCGGCCTTTCTTGTCCGGTCTGCCGGAAATCCTCCGCGGTTCTTGAATTTTTGGCACACTTGCAGTATGATACATGCAAGAACATCTCAGGGAGGTACTTATGAGAGACGGTTTCATTACAGTAGCCGCCGGCACGCCCAAGCTGCGGGTGGCGGACTGTCCCTATAATGCGGAGCAAAGCCTGATTCTGATCCGGAAGGCAGCCGAAGAGGGTGTCAAGCTGCTGGTTCTGCCGGAGCTGGGCCTCACCGGCTATACCTGCGGCGACCTGTTCCTGCAGCCCACCCTCCTGCGGGGTGCGGAGGACGCGCTGGGCCTGCTTCTGGAGCAGACGAAGGATCTGGAGCTGGTCTGGCTGGCCGGTCTGCCCATCCGGGTGGGCGGCGCCCTGTATAACTGCGCCGCCGTATGCCAGCGGGGCAAAATTCTGGGCGTGGTTCCCAAGACCAACATCCCCAATTACGGAGAGTTCTACGAAAAGCGCCACTTTGCCCCGGGGCCCACGGAGCCGGCACCCATCTTGCTGTGCGGGCAGCAGCCCCTGCTGGGCACCAATCTGCTGTTCCAGTGCGCAGACATGCCGGAGTTTGTTCTCGGTGCGGAGATTTGTGAGGATCTCTGGGTTCCCAGACCGCCCACGGATCATCTGGCGGCTTCCGGCGCCACGGTGCTTTGCAACCTGTCCGCCAGCAACGAAACGGCCTCCAAGGCCGATTACCGCCGCCAGCTGGTCATGGGCCAGTCGGCCAGGCTGACCGCTGCCTACGTCTATGCCAGCAGCGGCGACGGGGAATCCACCTCCGACCTGGTGTTCTCCGGCCACGATCTCATCGCCGAAAACGGAAGCATTCTGGCGGAGCAGCGCTTCACCTGCGGCCTGGTGCTGACCCAGATCGACGTGCTGCGCCTGCACCAGGAGCGCTGCCGGACCCTGCGCTTTGCGGCGGCGCAGCCTGAGCACTGCGAAACCGTTCTCTTCCACTGGACCCTGGAGGAAACCCGCCTGACCCGCCCCGTATCTCCCTCTCCCTTTGTCCCCCTGGATCCGGTTCAGCGGCGGGATGCCTGTGAAGAGGTCTTAACCCTTGCCTCCCTGGGCCTGCAGCACCGTGTGGAGCACACCCACGCCAAAACCGCTGTCATCGGCCTGTCCGGCGGCCTGGACTCCACTCTGGCCCTGCTCATTGCCATCCGGGCCTTCGACCGTCTGGGCCGGGACCGGAAAGACATTCTGGCCGTGACCATGCCCTGCTTCGGCACCACGGCCCGCACCCGCAGCAACGCGGAAATTCTGGCGGAGCACTGCGGCTGCTCCTTCCGCTCCATTTCCATCGCCGACAGCGTCCGCAGTCACTTCCGGGACATCGGCCAGGAGATGGACTGCCATGACGTGACCTTTGAAAACGCCCAGGCCCGGGAACGCACCCAGGTGCTGATGGATCTGGCCAACATGACCGGCGGTCTGGTGGTCGGCACCGGCGATCTCAGCGAGCTGGCCCTGGGCTGGGCCACCTACAACGGCGACCACATGAGCATGTACAGCGTCAATGCCTCCATTCCCAAGACCCTGGTTCGCCATCTGGTGGCGCATACCGCCCAGGAAACCGGCGACGAGGGACTCCGCGCTGTCCTGAACGACATTCTCGACACCCCCGTGTCGCCGGAGCTGCTGCCTGCCGACGGGGAGCAGATTGCGCAGAAAACCGAGGATCTGGTCGGCCCCTACGAGCTGCATGACTTCTTCCTCTACTATGCCCTGCGCTGGACCTGCTCACCGGGGAAAATTCTCCGGCTGGCCCAGTATGCCCTGGGGCAAGCCTATGACCGGGAAACCATTCTGAAGTGGCTGCGAACCTTCTACCGCCGCTTCTTCACCCAGCAGTTCAAGCGCAACTGTATTCCCGACGGTCCCAAGGTCGGCACCGTTTCCCTGTCGCCCCGCGGCGACTGGCGGATGCCCTCCGACGCCCAGTGGACCCTGTGGGAAGCGGAATTGGACAAGCTCCAGTAAGGAGGCCCGGAAATGAACGGTACGGAACGCAGAGCGAAGATCCTGGAGTTGCTTCGGGCAGCCTCCAGTCCCCTGTCCGGTTCGGCCCTGGCCCGGAGCCTGGGGGTCAGCCGGCAGGTTATCGTCCAGGATATGGCCCTGCTGCGGGCCAGAACCGACCTGGAGATTCTATCCACCTATCAGGGCTATCTCCTTCTCCAGCCCCAGGAGCCCTGCCGCCGGGTATTCAAGGTGCGCCACAGCTCCGAACGAACCCAGGAGGAGCTGCAGGAAATCGTGGATCTGGGGGGACGGGTGGAGGATGTGTTCGTCTACCACCGGGTCTACGGAGTCGTGCGGGGCCAGCTGGCCATCGCCTCCCGGAAGGACATCCGGGAATTTATGGACCGCCTGGCAGAGAGCCGTTCCGCGCCGCTGATGCTGATTACCGATGATTTCCACTATCACACCGTGGCCGCCGACGACGAGCAGACTCTGGATCAGATTCAGGCCCGCCTTGGCGAGCTGGGCCTCCTGGCGCCCCTGCGGGAGCACGAACCGGTGGATTTTTGGAAAAAATAGCGCTTCGGCCCCAATCTTACAAAAGCGTAAGGTTGGGGCCGAAATTGTAAGGTTCTTCGATGGCTAAACGTTCTGCGTCATGGTATGCTGTAGAAAACACCGAAGGGAGGTGCTTCCATGCCCTTGCTGGAAGTTACCAATTTGAAAAAAGTCTACACCACCCGCTTTGGCGGCGCGTCGGTGCAGGCCCTGTCCGACGTGAGCTTCTCCGTGGAGCAGGGAGAATATGTGGCCATCATGGGCGAGTCCGGCTCCGGCAAGACCACCCTGCTGAACATCCTGGCAGCCCTGGACCGGCCCACCGGCGGTGAAGTCCGCCTGTCCGGAACGGATATGGAGCAGATCAGGGAACGCGACCTGGCCGCCTTCCGCCGGGAGAACCTGGGCTTTGTATTCCAGGAATTCAACCTGCTGGACACCTTTTCCGTGGAGGACAACATTCTCCTGCCCCTGGTGCTCCAGGGCAAGACCTATCCCCAGATGGCCGGCGCCCTGGAGGCCATCGCCAAGCGGCTGCACATCAGCGATCTGCTGAAAAAGTACCCCTACGAGATCTCCGGCGGTCAGAAGCAGCGTGCGGCCGTGGCCCGGGCGCTGATTACCCAGCCCCAGATTCTCCTGGCCGACGAGCCCACCGGCGCGCTGGATTCCAAAGCCACCGACAGCCTTTTGCAGCTGTTTGAGGAGGTCAATCTCATGGGCCAGACCATTCTTATGGTCACCCACTCCGTCAAGGCCGCCAGCCATGCGGGCCGGGTCCTGTTCATCAAGGACGGTCAGGTATTCCACCAGCTGTACCGTGGCGGCAACTCCTGCGAGCAGTTCTACACCCGCATCGCCGATTCCCTGACCGTGCTGACCACGGGAGGTGGGGACTGATGTACCGCAGGCTGGCCTGGCATAATCTGCGCCACAACTCCAAGTTCTACCTGCCCTACCTGTTCACCATCGTGGGCACCGCCGCCGTGTTCTACATCATGACAGCCCTGGCCTCCGCCAGCGATCTGCCAAAGCAGATCCGCTATGCCTACCTGTCCATGTTCATGACCATCGGCATGTTTGTGGTGGGCCTGTTCACCATCATTTTTCTGTTCTACACCAACGCGTTCCTTATGAAGCGGCGGAAAAAGGAACTGGGCCTGTACAACGTCCTGGGTATGGGCAAGGCCCACATCGGCAAGGTTCTGGCCTGGGAGACGCTTTTCATCGGCCTGGCGGGCATTGTGGGCGGCGTGGCCTTCGGGATGCTGTTCCACCGGCTGGTGGCTATGCTGGTGTATAAGGTCATCCAGTTCTCCGTAGGCTTCACCTTCTATATCTGCTGGCCCGGCATTCTGGCCACGGTGTGCCTGTTCGGCGCCGTGCTGCTGCTCAATCTGATCTACAACCTGCTGACCATGCTGCGCCAGAGCCCCGTGGCCATGATGCGCGAGGGCAGCGCCGGAGAAAAGGAACCGAAAACCCGGTGGCTTCTGGCTATTCTGGGCGTGCTTTGCCTGGGCGGCGGCTATGCCATCGCCCTGATGACCAAAAACGCCCTGGAGGCCCTGTCCTTTTACTTCGTGGCCGTGTTCCTGGTCATCATCGGCACCTACTGTCTCTTCACCGCCGGCAGCATCGCTCTGCTAAAGATTCTGAAGAAAAACAAACGGTACTACTACCAGACCCAGCATTTCATCTCCGTGTCCGGCATGCTCTACCGCATGAAGCGCAACGCCGTGGGCCTTGCCAACATCTGCATTCTCTCCACCATGGTGCTGGTCATGATCTCCGGAACCCTCAGCCTGTATCTGGGCACCGAGGATATCGCTGTCCGGCAGACGCCCGCCGACTGGGTCTCCATTCTGCGCTATAACCCCGATGAAGGCGACCAGCCGGATTTCGCGGCCCTGGAACGCAGAATCGCGGAGACCGCCCAGTCCCAGGGCCTGGAGGTCATCAAGAGCCAGTCCTTCACCGGTATGGAACGGACATTTTACGTTCAGGGTGATCAACTGCAGCTGAAGCCGTCGGAGCAAAACGGGGTCCTGACCTGGGATTCGGATGTATCGTGCCAGTTTCTCAGCGCCGCGGACTACACTGCCCTCACCGGTGTTCCCGTGACCCTGGAGCCGGGAGAACTCGCCGTCTGTGATCCCGAAGGGCTGCTGCCGGATCAGGGGCAGCTGGTTTTCAACGCCTTTCTTTCAGATCCTGAGCCCGGAGAAACCTACACCGATGGCGGCGTCCTGGACTATGTTGTCGTCCGGCATCTCACGGAGGTTCCCAACACCGGCGGCTGGTTCCCCATGGTCGGCGCCAGCAATATCATCGGGGAAAACCACTGCTGTATCGTGGTGGACAGCCGGGCCACCTTGCTGGATCTCTTCAGCCGCATCTACGGCGCTTACGGCCACACCAACAACTGCGGCTACCTCCAGTGGGGCCTGTTCACAACCCTGTCCGGCAGCCGGCAGGAAAAGCTGGACGCCTATGTCAACACCTTCGGCAACATTGAAACCACGCCGGACTTCACCGGCACCGGCTCCTGGAAATGGTTCTCCACGGACTCCCAGCAGCAGGGTATGGCGGAATACTATTCCATGAACGGCGGGTTCTTCTTCCTTGGTGTGTTCCTGGGCATCCTGTTCCTCATGGCTACGGTGCTCATTATTTACTACAAGCAGGTGTCCGAGGGCTATGAGGACCGCCAGCGGTTCCAGATCATGCAGAAGGTGGGCCTGGAACGGCAGCAGATCCGCCGCTCCATCAACGGGCAGCTCCTGGCTGTGTTCTTCCTGCCCCTGCTGGCCGCCGCCGTCCATGTGGTCTTTGATTTCCGGCTCATGATACAGCTGCTGCAGCTGTTCCGCATGGACAATGTGGGACTGACCACCCTGTGCACCCTGGCCAGCTTCGGCTTGTTCACCGTGTTCTATGTGCTGGTGTACCGCGTCACCGCCAAGGCCTATTACAAGATTGTGGCATAATAAAAAACAGCATGGCATTGCGGACTGGTTTCGCAATGCCATGCGTTTTATATGCCCTGTCTTTTCATCTCAAGCTCCCGCAAGGTATCGGTTAGCCGCTTTTCCCGGCCGGTCAGCCGGAACCCCCGGGCTTCATAGAGGCGCCGGGCTTTTTCGTTGCTGCTCAGGATCCACAGCTGCGGCTCCCGGCACCGGGCCGCCGCAAATTCCAGCAGCGCCGTGCCGTAACCCAGCCGCTGCCGCTCCGGAAGCACATAGAGATTCTCAATCAAGTCCTCCCAAACGGAGACCACGCCAACCGGGTCCGGATCCCGCAGGAGAAATAGCTGCTTCCCCTGTGCCAGCTCCCCGCGCAAATACTCCGTCTGCCGCTGGGTGGTATGGGCCGCCACAAATTCCGGTGAACAGACCTCCCGGTGGGACGCCCGCCAGCTCTCGGCGTGGACAAAGGCGGCATTGGCCAGGTTCTTCTCGTCCACAGGTACAATTTCCATACTCGCAGAATCTCCTTCAACAGCATTTTTTTGAAAGCTTTCAAATAACGCTGTCATTGCGAGCCAGTGCGCACACTGGCGTGGCAATCCGTTTCCCCTTCGTACAGGCCGGTTTTCAGGAACGCTCAGAAATATGCTGCGTTTGGGATGCGGATTGCCGCGTCGCTTCGCTCCTCGCAATGACAGT
>JAEDJR010000087.1 GCA_016296235.1 Oscillospiraceae bacterium
GCGGCTTCCTGGTTTTTTCGGCGGGATCACGCCCCGCAAGGAGCAGCTTCCATGGATTGGTTTCCGTTTTTGAACTCTCTGCGGATCGCCGGAATCAGCACGGTGATCGTATTTTTCCTGGGCATTTTTGCCGCCTACTACATAGCCAAAGCCCCGCGGCTGGTGAAGGGCGCGCTGGACGTGGTGCTGACCATGCCTCTGGTGCTGCCCCCCACGGTGGTGGGTTATCTGCTCCTGCGGCTTCTCGGCCCCAAGCGCCCCATCGGCGCCTGGTTCCTGGAAACCTTCGGCCTGCGTCTCACCATGACCTGGTGGTCTGCCATCTTTGCCACCGCCGTGGTGATCTTTCCCTTGATGTACCGCACGGCCCGGGGCGCCTTTGAGGCCTTCGATGAAACCCTGGCCTATGCCGGACAGACTCTGGGGCTGCGCAATACCTACATTTTCTGGCGTATCCGCATGCCCAGCTGCCGCCAGGGCATCCTGGCCGGCACGGTGCTGGCCTTTGCGCGGGCCCTGGGCGAATACGGCGCCACCAGTATGCTCTGCGGCTACACCCCGGGCCGTACCGCCACCATCTCCACCACCGTCTACCAGCTCTGGCGCACCAACGACGACGCTTTGGCGTTCCGGTGGGTTCTCGTCAATATGGCTGTTTCCGCCGCCGTGCTGCTGGCGGTCAATATGCTGGAGCGGAAGCAAAAAACAGGAAGGAGGGCGTCCTGATGCCGCTTTCTGTGGACATTGAGAAGACCCTCGGGAGCTTCCACCTCCGTGTGCGCTTTGAAGCCGGGCAGGAGGTGCTGGCGCTGCTGGGGGCCTCCGGCTGCGGCAAGAGCATGACCCTCAAGTGCATCGCCGGAATTGAGACCCCCGACCGGGGAAAAATCGTTCTGAACGGCGTGACCCTGTTTGATTCCCAGCGGCACATCAACCTGCCGCCCCAGAAGCGGCGGGTGGGCTACCTGTTCCAACAATACGCCCTGTTCCCCCACATGACCGCGGCCCAGAACATCGCCGCCGGCGTCCGGGACAGGGCCAACCGGGACGCTGCCGTCCGGGACATCATTCGTGCCATGCGTCTGGAGGGTCTGGAGCAGAAAAAGCCCCATCAGCTCTCCGGCGGCCAGCAGCAGCGGGTGGCCCTGGCCCGGATTCTGGTCAACGAGCCGGAGGTTCTGCTGCTGGACGAGCCCTTCTCCGCCCTGGACACGCACCTGCGTTTCCGGCTGGAGCAGGAGCTGCGGGACGCCATCGCCCGGTTCGGAAAGACCGTTCTGCTGGTTTCCCACAATCGGGACGAGGTGTTCCGCCTCAGTGACCGGATTGCCGTGTTGGCAGACGGCAAGGTGGAAACCTGCGGCTCCCGGCACGATGTCTTTGCCGATCCCAAAACCCGGAACTGCGCCGTTCTGACAGGCTGCAAAAATATCTCCGCCCTGCAATGGCTGGATGGAACACAGCTTCTGGCCACGGACTGGGGCATCTCCCTCACGGCAGCCCGGCGGGATCCCCCGGCCGCAGCCGTGGGCATCCGGATGCACGACCTGCAGCCCGGCCCCGGAGAAAACGCCGTCCGTTTCCGGGTGGTGCAGGAGGTGGAGAATCCTTTCTCCTACACGCTCCTGCTGAAGCCTCTGCACGCGGACGCGCCCATCCCTCTGGGCTGGGAAACCGACAAAAATACCTGGAATACCCTGCGGGCCGCAGAAATCACCCTCCGTCTGCCGCCGGAGTCTTTGCTGCTGCTGCATGCGGAAAGAGAGGATCATACATGAAGAAAGTCAATGTCGAAGAGGCCATCGGCCTCACCCTGTGCCACGATATTACCGCCATGCGCGACGGCTTCAAGGGCGCAGCCTTCCGCCGCGGCCATGTCATCACCGAGGAAGACGTGCCGCAGCTTTTGGATCTGGGCAAGCGGACCGTGTTTATCTGGGAGGAAAACGCAGGGGAACTCCACGAGGAGGACTGTGCCCGCCGTCTGGCTGCCATGGCTCCCGTGGAGGGCGCCCACTATACCGAGCCCTCCGAGGGCAAGGTGCTGCTGATGGCCGACACCCGGGGTATGCTGCGGGTGGACACGGAGCTGCTGCGGGCGGTGAACGCCATCGGCGATATCACCATCTCCACCCTGCCGGATCACTATCCCGTAGAAGCCGGCGCACGGCTTGCCTCCATGCGCATCGTCCCCCTGGTCACCCAGGAAACGCAGATCATCCAGGCGGAGACCCTGTGTCGGGAGAAAAAGCTCCTGGCGCTGAAGCCCTACCAGCCCAGGAAGCTGGGCGTCGTCATCACCGGCTCCGAGATCTACACCGGCCGCATTCAGGACAAATTCCAGCCGGTGATACGGGGCAAAATGCAGCAGTATCCCTGCGAAATCCTGGGCGTGACCATCTGCGACGACAACCTGGACATGATTGTAACCGCAGCCAGAACCCATCTGGCAGCAGGCGCCGACTTTCTGATCTTCACCGGCGGCATGTCCGTGGATCCCGATGACCTGACGCCCACCGCCATCCGGCAGCTGGGTGCGGAGATTGTCACCCATGGTCTCCCCGCACAGCCCGGCAACATGACCCTGGTGGCCTATCTGGGCGACGTTCCCATTCTGGGCATTCCCGGCGCCGCCATCAGCCTGCCCACCACCATGTTCGACGTCCTGCTGCCGCAGATTTTCGCCGGTGACCGCTTCACAAAGCAGGAGCTGATTAACCTGGCCGACGGCGGCCTGTGCCAGCTTTGCAAAAGCTGCCACTTCCCCAACTGCAGCTTCGGACGGTATTGACACCGAATCAAAAAAGAGCCTGCCGCAAAATTCGAAACACGCACAAACGTTGACCGCACCAAGGCTCCCCTGCGTAAGGGGAGCTGTCACGGCGCAAGCCGTGACTGAGGGGTCGTTGCTGGCACCGATTGCCTGCACACAACCCCTCCGGCCCTTCGGGCCACCTCCCCTTACACAGGGGAGGCTTGGGTGCAGCCTGCGTTTATGCAAAATTTCTATTTTGCGGCAGGCTCTTTGTATTTTGTTCTCAGGTCAGCAGGGCGCGGTCGTTGGCGAATTCCTGGCCGGAAACTGCGGAGAATTTCTCCAGCAGATCCTCCACGGTGAGGCGTTCCTTTTCCTCCCCGGCAATGTCCAGAATGACGCGGCCGTTGTGCATCATAATCAGCCGGTTGCCATGGACAATGGCGTCGTGCATATTGTGGGTAACCATCAGGGTCGTCAGCTTATGGGCGGAGATGATCTCCTCAGACAGCTCCAGAACCTTGGCGGCTGTCTTGGGATCCAGGGCCGCCGTGTGTTCGTCCAGCAGCAGCAGCTTCGGCTCCTGGAGAGACGCCATCAGCAGCGTCACCGCCTGGCGCTGGCCGCCGGACAGCAGGCCCACCTTGCTGGTCATTCGATCCTCCAGGCCCAGATCCAGGGTTGCCAGCTTCTCCCGGAACAGGGCGCGCTCCTGTTTGGTAATTCCCCAGCCCAGACCGCGGACTTTGCCCCGGCGGTAGGCCAGAGCCAGATTTTCCTCAATGCCCATATCGGCAGCCGTTCCCATCATGGGATCCTGGAACACCCGGCCCAGGAATTTGGCCCGCTTGTGCTCCGGAATATCCGTCACATCCACATCGTCGATGATGATTTTGCCGCTGTCCGGCTTCCAGACACCGCTGATAGCGTTGAGCATGGTGCTCTTGCCGGCGCCGTTGCCGCCGATGACGGTCACAAAGTCGCCGTCGTTCAGGGTCAGACACAGGTCGTTCAGAGCGGTCTTTTCGTTGACCGTACCGGTGTTGAAGGTCTTATAGACATGTTCCAGCTTCAGCATGACTTGGTTCCTCCCTTCACGGCAGGCTTGGTGAAGTATTTCGTCTTCCAGTAGGGGACAGCCAGGAAGATGGCCACCACGATGGCGGAGAGCATCTTCAGCAGATCCGTATCCAGGCCCGTGAGGATGACCGTCTGATAGACGATGTAGTAGACAATGCCGCCCAGCACCACAGCCGCCAGCTTCATGGCGAAGTTGCTGCCGAGGATCCGGCTGAACAGGGCCTTGCCGATGATGACCGCCGCCAGACCGATGACAATGGCGCCGCGGCCCATCTGGACATCGCAGAAGCCCTGATACTGCACCAGCAGCGCACCGGAGAGGGCCACAATGCCGTTGGACAGCACCAGTCCAAAGACGGTGCAGAACTTGGTGTTGATACCCTGGGCCCGCGCCATCTTCTGGTTGCTGCCGGTGGCACGGACGCTGCAGCCCATTTCTGTGCCGAAGAACCAGTACAGCGCGGCAATGACCACTGCCACAAACACCGCCACCACAAAAATCGTGTTCCGGAAAAAAGAAACCTTTTTGAGGTAATTCAGGGACACCAGCAGGTCGTAGTTCCGGACGGACAGGGCCTGGTTGGCCTTGCCCATAATCTTCAGGTTGATGGAATACAGGGACAGCTGGGTCAGGATGCCGGACAGAATGGCAGGAATTCCCATAAACGTATGGAAAATACCCGTGACCAGACCGGCCAGCATACCGGCCAAAACGGCTGCGATCATGGCAGTTGTCATGCTGTGACCGGACAGAATCATCATGACGCAAACCGCGCCGCCGGTGCAGATGGAGCCGTCCACGGTCAGGTCGGCGATGTCCAGCACCTTATAGGTAATATACACGCCGATGGCCATGATGCCCCAGATCATGCCCTGGGCAATGGCGCCGGGCATGGCGTTGAGAAAGGTCGTCAGACTCATTCATAATCCTCCAATAAGCGCCGGAAATCCGGGCAGGGTATTCCCTGTCCGGGTTTCCGGGAAATGATATTCTTAGATCAATCAGCCTTCGATGGCAACGTAGTCATCGGGGATGGCAACGCCCAGATCCTCGCAGGCGGATGCGTTGTACTTCTTGGTGAACTGGGGCGCATAGGCCACGGGCATGGTGGAGATATCAGCCTCGCCGGTGAGAATCTGCGCGGCCATCACACCGGTCTGGTAGCCCAGGTCATAGTAGCTGATGGACAGGGTCGCCACGCCGCAGCCGGCGCAGATGCCCTCTTCACCGGCGATCACGGGAATGCCGGCAGGTCTTGCCACGCCATCCAGGATCTCAGCGGAGGAGGCAACCGTGTTGTCCGTGGGAACATAGATCACATCGGCGAAGCCGCAGGCGGCATTGGCCACGGCAGCCAGATCGTTGGAGTCGGAGAAGGCGTACAGCTCGGCGGTCAGGCCCTTGGCTTCCAGTTCAGCCTTGACCACATCCACCTGATACTGGGAGTTGGCTTCTGCGGAGCAGTAGATCAGGGCGACATTCTTGGCCTCGGGGAACAGCTCCACCAGCATGGCAGCCTGCTCATCCAGAGGCGCCAGGTCGGAGGTGCCGGAGATGTTGCCGCCCACGGTGCCGGTAAAGCCTTCAATGCCCAGAGCCACACCATACTCGGTGACGGAGGTGCCCAGGATGGGAATATCCATGGTGGCGGAAGCGGCGGCCTGGAGGGCGGGCGTGGCGTTGGCCATAATCAGATCCACGTTTTTGGAAACAAAGCTGTTGACGATGGTGGAGCAGGCGTTGGAGTCGCCGGAGGCATTCTGCACGTCAAAGGTCACGGCATCGCCCAGCTTCTCGGTCAGGGCGTCCATGAAGCCCTGGGTGGCGGCGTCCAGCGCGGGATGCTGCACCAGCTGGCAGATGCCCACCACAAAGGCGTCAGCGGCAGGGGTTTCAGCAGGCTCTTCTGCTGCAGGCTCTTTTGCTGCGGGCTCTTTGCTGCCGCAGGCCATGAGGCCCAGGGCCAGAACCAGCGCCAGGAACATTGCGATCATCTTTTTCATAGTCTTTCTCCCTTTCGGTTTCGTGCTTTGATGTTTTTCTATTTTAACGCTATATATCGTTAAAGTCAATGAGAAAATACCATAAACCAGCACGGAAATCCGGTCGATTTTTCGTCATTTTTCACATCCCGTGTCAGGTATTCCCCTCACAGGTTGACGCGACCCATAAAATCTGATATTTTATTGGATATAGAAGGAGGCATGAACATGGGAAAACTGTTCAATTTGGACTCGCCCGTGATGCAGGGTCTGAGCAAGGTTGTCGATCTGGTCGTTCTCAATCTGATGACCGTGCTTTGCTCTCTGCCGGTGATTACGGCAGGCGCAGCGAGCGCAGCGCTGTATGACGCAGTGACACGGATGCTGCAGGACGAGGGGAGGCTCTACAGCTCCTATTGGAACGCATTTCGCAGCAATTTCAAGAAAGCCACACTTTTGTGGTTGATCGTACTGGTTGTGGGCTGTCTGCTGAGTCTCAGCGTTCTGTTCTATCTGATGCAGGAAATTACCGGCGGCTTTGTGCTGCTGATGCTGACCGGAACCGCCCTTCTCCTGTGGGCTATCACGGCTGCCTGGGTGTTCCCCCTGCAGGCCCGGTTCGAGAACTCCGTCCGCGGTACGCTGAAGAACGCCGTTCTGTGTGCCCTGGCCTATCTGCCCCGTTCTCTGGCCATGGCGGTGCTGAATCTCCTGCCCCTGGCGCTGTTCCTGTTCTTTCCGGATATTTTCCTGCGGATCGGCTTTGTCTGGCTGAGTATCTGGTTTGCTCTGGCAGCCTACCTAAACTGCCGCATTCTGAGCAAGCCCATGGAAAAGCTCATTGCCCAGGCTCAGCCGCAGCAGCCTGAAGAATAGAACCACCTTTGCCGGCCGGTTCCCTGGCAGTCATGGACTGCGGAGGAACCGGCCGGCAAAAAAGGAGTATCTGATGCAGATTTACGAGACAATGAAACAGCAAGCCGAAGCGCTGGCGCCTCATATGCAGGAAGACCGGCGCGATTTCCACCGCTATGCCGAATCCGGCTGGTGTGAAATCCGCACCAGTTCCCTGATCGCCCAGCGGCTTGCCGGATTGGGCTATGAGGTGCTGACAGGCCGGGATGTCTGCCGGGATGAGGCCCGAATGGGCCTGCCCTTGAAAGCCGTTCTGGAGGATCAATATCAGCGGGCCCTGGAGCAGGGCGCCGTGCAGCCCTGGGCAGAGCAGGCCAGAGACGGCTTTACGGGCGTCATCGGCATTCTGCGCTGCGGGGAGGGCCCGGTCATCGCCATGCGGTTTGACATCGACGCTCTGGGCGTTGTGGAGGAGACGTCAGAGCTCCACCGTCCGGCCCGGGCGGGCTTTGGTTCCGTCAACAGGGGCATGATGCACGCCTGCGGCCACGACGGCCATGCCGCCATCGGCCTTGCCGTGGCTGAGATTCTAATGAAGCTCCGCCGGGAACTGAAAGGCACCGTCAAGCTGATCTTCCAGCCGGCAGAGGAGGGTGTTCGCGGCGCCCGTGCCATTGTGGCCCACGGCCATCTGGACGACGTGGACTACCTGCTGGCCAGCCATATGGGCGACAGCCAGGGGCAGCCCTACCAGGTCGGCCTGTCCGCCGGAGAAACCCTGGCCACCTCCAAGCTGGACGTCACCTTCCGGGGCTGTGCGGCCCACGCCGGAATGATACCGGAACAGGGCCGCAATGCGCTGTTGGCGGCAGCCACAGCAGTCTTGAACCTCCACGCCATTCCCCGCTCCAGCGAAGGGGAAACCCGCATCAACGTGGGCACCCTCCACGCCGGCTCCGGCCGCAATGTGATCTGCGACCAGGCGGTCATGGAGCTGGAGGTCCGCGGCGCCAACACCGAAGCCAACCGGTATATGGAGGACTATGCCCGGCGCATCGTGGAAGCCGCAGCCGCCATGCACGGCTGCACCTGTGACATCAAGCTCATGGGCGCAGCGGAGTCTATGAAAAGTGACGAAGAGATGCTGCAGCTCTGCAGCCGGGTATGCCGGGACAAGCTGGGCCTCCTCCCCGCCCCGCTCTCATCCCTGGCCGGAGGAAGCGAGGACTGCTCCTATCTCATGAATCGGGTGCGGGAAACAGGCGGTAAGGGCCTGTATTTCTCCACCCTGACGCCCTGTTCAGGCCCGTTCCACAGCCGAACCTTTGATTTTGACGAGACCGCCTTGACAGCAGCCGTCCAGGTGTTCTGCGGCATGGCCTTCTGCCTGATGGGCATAGAGTAAGACTCAACTTTCATCGTTGAAATGACTTTCCCAGACCTCATAGAATTGGGATTTG
>JAEDJR010000088.1 GCA_016296235.1 Oscillospiraceae bacterium
CTTATAATTCATGATATCTCCTTTCGGGTTTTGCGTTTAGCCCTGCTCATAGATGTACAGATTTACACGATTCTGGATCAGCTTTGCCGTTTCCTCCGCTGTTTTCTGACCGGCAAAGAAGGCCTCGCATTCCTGGCCAATGATATCGCTGATGGCCTGATTGTAGGAATTCATCCGGTCCGTCTTCTCATAGACGGCCATGAAGCGGTCATATTCCTCCTGGGTCATCTCGTAGATCTCAATGGTCAGATCGTCGTTGACCCAGTACCAGTCCTGGGGCTGCTTGACCTGCTCGCCGGTTTCCGGATCCTCGGTGTACTGCGGCGTCATGCGCTGCTTGGCATAGTTCTCAAAGGCATGGCGGTTTGTGGGGAACTCCCACATGTATTCCTTGGTCTGATAGTCCTCCGTCAGGAAGCGGCGGACAAAGCTCCAGGCTGCATCCATGTTTTTGCAGGAGGCGGAAATGGCAAGACCGCCGTACACTTGGAAGCTGCTGCCGCTGCCCTCTGTGGTGGGATATCCGATATAGTTGGGCTTCCCATCTGTGATCGCGTCCATGCGCTGCACATCGTCAAAGCTGCTCAGATAGGTGTAGAGAAGCATCTGCTTACCGCTGGCCAGACGGTCATAATCGCTGCCATAGGCGTCCCAGTCGAAGTTTTCATAGTCGAACTCCTGCGGGAAGCTGTTCACAAAGGTCAGCAAGTCGATAAACTCCTGGCTGTCAAAGCGGCACTGCAGATTCGCCCAATCGACGAAGCTGTCAGTATTGCGGTAGACACAGGTATACATCATGTCATTCTTGGTGTCCATGCCGCCGCATACCGTCGCGTCCTCGGGCAGAGAGTCCCACACATCCATCAGCTCCGCCACCGTCCAGGAATCCGCCGTTCCAATCCGGTCTGTGCGGCCGACAACGGTATTGATGGAGAACGTATCCACAATCTGGTACAGCTTCCCATCCAAAGACATCACGTCAAAGAGATGGGTCATCAGGTCGTCCCGGCTCAGCTCCGGATCCGCGTCAATCAGAGTCCAGAGATCCGCCAGAATGCCTTTGGAGCCATAGGACGCCAGAGGCAGGTTGCTGTCAACCGCAAACAAATCCGGAACCATACCGGAAAGAATTTCGGTGTTCAGCTTCTGCAGGCCAGCATTGTAGTCCTCCTCCGTGGCGTACTGGGAGTAGTCCTTGACGACAATCCGCACCTGATCCTGGGATTTGTTGAAGTTGATAATCTCCGTGCGCAGATCCCAGTCCAGATACAGGCAGGCCAGCGTCAGCTCCTGCCGCTGGGGAAGCGTGGAGGCGTCCACCTGCTTCAGGACAATCAGACTGTATGCCGTTTTGTCGCTATCGCCGCCGTAGATGCCTTCCAGGGCATACACCGTGCCGTCCGCCTGAATCTGATAACCGTTGAGATTGCCGGAATCAACGTCGCAGTCCAGCCAGGAGAACAGCTTCGCCGGCTCATCCGTTCCCTTGCAGCCATAGATGGTACCGTTGTTCTGGTATAAATAATCGTAGCCGTTGATGCCCGGGTAGATGTCATACGCATTGGTGTTCAGCTTGACGGCCTCTCCCGTGGTCAGCGTCTGCAGGTCGAGGGGCATCAGATAGTTGCCATCCTCCTTCCAGGCGCTGGCCTGGAGCGTCTTGCCGTCGGCGGAAATCACGGTATTGACATTCTCCAGCTCGATCATGCCTTTGGACTTGCCCTGGCTGTCGAACAGATAAATCCCACGCCAGTCCCAGCCGCAGATGGTGCCGTCATCAAGAACCATGATATTGTAAAGCGAAGCGTCCTGGGGAACCTCCAGCTGGGTGCTGTTCAACTCCTGCCCGTCCGCGCCGAAATGACGCATGGTGGTCGTCGTGCCGCCATCCATATAATACATGTACTTATCCTGGGTCTCCGGGTCAAAGTTTTCGGGCAAATCAAAATAATAGCTGTAGATCTGCTCCGTCACCCAGATGGTGCCGTCGCCGGCAATTCTCATACCGGTAACGTTACGGTCCCCTTCGTAGCCCTCCGGCAGTTCCGGTTTTCCGAAGGAAGACAGCTTGGTCACAGCATTGGTGTCCAGATCAATCCGGAACAGACCCATCTCGTAAACCGGAACCATCATCGGTTCCTGCGGCTCTGCGGGTTCTTCCGCTTCGGAAGTCGCCGGTACCTCCACTGCCATGTCATCTACCATTCCATATTCATAATAGCCATAGCTGCCCTCCTCATAGGGTTCCTCCCCTACGATGCAGTTCCCCAACAGATACAGCTGGTTTTCACCGACGCAGAATCCATTGACCCACTGAATCTGTTCCTCACCCAGATCAAGCGGAATATAGGTGGGCTGATACGCATATTTCGTTTCAGAAGAAGGCTGATCCTTGCTGCCCGGCTGTGCCGGATCCGCTTTGCCGCTGTTTTTGCTGCACCCTGCGAACAATCCAAGGGCCAGAACAAGCACCAGCGTCATGGCCAGAATTCTTTTTTTCATGAGGTTTCCTCCTGACAATCACAGTTTTCTGTTCTTAACTGTATTATAAAGCTTCATACGCTTATGTCAACAACAAAAGCGTATCAAACTGCACACAACTATATAGACGCATTTCAGAGGAAAATGGTTCCATCCTTTCCGAAAAAAACCTTCGTGTTTCTAAACTATAGCAAAACTTGCTTTAAGAAACCACAGTGCAATTTCTTAAGAAATCCTTATCCCGCTTGCTGCCGCCTCTTTACAAGAACGCAAAAAAGAACTAAAATAAACTCGAAAATTTTCGAAAGAAGTGATTCTATGGAAAACGCCGTCAAACGCATTGGCGTTCTGACCAGCGGCGGCGACGCCCCCGGTATGAACGCCGCCATCCGCGCCGTTGTGCGCGCCTGCCTCTATCGCGGGATTGAATGCGTCGGAATCCGCCGGGGCTACAACGGCCTGATTAACGGAGACATTCTGCGCATGGACGCCGGCAATGTCTCCCACATTATCAATCGCGGCGGCACCATTCTCTATACCGCCCGCAGCGATGAGTTCCGCACTCCCGCCGGACAGGAACGGGCCGCCGGTACCTGCAAGCTGCTGGGACTGGACGGCATTGTCGCCATCGGCGGCGATGGTACCTTCCGCGGTGCCGAAGCGCTCTCGAAGCATGGGATTTCCGTCGTTGGCGTCCCTGCCACCATTGACAACGATATCGTCTGCACCGACTACACCATCGGCTTTGACACTGCTTCCAACACCGCAGTGGACGCCATCGACCGGCTGCGGGATACCATGCAGTCTCATGAGCGCTGCTCCGTCGTGGAGGTGATGGGCCGGAACGCGGGACATCTGGCTTTGTATGTCGGTCTGGCCGTGGGCGCAACTGCCGTTCTGATGCCGGAAGTCCCTGTGGATTTCAATCAGGACGTCGTCGAAAAAATCCGCCGCGCACGGCTCAACGGGAAAACCCACTATATGATCGTCGTGGCCGAAGGCGCAGGAAGCGCCATGAAAATCGGCGAACAGATCAAAGAGATTCTGGGTCTGGATCCCAGAGTTACAATCCTGGGCCACATCCAGCGCGGCGGCACCCCCTCTGCCCGCGACCGGGTCATGGCCACGCGGATGGGCTATTCCGCCGTGGAGGTTCTGGCCTCCGGAAAAACCAACCGCGTCATCTGCGCCAAGCACGGCGACATGGTCGATGTGGACATTGAAGAGGGACTCTCCCAGAAAAAAGGCCTGAATCCCCAGCAATTGGCTGCCCTGCAGGCCATGACAGGACTGTAATCGTTCATACCAAACAAAACCACCGTCTGCGGTTTTCCGCAGACGGTGGTTTTATATTTCCGATTATATAGCCCGGGGATGATATTTATTGTAGACAGATTTCAGGTTCTGCTTGACCAGTTGGGCATAAATCTGCGTGGAGGAAATGTCACTGTGTCCCAGCATTTCCTGGATGGAGCGCAGATCCGCGCCGTTTTCCAGCAGATGGGCCGCAAAGCTGTGCCGCAGGGTGTGCGGTGTGATGTCTTTTTTGATCTGGGCCTTCTCCTGATAGAACTTGATGATCTTCCAGAAGCCCTGCCGGGACATCCGCTCACCGGACACATTGACAAACAAGGACTGCTCCCGGGCATCGGCGATCATCTTCGGGCGGATTTTTTCAATGTAGTCGCCAAGGGCTTTGATGGCCGCCGGATACAGAGGAATGATGCGGACCTTGTTGCCGGAGGCGCACTTGATGAAGCCGCCGGGCAGATTGACATCCCCCACATCGAGGTTAATCAGCTCGCTGACCCGAATGCCCGTTGCATAGAGCAGCTCCAGCATGGCTTTATCCCGGAAGCCCTTGAGATCCGTACATTTCGGCTGGTCCAGCAGCAGCTCCACTTCCTTGCCGGTCAGAATCTGAGGCAGCTTCTTCTCTGCCTTCTCCACGTGGATATTGAACACCGGATTGGTATCCAGCGCGCCCTCCGACACAGCAAAGGCAAAGAAGCTCTTCAGAGAGGCCAGGGATCTGGAGACCGTTGCGGCAGATTTTCCTTTCTCCTGAAGCGCAGTCATATAATCGCCGATCACGTCCCGGTCAACGTCTTCGATTTGCAGGTTCTGCTCCTGCAAATAAGCCGCGAACTGATGCAGATCCCGCATATAGGACGCCACGGTATTGACTGAGGCATGCTTCACCTGAATCAGGTTGTTCTCATATTCTTCCAACAACTCCATCATAGCTTTATCCTCGCATCGAACATTTTTTCTCTCTGATCCGCCGGGCAATTCCGGTAATACGCCCAGCGGCAGACCGCAAAGAACAGCGGCATCAATATAATCCCGCGCATGAGCAGCGGCGTCAGCGAACACCCCGCTGCCCAGACGGCGGCAGCTGCATATGCGGTCAAAGCACCGCGCAGCACAATCAACCATACAATCAGCCGGTTTCCGCAGGAGAGCATTCCGGCTGCTGCGGCCAAAAGAAGCGGCCTGCAGAATGAAAAGAGCACGTTCCACCCGTCCGGCGTTTCGCAAAACAGCGCAGCGCTGTATCGCCGCACCCAGCCGTCATTTGCTCCCGCCAGAAACCGGAACAGCAAAACGCCACATATTGTGCCCAAAAAGTAGCAAAGCAAAAAAAGAATACAAAATACGGATTTCTTGCATCGGCTCAGCAGCATGTACATCTCCTCCCTGGGAAATTCTATGCCGCAGCCAGGAAAACAAGCACCGGCCGCAGGATTCTCGTCCAGATTATTTATACCTGCGGCCTTTTGGAAGATGAAGATAATATAGCTTAATTTCAAAGGAATTTCAAGGAATTTAAGCAAACTCAGAAATTTTTGTCAATTATGCCAAAATATTATGTAAATTGCATTATGTTAACTTCGTAACTGTATGATGTCCTTACGTAAACTTGGGGCTATCACCGCACCACATCTGGTGCTAAATCGGGGTTCTGATCGCCAAATCTTGATTTTGCATGAATTCCTGCATAATTTGTGGTTAGGTAAATCATATTTACCCTTCCAAAATATGCAGGACTTCTTTCATATTACCGGCGGCGCGTCTTTTTCCGGCTGGCCAGCAGCCCTGCCGCCGCAGAGGCCGCCCATGGTATCGCAAAACGCCAGTCCCACAAGAGCGGATCACCGGGAAAGCAAATTGCTTTTCCAAACAGGCACAGCAGAACTGCCAACGCCGCAACTGCCAGGCTCACCGGCAGTCTGCTCTGCGGAACAGACCGTGCCGTCAGAAAGCAAGCCCCAAACAGGCACAAGCCAAAACACACCGGCGCCGCAGCGACGCCCGCCGTCAGAGGCAGCAGCTCTCCGGAAACCAACATTGCCAGCAGGCCGCAAACCAGCGCGGCCGCTCCGATCGCTCCCAGCGCCCCAAGCCCGATTCTTTTTCCCGCGTCCATCCAATTCATATGTTTCATTCTCCCCTCCCCTTTCACTGCAGTCTATGCGCGAGGCGGCAGAAATAAAACAAGGGGAGCCGACGCTGCATCAACACAGCACCGGCTCCCTTTGTCGTTGTTCAATCCGGATTGTCAGATTTCCACGGTGGCGGGATAATGCTCCCACACCGTCACATGCTCCAGCTCGCTGCCATAGCGTTCCAGATTCCGGTCCACCTTCCGCCACAGCCCGGCAGCGTCGGGCCGTTCGGCAGGCATGTGATAGATAAAATTGCGCACGGTCGCTTCCTTCATGAGACGTCTGGTGTCCTCCAGAGACAGGTACATGGAAGTCCAGATTCCAGCCGTTGCCCGTCTTCCCGCCAGGAAGGCCCTGTGGGCCTCGCAGTCCAGCGCCGCATCCGAAGGCAGGTACACCCACTTCTCCCCTGCCCCGATCATGGTCGCGACAAGAACCGGCGGCGACGGAATGGGCACATGCTCCATTCTGCGATATTGCATCCGGAACGGCCCCATGGTCACTTCCCCCTCCGGCTCATGCTCGTCCGGAAAGAAGCATGGCGTCCGGGGCCAGCGGCGAAGATACGCCTCCACCCGCGCTCTGCTGCAATGATCCGGATGTTCATGGGTGAAATAGAAGCCGCAAACGCGATCATAGGGCGGCTGCCGTTCCAGAATTTGCCGCCAGGTTTCCTCGGGCAGGGTATAAAACGGCGGATACTCCTGATTGGGCAGATCCACCAGCAGGATACTGCCCTCTGCCTGAAGCGCCAAGCCTGCATTGCAGAGCAATGTCATGTTCATTGCCGCACCTCTTACTCCAAAGTCAGATCTCCCTCTTTGATCCAGCCAATTCTTCTGCAGAGCAGTCCCAGGAGCCAGCACAGGACGCCGGGAAGCACAAAGCAAATCAGAATCAAACCGGCCCAATCAAACGCCGTGACCGTTTTCGCAGCATCGTTCACCCATCCGGTATAGACGCCGATCTGTCCCACCAGTCCGCAGGTGCCCATACCCGAGGACACAGCGGGCCCGTTCATTTCCAGATGGAACACGCAGGTTGCAAGCGGGCCTGTGATGGCCGAGGTCACAATGGCCGGAATCCAGATCCGCGGGTTCTTGACGATATTCCCCATTTGCAGCATGGAGGTTCCCAGTCCCTGAGACACCAGACCGCCCCAGCGGTTCTCCCGGAAGCTCATGACGGCAAATCCAACCATCTGGGCACAGCAGCCGGCGACCGCAGCGCCGCCCGCCAGGCCCACCAGGCCCAGGGACGCACAGATGGCAGCGCTGGAAATCGGCAGTGTCAGAGCGATACCCACCAGGACGGAAACCAGGATGCCCATCCAGAAGGGCTGCAGCTCCGTGGCCCACATAATCAGCCGTCCCACAGAACTGGCCGCTTTTCCGATGGCCGGCGCCCACCACATGGCCAGCAGGCAGCCCAGCAGGATGACCACCAGAGGCGTCACCAGGATATCAACCTTCGTTTCCTTGGAAACCAGCTTTCCGGCCTCCGCTGCCAGAATCGCGATGACCAGAACAGCCAGAGGGCCGCCCGCGCCGCCGCTGACATTGGAAGCATAGCCCACGGCCGCCAACGAGAACAAGACCAGCGGAGGCGCCTGCAGCGCATAGCCAATGGCCACAGCCATAGCCGCACCGGACATGGCGCTGGCAAAATCGCCGACCTGCACCAGCAGTTCCACGCCCAGCTGCTGTCCCAGCGTCTTGACAATGGTTCCGATCAGAAGAGAGCAAAACAGGCCCTGGGCCATAGCCCCCAGTGCGTCCACACCATATCTGCGTGCGGATACAATCACATTCTTTTTCTTGCAGAATGCTCCGAACTTTGTAAGGAGCGACTTCATAGTGCAATTCCTCTTTCCTATTGCTTGATTGCAGGATACAATGGCATCGATCTTGCCCGATGGGTTCCTGCTTCCTTGTGGTATTATATAGATTGTCAGCTGTCTTGTCAACCAGCTATTTTGAGTACCCCTTCACTCTCTGAAAGAATAGTGAAAGCTGACGGTCAGCATGCACCCCCTCGTGCCCCCTCCACAGGGGGCTGCCGGAGCGCAGCGGAGGCTGGGG
>JAEDJR010000089.1 GCA_016296235.1 Oscillospiraceae bacterium
GCACAGAAACCCCAGTTTTGCTTGAGCAAAACTGGGGTTTCTCGACAGTCTGAAAGCATGACTCAAAATCAATTTGAGTCATGCTTGGTTCATTTTTATTGCAGCATATCCAAAAAATCCTGCTCGGACAGCACCGGAATCCCCAGCTCGTTGGCTTTCTTCAGCTTTGACCCGGCATTTTCGCCCGCCACCACATAGGTGGTCTTTTTGGACACCGAAGACGCCGCTTTCCCGCCAAAGGCTTCGATTTTGGCCGTGGCCTCATCCCGTGTGAACAGGGAAAGGGCTCCGGTCAGCACAAAGGTCTTTCCGGCAAACCGGGTGTCCTGCACCTGGTCATGGCTCTCAAAGTTGACGCCCGCCTGCCGGAGGCGCTGGATCATATCCCGGGACTGCTCCTCCGCAAACCATGACACCACGTTCTCCGCCGTAATCCCGCCGATATCCGGCACAGCCGTCAAATCTTCCAGAGACGCGTTCATCAGCGCATCCAGGCTGCCGAAGGTTCGGGCCAGAACCTTGGCTGCCTTTGTCCCCACCTGGCGGATGCCGAAGGCGTTAATCAGGCGGCTGAGATCGTTTTCCTTGCTGGCTTCTATGGCGTTGAGCAGATTCTCCGTGGACTGTTTGCCCATCCGGTCCAGCTTTTCCACTTCTTCCCTCTCCAGATAATACAAATCCGCCGGAGAACGCAGCAGGCCCGCCGCAATGAGCTGCTCCACAATGGCGCTGCCCAGACCGTCAATGTCCATGGCTTCCCGGGAGACAAAGTGCGTCAGGTTGCGAGCCAGCTGAGCAGGGCACTCGGCGCCGGTGCAGCGCACGGCCGCGCCGTCCTCATCCCGCCGGACGGGAGCTCCGCAGACCGGACAGACCGACGGCAGCCGGTAAGGCATCGCATCCGCCGGGCGTTTGGAAAACTCAACCTCCAAAATCTCGGGGATGATCTCCCCGGCCTTTCGGATCCGCACCGTATCCCCGATCCGGACGTCCTTTTCTGTGATGAAATCCTGGTTGTGCAGCGTGGCGTTGGTCACCGTCGTACCGGCCAGCCGCACCGGTGCGACCACCGCTTTTGGCGTCAGAACACCGGTTCTGCCCACCTGCACCACAATATCCTCCACCACCGTGGATTTGATTTCCGGCGGATATTTATAGGCGACAGCCCAGCGCGGGAACTTCGCCGTGCTGCCCAGACGCCTGCGTTCCGCCAGATCGTTGAGCTTCATCACGGCGCCGTCAATGTCATAGGCCAGGTCATAGCGGCCTTCATCAATCTGCCGGATCTGCCGTTCCGCCTGCTCCATATCCCGGCACAGCGCATAGGGAATGACCTTGAACCGCAGGGTGCGCAGGTAGTCCAGCGTCTCGCTGTGGGTTTCAAAGGTAATCCCCTCCGCCAGCTGCAGGTTGAAAATCAGGATATCCAGCTGCCGCTCCGCCGCAATCTTGGGATCCAGCTGCCGCAGGCTTCCCGCTGCGGCATTTCTGGGATTGGCAAACAGCGGCTCTCCCCGCTCCTCCCGCTTTTCGTTCAGGCGCTCAAAGACCGCTCTGGGCATGAACACTTCTCCCCGGACGATCAGCCGGGACGGCGCGTTTTCCAGGGTCATGGGAATGGAACGGATGGTTTTGAGGTTCTCCGTCACGTCCTCGCCCACCAGACCGTCGCCCCGGGTTGCACCCCGGACAAAGCTTCCGTCCCGATACTCCAGGGCCACCGACAATCCGTCTACCTTCGGCTCCACGGTGTAGACCGGCTCCGCGACGCTCTCCCGGATTCGGGCGTCAAAATCCCTCAGTTCTTCCTGAGAAAACACATCCTGCAGACTCTCCAGGGGCACCGCGTGGGTCACCTTCTCAAACTGGCTCAAAGGTTCGCCGCCGACCCGTCTGGTGGGCGAAAGAGGGGAAGCCAGCTCCGGGTGCGCGGCCTCCAGATTCTCCAGCTCCCGCAGCATGGCGTCGTATTCGTAATCCGCAATTTCCGGACGGTCCAGCACATAATACAGATGATTATGCCGTTCCAGCTCCCGGGTCAGCTCTTCCATTCTCTGTTTGACTTCCATGATGCTTCTCCTATCCTACATTGACATAGCTCTGGGGTACATTTCCGACAATGACCGTCTCCGCAACCACCACGGCGGATGTCGCTTCCACGCTTTCCGCTCCCACCGGCGTCAGAATCGTCATGGTAATATACACATCCATCATGATCTGGTGAGAGGTCTGGTTGATACCGGCTTCCGCAAAAATATTGCGGAAGTCCGCATCCGAGGAGCTGATGGACATGACCTTTACCGGCAGCTTCGGGCCCGTACCGGAAAAGATCTCCGGCAGAATGAGACTGCCCAGGGGCAATCCCACCTCGTTGATATCCAGATCCAGAAGCATGGTATCCACCACGGACAAAATCTGCGTTTTCAGGCGGTTGATCTCCGCAATATTGGTCTTCAGCGCCGTAATGTTCCCATTGACGTCCTTTTCCAGAAATACAATGTTATCATAATCAATCTGCCCGTTCTCCAGCTGTTCCTCAATGGCTTCATTGATGACGTAGGAGGCACGGTTTGCCACTCTGGCCTTGGCCAGCTCCTGCACAACCGGCGCCACAGACAGGCGCAGGAACAGCAGCAGGGCCGCCGTCACCAGGAGCAGCCAGACAAGCAGGAACCTCCTGCGCGTGCGTCGTTTCCATCTCATGGCACACCTCCGTCTCCTGGAGGTATATGCGGGAGGAACGCCGCTGATTACAGTTTTGTCATGTGTGCCATGGCGGTATTGGCCATGAGCTTCTTTGTGCCGATTTCGTCAAAGGCAATCTCCACCAGCGCATCGTTTCCCATGGGCAGCACCGACAGAACCATGCCCTTTCCAAAGGCCCTGTGCTGCACCATGTCTCCCTTGCGAAGGCTGGCGGCTGAAGCCTGGCGGGTTCCCGCCGGCACCACGGAGGAATACTGTTTCCGTTTCGTCTGCGCCGGCCGTTGGGAAACATAGCTGTCATAATCGCCGTACAGGTTGGAGCGCTGCGGGATATAGGACGGCTCCTGCTGCACTCTGGCTTTGCGGTTGCTCTGAACCAGCTCCTGCGGCAGCTCGTCCAGAAACTGGGAGGGGCGTCCATAGGTCGTATGTCCGTAGAGCATGCGCTGCCGGGCATAGGAGATCGCCAGGGTTTGTTTGGCACGGGTGATGGCCACATAGCAAAGGCGGCGCTCCTCCTCCAGATCCTCCCGGCTGCCGGCACTGCGGGAGCTGGGGAACAGCCCTTCCTCAAAGCCCACCAGACAGACATGGTTGAATTCCAGGCCCTTGGCACTGTGCATGGTCATCATGACCACGGCGTCGGCCTCCGCGTCGTACTGCTCAATGTCCGTATAGAGGGCAATTTCCTCCAAAAAGCCATTGAGGCTGGGTTCCTCCGTGTTATCCATATAGCTGAGGATGCTGGACTTCAATTCGCGGACGTTCTCTGCCCTGGTGCGGTTTTCCGGATCGTTCTTTTCCTCCAGCATGGCCAGGTAGCCGGTCCGGAGCAGCAGCTCCTCGTAAAAGTCCGGCAGCGGCATGGTATCCAACAGCTCCGCACAGTCCTCGATCAAATCCCGGAACCGCTCCAGCTTCCCTGCCGCCTTTTCCAGCGGGCCGTAATCGGAAGCGCTGGCCACCACAGTGTAGAGATTCATATTCTCCGCATCTGCCAGCTTTTGCGCGGTTTCCAGGGTTTTCAGTCCAATTCCCCGGGGCGGGTTGTTGATGATCCGGCGCAGACGAAGATCGTCGCTTCGGTTGTTGATGACACAGAGGTAGGCCAGCATATCCTTAACCTCGGCCCGGTCAAAGAACCGGGTACCGCCGATGATCCGATACGGAATGCCGTTGCGCTTGAACGCGTATTCCAATGCGTTGGACTGGGCATTGGTCCGGTAGAGGACGGCAATGTCCTTATATTCCCTGCCTCTGGACAGCTTGAAAATCCGGCTGGCCACAAAGCTGGCCTCATCGGCTTCCGTGGCGGCTTCATAGACCTGAATCCGGTCGCCGGTTCCATTCTGCGTCCAGAGGGTCTTTCCCTTTCTGCCGCTGTTATGGGATATGACCGCATTGGCCGCGTTCAGAATGGCCTGTGTGGAACGATAGTTCTGCTCCAGGCGGATGACCTTGGAGTTCCTGTACTGCTTCTCAAAATCCAGGATATTTTCGATGGTCGCGCCGCGGAACTTATAGATGCTCTGATCGTCGTCGCCCACCACGCAGATATTCTCATAGCCGCCGGCCAGCAGGGACGCCAGCAGATACTGCAGGTGGTTGGTGTCCTGATACTCGTCGATCAGAACATAGCGGAACTTCCTCTGATAGTACCGGCGCACATCCTCGAAGTCCTGCAAGATCCGGACGGTCAGCAGAATGATGTCGTCAAAGTCCAGGGCGTTGGCCTCCCGCAGGCGCTTTTGGTACTCTCCGTAGGCTGTGGCGGCTTTTTCCATCCGGTAGTCGCCGGAGGCGTCCGCTTCCCGTTCAAAGGCGGCCGGATCCTGCTGCTTGTCCTTGGCTTTGCTGATGAGATTCAGAAACAGCCGGGGCGGAAAGGATTTCTCATCCAGCTGCAGATCCTTGATGACATCCTTCATGACCCGCTCGGAATCCGCCGTGTCATAAATGGTGAAGCTGCCGTTGTATCCGTCCAGACGGTCGATCTCCCGGCGCAGAATCCGGCAGCAGGCGGAGTGGAAGGTCATGGCCCAGATGTCTCCGGCGTCACTGCCCAAAAGCCCCGCCAGGCGCGCCTTCATTTCATTGGCGGCCTTATTGGTAAAGGTAATGGCAATGATGCTCCAGGGCGCGGCAGGCTCCAGGGTGCACAGCTGCTCCGCATAGGCCTGCATGCCCTCCGTGGGAGATTGGAGGTACTGCTCCAGGAGCTCCACGTCCTCCTCCGAAACAAAATCCGGAATCTCCGGCGAGTCGGAGGCCTTACCAAAGCGAATCAGGTTGGCAATGCGGTGGATCAGCACCGTCGTCTTTCCGCTGCCGGCGCCGGCCAAAAGCAGCAGCGGCCCCTGGGTTGTCAGAACCGCCTGCCGCTGCATGTCGTTCAAATGAGAAAACCGGCTTTCAATCAGTTGACGCCGGGCGGTCAGAAACCGCGTCTGAAAATCCTTGTTCATAGGTTCACCTTTTTTCTTGATGCCCCTATTTTACCTTATTTTTCTCGGTTTGTCATCAAAAATATGTGCGCAGCGCCTGCAGCGCTTTCTTCTCGATCCGGCTCACCTGCACCTGCGATACCCCCAGAATCCTGGCTGCCCGCTCCTGGGTCAGACCATGGAAATACCGCAGGTCTATGACCATGCGCTCCCGCTCCGGCAGCTTGGCGATGGCCTCCCGCAGGGAAATCTGCTCGATCAGCCGCTCCTCCATGGAGCCCTCCGTCAGGACGTCCTCCAGGGTGAAGCCGTCCTCCCCCGATTCCCGGTGGATGGATTCCGCTGCGGCGGTGGCAGTCTCCGCTTCCGCGATTTCTTCCACGGTCAAATCCAGCTCCCGCGACAGCTCGGACAGCGTCGGCTCCCGGTTCCACTGCCCCGTCAGCCGCTGCCTGGCCATTTTGATGGCGGCAGCCCGCTCTTTGAGACTCCGGCTGACCTTGATGGCCCCGTCGTCCCGCAGAAACCTTCGGATTTCCCCGGCGATTTTCGGGACCGCATAGGTGGAAAACTGCGTGCCAAAGGCGGGATCGTAGCCCTCGATGGCTTTCAGAAATCCCAGGCATCCCAGCTGGTATAGATCCTCCGGATCCACGCCGCGTCCGAAATATCGCCGGGCGATGGACCAGATCAATCCCGCATTCTCCTCCACCAGCTGCGATTTTGCTTCCCGGTCTCCCGACCGCGCCAAACGCAGCTGCTCCTCCTGCGGGCGGCTCACCCCTTCCCGCCCCGCTTCATGATCCTCCGCTTCATATGTACGGTTGTCCCCCGGCCGGGACGGGAGGTCACCTTCAGCGCATGCATGAAGCTTTCCATGATGGTAAAGCCCATGCCGCTGCGCTCCTCTCCGCCGGTGGTGAACATGGGCGTTCTGGCCTGGGCAATGTCCGCGATCCCACGGCCCTTGTCCTTGACGACAATGTCCAGGGTATTGTCCTCCAGAATCCGGCACCGGACGGCAATCATGCCGATGGTATCCGGATATCCGTGGACAATGCAGTTAGTCACGGCTTCGGAGACTGCCGTTTTGATGTCCCCCAGCTCCTCCAGGGTGGGGTCCAGCTGGGCCGCAAAGCAGGCCACCGCCGAACGGGCAAAGGCCTCGTTGACGGACTTGCTGGGAAATTCCAGGTTCATTTGGTTTTCACACTTCATATACAGGTTCTCTCCCTTCCACAGATACAATCCGGTCCATTCCGGCCGCCAGCAGCACCTTCAAGGGCTGGGGCGGAACACGCTTGAGCCGCAGGGTTCCCTGGAGCTCGCACATCCGGCGATAGGTATGAATTACAATGGCGATGCCGCTGGAGTCCATAAATGTCACGCTCTTGAAATCCAGAATGCACAATACCGGCATATATTGGTCGATCTTATCCGCGATCATCCGCAGAATGCTTCTGGCGCCGTGATGGTCGATTTCTCCGCTGAGGGCAATGGTCAGCTGCTTGTCCTGCAGGAAGCTTGTCATTTGCACAGTCATTCCTCCCAAAAAGAAAATAGAGGTCACGGAAACACGGTTCCGTGACCTCTCTGGCTATTGAAAAATCTTCATTTACTACTGGGCACCCGAAAGCCTTCCCCTTGAGGGGAAGGTGGCACGGCGCAGCCGTGACGGATGAGGTGGAACACGTTGCGAATTCGCTGGAAGTCTCATAATATCGCGACATTTTCCTGCACACCTCATCAGTCGGCCTTAAGGCCGACAGCTTCCCCTCAAGGGGAAGCCTGGGTGCTCATTGATTTTGAAGACTTTATCGACAAGCTGAGAGGTCACGGAAACACGGTTCCGTGACCTCTATTATAGGGAATTCTGCGGGTATTTCCCGTCGAACAGACGCAGCCTTTACTTTTTCAGCCGGGCTTCGCTTTCTTTCAGCTGCTGCAGCAGATTTTCCGCTTTTTCCAGCTTCTCCCGCTCGGCGTTGACCACATTCTCCGGCGCCCGGGAGACAAAGTTCTGATTGCTCAGCTTGCCCTTCAGGCCGGCGATGTTCTTCTCCGCCTTTTCAATTTCCTTGGCCAGACGGGCCAGCTCTTTTTCCACATCCACCAGCTCGTTCATGGGCATATACACCGCCGCGTCGCTGGTGACGGCGGAAACCATGTCCTCATGACCGGCAGGCGCCTGACCGGAGACGATCAGCTCGCCGGCATAGGCCAGGCGGGTGATGAAGCCGGCGCCCTGGTTGAAAATGTCGGCCTTCTCCGTCACCACATACAGGGTGGACTTCCGGGAGGGCGGCACATTCAGGTCGGCGCGGCGGTTGCGCACGGCGCGGATGGCGTTCATGACGCTCTCCATGGCGGCCTCTTCGGCGCGGAAGCTCAGCTCCTCCCGGTACACCGGCCAGTCAGACGTCATGAGGAACTTGCCCTCGTGGGGAATGGCCTGCCAGATTTCCTCGGTGATGAAGGGCATAAAGGGATGCAGCAGCCGCAGGAACTGATCCAGCACATAGACCAGCACCTGCTGGGCCACCAGCTTGCTCTGCTCGTTGTCGCCGTACAGACGGGCCTTGGTCAGCTCGATGTACCAGTCGCAGTAGTTGTCCCAGATGAAATCATAGACCTTGGCGGATGCCACGCCCAGCTCGTAGCTGTCCAGGTTCTCGGTGACCTCCTGAATCAGGTCGTTGAGCCTGGACAGGATCCACTTGTCCTCGATCTCCAGCAGGCTCTCGTCGGGCAGCTTGTTCTCCTCAATGGTCATGTTCATCATGAC
>JAEDJR010000090.1 GCA_016296235.1 Oscillospiraceae bacterium
TACGCTCTGGCGCGAACCAGGTTGGCCTTCCGAAGAGCGGCCAGTACCGGCAGCGCCACGGTGGACATCAGCAGGGTGGACAGCAGGCCGGTGAGGATCCGCATGCCCAGCACGCCGAAAATCAGCGCATAGGAATAGTAGTCGTAGATGATGGAATCCAGGTAGTACACCATGGTGTTGCCCAGGCTCACCACCACGGCCGTGACCAGGTTCACCGCGTAGTAGACCCAGGGACGGCGGGCGGAGAGAATGGTCTCCAGGGACATCTGCTTTTTGAACGCCAGCGTTCCCAGGCCAACCAGCAGGCCGCGGATTGCCGGGGGCAGGATCCAGAGCAGCGTCGTGGGCGTAAAGCCGAAGTGCAGCATCTGCTCCAGGAACGCACCCAGGAAGCCGACCACAAAGCCGTCAATGGGGCCAAAGAGCATGGCCGCCAGAATCCCGGGCAGGGACGCGAAGGTGAGTTTGATGCCGCCGATGGTGACCGCCGCAGAGGACAGGACAAAAAACAGGGCGATGAGCAGGGCGTCAAGGACGAGTCGTTTGGTTTTGGACATAAAAAAAGCCTCCAATCACAGATTTTGGAGGAGGTTGATACATCTATATAAAACATGCCAAGTCCAAAGATAAGCTGGACTTCTTGCTTAGGCGGTTGCGAGATCAGCATCGCGGAGCACGCTCCTTCGCCCGGCGGCAACCTCCCATCCAACCGGTACTTGACGCGCTGGTCTCTACTCCCTGCAGCATAGTATGGCATTATTGTAACGGATTTTTCTAAAAATGCAAGAGGAAATTTGATTAAATTTCCTCTTGCTTCGCGGCTTCCCGTTTTTTCAGATCCTGGGCCACCAGAGTATAGACCAGGGCGAACAGGGGGATGGCCAGAATCATGCCGAAAATACCGCCGAAGTTGCCGCCGACGATGATGGCGGCAAAGATCCAGATGGCCGGCAGTCCCACGGCGCTTCCAACCACATGGGGGTACACCAGCCGGTTGTCCACCTGCTGCAGCACCAGAAAGATGACCAGAAACAGCACTGCCTGCCGCAGGGATACCATCATCAGCAGAAACACCCCCACGGCGCCGCCCAGGAAGGCTCCCACCACCGGCACCAGGGCCGTGAACGCGATCACGATGCCGATGAGCAGCGCATAGGGAATGCGGAACAGGGCCAGGGCCACCGTCACCATGGCGCCGAGAATCAGGGCGTCCAGGCACTGGCCGGAGATAAAGCTGCCGTAGATTTCGTTCATGGTTTTTCCGATATACAGCAGCCTTCTGTGGGTTTCCGGCTTCAGATAGGCCCTGGACAGCCGCTTCAGGCCGTCAATCAGGCTCTCCTTCTGCATCAGCAGATAGAAGGAGAAGCACAGGCCCAGGAGGAAATCCAGCATCGTGGACACCGCGCCGCCCACCAGATTGCCGCCGGACTGGAGCAGCTGCTGAATCAGACCATTCTGGAACATCTGCTGGATGACCTGTCCCACATCCAGCCGCTCCAGATCGCTGAACCAGCTCTCCGGCAGGCCAAGACGCAGCACGCAGAAATCCACCAGCTTCCGAATATAGCCGGGGAGCCGTTCCACCAGCATGGCGCCGCTGTCCCGGATTTCCGGCACCAGTCCCGCCACCAGAACCGCCGCAATTCCAACCACCAGCACCAGGGACAGGAGAATGGAAACAATCCGGCGGAAGGTGCGTTTCCGGAACGGGCCAAAGGTCAGAAACCGCTCCAACTGACGGACGATCAGGTTCAGGACAAACGCGATGACACAGCCATAGACCAGGGGCAGAATCAGTTCCAGCAGCATGCCGAAGCCCATCTGCACGGCGCCGAAATTCTGCACCGTGAAAAACAGCAACAAAATGCCCAGCAGACTCCACAAAAACCGTTTGCTCTCCTTGCCCATGGCAGGTCACTTCCTTTTTATGAAAGCCGCAGAGGAAAGCCCTCTGCGGCCAGAATGACTCAGTTGCCGAAGCCGAAGGGATACTGGTAATAGTATTCCTCCTGCTGCTGTTGCTGCTCCTGCTGAACGGCAGCCTCCAGCTCGTCCTGGCTGGGCTTTTCGTCCAGCACCACGGTGACCTCCACCTCAGCGCCCGCACGGAACAGGGTGATGTTGACGGTATCGCCGGCCTGCGCCTTTTTCAGCTCGGACAGCAGCGCCGGGTTGTTCTCCACGTCCACGCCGTCAAAGCGGATGATAATATCGCCCGCCCGGATGCCGGCCTTCTCGGCGCAGCTGCCGGGGTTGACGCTCTCCACTCTGGGGCCGATGGGCAGACCATAGTAGGAAGCCGTCTGGGAATCCAGGGTCCGGACGGTGATGCCCAGATAGGCCTGTCCCTTGACGTAGCCGTACTCCACCAGGTCGTAGGCCACCTTCAGGGCGTCGTTGATGGGAATGGCAAAGCCCAGGCCCTCGATGGTGGTGCCGGAGGATGTGGAGCCGGAATACTTGGCGGTGGTCACACCGATGACGTTGCCGTCCATATCAAACAGCGGGCCGCCGGAGTTGCCGGAGTTGATGGCCGCGTTGGTCTGCAGCATGTTCTGGGGATTGCCGTCGGTATTGATCTCCCGGTCCAGAGCGGAGATGATGCCGTTGGTCATGGTGAAGGTCAGCTCGCCCAGGGGGTTGCCGATGGCGATGACTTCCTCGCCCACCTTCAGGGTATTGGAGTCGCCCACGGAGACGGCAGGCAGGCCCTTGGCTTCGATCTTCAGAACCGCGATGTCGTAGCTGCTGTCGGAGCCCACCAGCTCCGCCGGGAAGGCGTCGCCGTTGAACAGCGTCACCTCAATGGTGTCCGCACCGCTGATGACGTGACAGTTGGTGATGATATAGCCATCCTCAGACAGGATAAAGCCGGAACCGGCCGCCGAGGCCACGGCCTCCTGGCCGAAGACGTTGGTGGTGGTCTCTGTCTTGATGCCCACCACGGAGTTGACCGTCAGGTCATAGACCTGGGAGGGCGTCAGGGTCTTGCCGGTGTTGTTGGTGGTCAGCTTGTCGGGAAGCTCATGCACCACCCGCTCAAAAGCAGGCTCCTCCTGCACCGTCGGAACCGGTTCTTCCGCCTGGGTGTCCTCATGGCGCAGGCCGGCGATTGCCGTGGTCAGAACGGAGCCGCCGATGCTGCCCAGCAGCGCCACAACCGCAACCAGAGCCACGATTTTCGCGGTATGGCCGCCGCTCTTCTTCGGCTTCTCGGGCTGCTCCTGGTGATGGGGGGTATAGGAAGGCTCGCCCATGGGCTCGCACTCATAGTTCATGTTGTTGTTCTCATCCATAGGAATCGCTCCTTGTTGTTTGATGTCCTTATCATAAAAAGCAAATGTGAAAAATGTATGACAAGAGGAAAAACGATTTTTTAACATTAAAACGCGGGGAGCCCGCCTTAGTGTTCCCAGCCCGGCGGATCTCATACGGTCACGGTTTTGCACTGATACCATATCACACTTCCGCCGTGCCCGCAAGAGCGTGCCCTTGCTTCCTTGAGAAAAATTCGGTATAATGCTCTGGAAAGGAGGCGTTTCCATGGATCTGTTTTCTCCCGTTACCGCTCTGTCCGGGATCGGCCCCTCCCGGGCCAAACAGCTGGCGGGTCTCGGCATCGAGAGCGTCTACGACCTCATCGCCTACTTCCCCCGAACCTACGAGGACCGCACCCGGCTGGTGACCATCAGCCAGCTGGAACCGGATCAGCCGGCCTGCTTTGAAGCCATGGTCATCCGTGCCCCCCAGACCTCCCATATCCGCAAGGGGCTGAGCCTGACCAAGCTGACCGTGGCCGACGAGACCGCCAAGCTCAACCTGGTCTATTTCAACCAGCCCTATGCCGCCGAGCAGCTGCGCTATGGGGAGAGCTATATCTTCTACGGCGCCTTGACCGGGGATTACGCCCGGTATCAGATGCAGAACCCGTCGTTTGAATCCCCGGACCGCCCCGGCGTGGTCACCCGGCGGATCATGCCCATCTACAGTCTCACCGCCGGGATCACCAACAAGCTGCTCTCCCGCTGCGTCCACCAGGCCCTGGACGCCTGCCTGGACACCCTGCCGGATCTGCTGCCCCAATGGGTGCAGGCGCAGTACGGCCTGTGCTCCGTCCGGGAGGCCTATGCCGGAATCCACGAGCCGGCCGGCTTTGAATGCCTGGAGGCCGCCCGGAAACGGCTGATTTTCGAGGAATTTTTCCTCTTCTCCGCCGGCCTGCAGCTGATGCGCAGCCGCCGCACCCAGGCATCGGCAGAGCCCTGCGGCGATCTGGATCTGGCCCCCTTCCTCTCGGCTCTGCCCTTCTCTCCCACCGGCGCCCAGCAGCGGGCCATGGAGGAAATTGCGGCGGATCTGGGCGGCAGCGCACCCATGAACCGTCTGCTCCAGGGAGACGTGGGCAGCGGCAAGACCCTGGTGGCGGCAGCCGCCGTCTATCTGACGGTAAAAAACCACCGGCAGGCGGCCTTTATGGCCCCCACGGAAATCCTGGCCGGCCAGCACTTCCAGTCCCTGTCCCGGCTCTTTGCCGGTCTGGACATTCCCTGTGCCCTGCTCACCGGCTCCACGCCGGCGGCGGAAAAGCGCCGGGTCAAGGAAGGTCTGGCCGATGGCTCCATCCCCTTCGTGGTGGGTACCCACGCCCTGCTCACCGGCGACGTGGGCTTCCGAAATCTGGGCCTGGTCATTGCCGACGAGCAGCACCGCTTCGGCGTGGCCCAGCGGGCAGCTCTGGCCGGAAAAGGCCGCAGTCCCCACCTGCTGGTCATGTCCGCCACGCCCATTCCCCGTACCCTGGCCCTGATCGTCTACGGCGATCTGAACGTCTCGGTGCTGGATGAGCTGCCGCCCGGCAGGCAGACCGTGGACACCTTCCTGGTGGGCGAGTCCATGCGGCCGCGAATCAACGCCTTCATCCGCAAGCAGGCCCAGGCGGGCCATCAGGTCTATGTGGTCTGCCCCGCCGTGGAGGAAAGTGAGACGGAGAGTCTCAAATCCGCCGAGGTCTGGGCCGAAGCCCTGCAAAAGACGGTCTTCCCGGAGCTGCGGGTGGGGCTGCTCCACGGCAAGCTGCGCCCTGCGGAAAAAGAACAGGTCATGGGGGCCTTCGCCCGCCACGACCTGGATTTGCTGGTGGCCACCACGGTGATCGAGGTGGGCGTGGACGTGCCCAATGCCACGCTGATGGTCATCGAAAACGCCGACCGGTTCGGCCTCAGTCAGCTGCATCAGCTCCGGGGCCGGGTTGGCCGGGGCAAGGACAAGAGCTACTGCGTGTTGTTCACCGGCAACCGCAATCCCGACACCCTGGCCCGGCTGAAGGCCCTTTGCAAAACCAACGACGGCTTCAAAATCGCCGAGGAGGATCTGGCCCTGCGGGGCCCCGGCGACTTCTTCGGCAGCCGCCAGCACGGCCTGCCCCAATTCAAGGCCGCCAGCCTGACCCAGGACGTGGGGCTTCTGAAGCAGGCCCGGGAGGCCGCAGAAGCCGCCCTGTCAGACCCGGACTATGTCCGCGATCCCTCCTTCCCTGCCCTGCAGGCCAGAATTCAGGTGCTGTTCCGTGACGCGGAAACCACCTTGAATTAACCCATTTTGGGTGGTACCGTAGAAAACAATTCTGCCAATGCCTCCGGCGGCCTCTTCTTTCTGCTTGCCCAGAAAGAAGAGGAAGAAAGAAGGCATTCAAGGGGAGGGCTTTTTACCAGACGCCCTCCCCTTGAAAATCCCCTCCTCCGAAGACAGCCGGGTTTTCTGGCCAACTGTTGGGCAAGGTGCTTCGCGACCGTTGCCCCTGCCGAATGGCGGTATCCATGCAGCGTTCTAAGACTCAGAATACGATCCTGTCAATTACCTTTACTCCACCACCACATAGGCCGCGTTGGCAAAGCCGGTAATGCCCTGGTAGCCCACGGAATACCAGTTGTCGTTGAGGCCGTAGATGGTCAGTTGGTCGCCGTTCTCCGCCTGGGTCAGGATCCGGGAGCCCATGGTGGGCAGATCCCGGATATTGAGCCGCCCCCACTGCACCGTCACCGTACCGGTGCGGATGGGCTGCGGTTCCTGGAAGGGCACGCCGAAGTACTCCGTCACCCCCAGCGACAGGGCCCGGGCGATGGCGTCCAGGTTGTTCTCGATCCACATGGCGTCCTCCTGGTTGTCATGATATCCCAGCTCCGCCAGGACCGCCGGGGCGCCGGTTCGTGTCACCTCTCCGATGTTCATGGTGGGCAGGGCCCGAACCCGGTCCGGCAAGGGGTAGATGGGCTTGAGATTGTCCACCAGAATCTCCGCCATCCGCAGGCCGTTCTGACTGCCCGGCGCATAATACACATCAATCCCCCGGTAGGTACCCTCGGCGCCCGGCGGCGCAGCGTTGGAATGCAGGGCCAGGTGGAAATCATAGTTCCCCGCGTTGGACTGGCGGATGGCCGCCGCTGCGTTCAGGTTGGGATCGTTGCGTGTAAAGCCGACGCCGCTGGCCAGCAGATAGGGCTCCATGCGGTCGGCGATCTGGTTCATCCAGTATTCCTCGTTGCCCGTGGTCACATAGGGGTTGAATTCCTGGGTGGATGGGCTTAAAAACAACGTTGGCATTTGCATCCCGCCTTTCTCTCCATATCTATGCAGGAAGTCCGGTGTTTACAACCGGAACCCCTTTGTGGTATGATAGGCAAAGAAGAGAGGATGTCGCAAGCTATGCAATACATTGTTCTGGATATGGAGTGGAATCAGCCCTGGCCCGGCACTTATGCCGCCAAGCGTCCCCTGCCGGTTCACATCCGCGGTGAGATCATTCAGATCGGCGCCGTTCGCGTCACCGACCGGCAGATCGTGGGCGACGAATTCCAGGTGCTGATTAAGCCCAAATTCTACCGGAAACTGAATAAAAAGGTCAGCAGCCTGACGGGCATCAAGGACGCCCAGCTGGCCCAGTTCGGGATTCCCTTTCCCGAGGCCATGGAGCAGTTCCGGGACTGGTGCGGCGACGACTGCGTATTCCTCACCTGGGGCTTTGACGACATTGGGATTCTCAAGGAGAATATGGCCCTCCACGGCCTGGACAGTACCTGGCCGGAGCGGTGGTACAACGCCCAGATGATGTTCAACGCCCAGACCGACGGCGCCACGGCCCAGAAGGCTTTGAAAACCGCCATGCAGATGGCCGGCGTGGAAGCCAGCCGTCCGGCCCACGACGCCCTGGGCGACGCCTACCATACCGCCATTCTCTGCACCCGGCTGGATCTGCCCCGGGGCATGGCGGAATATGACCAGGCCATGAAAAAGCACGAGGACGGCTTCCACGGCGCAGAGCTGCCCGGCTGTCTCTCCCGGAAGGTCTACCACGGCTTTGCATCCAGAGACGCCGCGCTGGATACCCTGGGCGGCGAGGAAAACCGCTGCCCCAAATGCGGCGAGCCCATGACCTGCGGCAGGTGGGTCAGCCAGCAGGGCAAGCGGTATACCGCTCTGGCGGCCTGTCCGGACCACGGCGCCTTCCTGCTCCGTGTCCGCCTGGCCCCGGACGAGGACGGCGCTCTGAAAGCCGCCCGGCTGATCTACGAGGGCGATTCCGACGCCGCCAAGGCCTTCGAGACCGCCAAGCCCAAGGTTCGCAAGCGGCGCAGGCGGAAGAAAACAACCGCAGAATAAAAAGGGTCTGTCTCAAAAATAGCAACATGCACAAACACAGGCTGCACCGAAAGCCTCCCCTGTGCAAGGGGAGGTGGCCCGAAGGGCCGGAGGGGTTGTGTGCAGGCAATCGGTGCCAGCAACGACCCCTCAGTCACGCTTCGCGTGACAGCTCCCCTTACGCAGGGGAGCCTTGGTGCGGTCAACTCTTGTGCATG
>JAEDJR010000091.1 GCA_016296235.1 Oscillospiraceae bacterium
GCCACCCGCGGCGCCTCCATCGGCCATATCAGCCCGGAAGCTGCTGCCGGCGGCAACATTGCCCTGGTGGAAGAGGGCGACCGGATTTCCATTGATATCCCCAACTGCCGGATCCATCTGCAGGTTTCCGACGAAGAGCTGAACCGCCGCCGGGAGGCCTGGGTATGCCCGGAGCCGAAGATCAAGACCGGTTACCTGGCCCGCTATGCCAAGCTGGTCACCTCGGCGGATAAAGGCGCCATTCTGCAGGGATAAAGAGGATTTCGCATGAAACAGGTAAAGATTTTTGATACCACGCTGCGGGATGGCGAGCAGTCCCCCGGCTGCAGCATGAACCTCCGGGAAAAGCTGGAGGTTGCCCAGTGCCTGGAGCGTTTGAAGGTCGACGTGATTGAAGCAGGCTTTGCCATCGCGTCTCCCGGCGATTTTGAATCGGTACAGGCGATCTCCCGTGCCGTGCGGGATTGCTCCGTGGCTTCCCTGGCCCGGGCCACCCGGAAGGATATCGACACCGCCTGGGAAGCGGTCAAAGACGCCGCAGATCCCCGCATTCATCTGTTCTTGGCCACCAGCCCGCTTCATATGGAGTATAAGCTGCGCATGACGCCGGAGCAGGTGCTGGAGCGGATTGCGGAAATGACGGCCTATGCCAGACAGTATACCTCCAACATTGAGTTTTCCGCCGAAGACGCCACCAGAAGCGACCTGGAATTCCTGGCAGAGGCCACCCGTCTTGCCATCCGGAACGGCGCCACCACAGTAAACCTGCCGGATACAGTGGGCTATACCACCCCGGCGGAAATGCAGGCCTTGATTGCCTATATCCTGGAGCACGTGGAAGAGGCCCATGACATCGATCTGTCGGTTCACTGCCACAACGACCTGGGTATGGCGGCGGCCAACTCTCTGGCCGGTGTTCTGGGCGGCGCGACGCAGATTGAATGTACCATCAACGGTCTGGGCGAGCGGGCCGGCAACACCTCCCTGGAGGAGGTTGTCATGGCCATGCGCACCCGTCCCGATATCTATCAGGCCCAGACCCGCATTGAAACGACCCAGATTTACCGTTCCAGCAAGACGGTCTATGACATCATCGGGCAGACCGCCCCGCTGAATAAGCCCATCGTGGGCAAGAACGCCTTTCTCCATGAGAGCGGCATCCACCAGCACGGCGTCCTGGCCAACAAAAAGACCTATGAGATTCTCACGCCGGAGTCCGTTGGCATCCGTACCAACAACCTGATTCTGGGCAAGCACTCCGGCAAGCACGCCTTTGAGAGCCATCTCCGGGAGCTGGGCTATGCGCTGACAGAGGAAGAGCTGCTGCGCTGCTTCAACGAGTTCAAGGTTCTCTGCGACAAGAAAAAGGTCATCACCGACGCCGACCTGGAGGCCCTGGTCAGCCATAACGTCCGGGAGGTGGAGAGCGAGGACGGCTACAAGCTGGATTGGTTTGCGGTTCATACCAGCAACTTCACCACCGCAACCTCCACCATCAGTTTGAAGAAGGGCGAAGAGCGGTTTGAAGAGGTCTGCCTGGGCGACGGCCCCATCGACGCTTCCTTCAATGCCATCGATAAAATCATCCGGCCTGTGGAGCATTCCTTCGAGATTTTCTCCATCAATTCCATTTCCGAGGGCAAGGACACCCTGGGCGATGTAACGGTGAAGCTTTCCTCCGGCGGGCGGCACTTCAGCGGACACGGCCTGTCCACGGATATCATTCAGGCCAGTATCGTGGCCTACATTGAGGCAGCCAACAAGCTGCAGGCCTATCACAACAAGCACCAGAAGGAGGAATGAACTATGGGAATGACCATGACCCAGAAGATTCTGGCCGCGCATGCGGGCCTGGAGTCCGTCAAAGCCGGAGATCTGGTTGAGGCGAAGCTGGATTTGGTAATGGGCAACGATATCACGACGCCGGTTGCCATTACGCAGTTTGACAAAACCGGTTTTACCCGGGTGTTTGACCCGGAGAAGATCGCCATCATTCTCGACCACTATACCCCCTGCAAGGATATCAAGTCCGCGCAGCTGTGCTGTCAGGCGCGGGAATTTGCCCGCCGTTTCCATATTACGCATCTCTATGATGTGGGCAATGTGGGCATTGAACATGCTCTGGTGCCGGAGAAGGGCCTGGCGGCTCCCGGCGATATGATTATCGGCGCGGACTCCCATACCTGCACCTACGGCGCGCTGGGCGCCTTCTCCACCGGTGTCGGCTCCACGGATATGGCCGCCGGTATGGCCATGGGTGAGAACTGGTTCAAGGTTCCTTCCGCCATCCAGGTGGTTCTGAAGGGCAGCCTGCAGCCCTACGTCAGCGGCAAGGATGTGATCTTGCATCTCATCGGCCTCATTGGCGTGGACGGGGCCCTGTACCAGTCCCTGGAGTTCACCGGCGAAGGCGTCGCCAGTCTGTCCATGGACGACCGGTTTACCATTGCCAACATGGCCATCGAGGCCGGCGCCAAGAACGGCATTTTCCCTGTGGATGAAAAGACATTGGACTACATCCGGGATCGGGTGCAGCGGCCCTATTCCGTTTACGAAGCGGATCCGGACGCGGAGTATACCCGCCAGGTGGTGATCGACCTGGACACTCTGGAGTCCACGGTTTCCATGCCCCATCTGCCCTCCAACACCAAAACCATCGGGGAAGTGGCAGGTCTGCCCATTCAGCAGGCGGTCATCGGCTCCTGCACCAACGGCCGGATTTCCGACCTGCGGGCAGCGGCGGAGATTCTCAAGGGCCGCCGGGTGGCGGATAACGTCCGCTGCATTGTGATCCCCGCCACCCAGTCCATCTATCTCCAGGCCATTCACGAGGGACTGGTGGATATCTTTGTCAACGCCGGCTGCGCCGTTTCCACACCCACCTGCGGCCCCTGCCTGGGCGGCCATATGGGCGTCATGTGGGAGGGCGAGCGGGCCGTCACCACCACCAACCGCAACTTTGTCGGCCGGATGGGCCACGTCAAGAGTGAAGTGGTTCTGGCCAGCCCCGCGGTTGCCGCGGCTTCCGCTGTGGCCGGCTGCCTGGCAGACCCGTCTGCACTGATGAAAGGGGAGTAACCATGGCAAAAGGTACTGTGTTCAAATATGGCGATAACGTCGATACGGACGTCATCATCCCTGCCCGATATCTCAACGCTCCCTCACCGGAGGAGCTGGCGAAGCACTGCATGGAGGACATCGACACCGCCTATGCTTCCACCGTGAAGGCCGGCGATATTGTGGTGGGCGGCTGGAATTTTGGCTGCGGCTCCTCCCGGGAGCATGCGCCCATCGCCATCCAGGCCAGCGGCGCAGCCTGCGTCATCGCCGCCAGCTTTGCCCGGATTTTCTACCGCAACGCCATCAATATCGGCTTCCCCATTCTGGAGTGTCCCGAGGCGGCGCAGGCAATTTCCAACGGCGATACGGTCAGCGTGGATTTTGCCAGCGGCAGGATTGTGGATGAAACCACCGGCCAGACCTTCCAGGCCAATGGGTTCCCGGCCTTTATTGAAGAAATCATTTCCCATGGTGGCCTTCTGAAGTATCTCAAGGCCCGTCAGGACAGTGGGGAGGCTTAACGATGGAATTCCGAATTGCATTGGTCAAGGGCGACGGCATCGGCCCGGAAATCGTGGACAGCGCCGTGGAGGTTCTGCAGAAGGTAGGCCGGAAGTATGGCCATACCTTCACCTGCACGCCGTATCTGGCCGGCGGCTGCGCCATTGACGCCACCGGTGTTCCGCTTCCCCAGGAGACCGTGGACGGCTGCCTGATGTCCGACAGCGTGCTGCTGGGAGCCGTGGGCGGCCCCAAGTGGGACAAGAATCCGGCGGACTGCCGCCCGGAAAAGGCCCTTCTGGGATTAAGAAAGGCCCTGGGCTTGTATACCAACCTGCGGCCTGCCCGGCTGTATCAGGCCTTGTCCGGTGACTGCCCCCTGCGGCCGGATATTGTGGCCAAGGGCTTCGATCTGATGATGGTCCGGGAACTGACCGGCGGCATTTACTTTGGCGACCGGGGCAGAAGAGAGGGCAAATACGGCCCCGAGGCCTATGACACCGAGGCCTACAGCGTCATGGAGATTGAGCGCATTGCCCGGGTTGCCTTTGAGAGCGCCCGCAAGCGCCGGAAGAATCTGATCTCCATTGATAAGGCCAATGTGCTGGAAACCTCCCGTCTGTGGCGGGAAACAATCCATCGAATTGCGCTGGAGTATCCAGATGTGACCTGTACCGATATGCTGGTGGACAATGCGGCCATGCAGCTGGTGCGCAATCCGGCCCAGTTCGACGTGGTGGTGACCACCAATATGTTTGGCGACATTCTCTCCGACGAGGCCTCTCAGATCACCGGCTCCATCGGCCTGCTGCCTTCGGCCTCCCTGGGCGACGGAACCCGTGGCCTCTATGAGCCGATTCACGGCTCTGCACCGGACATCGCCGGTCAGAACAAGGCCAACCCCATTGCCACGATCTTGTCCGTAGCCATGATGCTGCGGTATTCCTTCAGTCTGATGGAAGAGGCCGACTGTGTGGAAGCCGCTGTGGACAAGGTTCTGAACGACGGCTGGCGGACGGCCGATCTGGGCGGCGGGGAAGCCTCCCTGGGCACCAGAGAGATGACCCAAAAGATTTTGGCGGAGATCTGATATGTACAAAGAAACGGCAAATCTGCTGCTCTACAGCAATCTGGGCCAGGACAGCATTCTGCTGCAGCTGGCGGATATTTTCCGGGATTGGGAAGGGAAGGCTTGTGACAAGTCTTCCCTTGTCCACCGTATTTATGTCCAGGTCAAAGCCATCCTGGATATTTCCACGCGCTATGGCTTTGATGAAAACCTTTGGCAGAACTATCTGACCTTTGTGCTGCTGACCAACGAAAACTCCTTTTCCCTGACAGCGGAGCGCGTTGGGGCCAGGGATGGCTCCGTCAATCACTTCGCCAAGGCGGATTTCCGGATTTTCCGGCGGCTGTTCCATTTTGACTTTGGCCCCATTGAAGCGGATCTGGGGATTGACTGCTTTACCACCCTGACTCACTACCGGGCCTTGGGCAAGCAGGAAAAGCACTATTACCGGGCCGTCAGCGAAAAAGTGCAGGCCCTGAGCCGCCAACTGGCGGCTGCCCGGGATGAACATGAGATCTTCGACCTGGTTACGGGCTTTTACGGGGCCTACGGCGTGGGGATGTTTGGCCTGAACCGGGCCTTCCGGATTCAGAACCGGGGCGACGGTGTAGAGTTTCTGCCCATCAATAACACCGACAAGGTGCTTTTGAAGGACATGATCGGCTACGACCTGCAGAAAAAGCAGCTGGTGGAGAATACCGAAGCCTTCCTGCGGGGAAAGCCCGCCAACAATGTGCTGCTCTACGGCGACGCCGGTACCGGAAAATCCTCCAGCGTCAAGGCTTTAATCAATGAGTATTACAATTCCGGCCTGCGGATGATTGAGATTTACAAGCACCAGTTCCGGGATCTCTCCGCCGTCATTGCTGCTGTCAAAAGCCGCAACTACCGCTTCATCATCTACATTGACGACCTCTCCTTTGAGGAAAATGAGGTGGAATACAAGTTCCTGAAAGCAGTGATCGAGGGCGGCGTGGAAACCAGACCGGACAACATCCTGATCTATGCCACCTCCAACCGGCGCCATCTGATTAAGGAAACCTGGTCGGACCGCAGCGATATGGAACATCAGAACGACGTGCACCGGTCTGACACCATGGAGGAAAAGTTCTCCCTGGCGGCCCGGTTCGGCGTCACCATCAACTACAACGCCCCCAACCGGCAGCAGTACCATGAGATTGTCAAGGGGCTTGCCCAGCGCCAGCTGCAGGAAGAGCTGTCAGAGGAGGAGCTTCTCCTGCTGGCCAACCGCTGGGAGCTGCGGCACGGCGGCGTTTCCGGACGAACCGCCCAGCAATTCATCAACTATCTGGCAGGAAAGGAGCCTGACGATTATGGTAACCCTTGATAAAATGTACCATGCCGCCTTTATTCTCAAGGAGGTGGCTCGCCGGACGGATCTGATCTATGCGCCGAATCTGAGCAAAGACGCGGAGATCTATCTGAAAACGGAAAACCTTCAGGTCACCGGCAGCTTTAAGCTCCGGGGTGCCTACTATAAGATCAGCCAGCTGACGGAAGAACAGAAAAAAGCCGGTATTATTGCCTGCAGCGCCGGCAACCATGCCCAGGGCGTGGCCCTGGCTTCCACGCGGCAGGGCGTGCGCAGTGTGGTCTATATGCCGGACAGCGCGCCCATCAGCAAGGTGGAGGCCACCAAGCGGCTGGGCGCAGAGGTCGTTCTGACCAAGGGCGCTTATGACGATGCCTATGCCGCAGCCGTCAAGGCCCAGCAGGAGACCGGTGCGACTTTGATCCACCCCTTTGACGACGATGAAGTCATCGCCGGCCAGGGCACCATCGGTCTGGAGATTCTGGACCAGATGCCCGATGTGGACGCGGTCATTGTCCCCATTGGCGGCGGCGGCCTGATTTCCGGCGTGGCCTTTGCCATCAAGCAGCTGCGGCCCTCCGTGAAGGTCTACGGCGTGCAGGCAAACAATGCCCCCAGTATGTTCGAGAGCCACCGCCAGGGTCATCAGATTACCCTGGATTCCGTCCATACCTTTGCCGACGGCATTGCCGTCAAGCATCCCGGCGATACCACCTTCTCCATGGTGGAGAAGTATGTGGACGATATTGTCACGGTGTCTGAGGATGAAATTGCCACGGCGATTCTGACCATGATCGAGAAGCAGAAGCTCATTGCGGAAGGCGCCGGCGCGGTCTCCGTGGCGGCTGCCATGTTCAATAAGCTCCCCCTGGCGGGGAAGAAGGTGGTCTCCCTGGTGTCCGGCGGCAATATCGATGTCAATATCCTCTCCCGGGTCATCACCAGAGGTCTTGTCACTTCCGGCCGCAACGCCAACCTGCTCATTGCCCTGGAGGACAAGCCGGGCCAGCTGGTGGGCGTCAGCGAGATCATCTCCCGCTGCGGCGCCAATGTGGTCGCTGTTCGCCATGAGCGGTCCGACCCCAACATGGCCATTTCCAGCTGCTTCCTGCGGGTGGGCATGGAAACCAGAGATTTCGCGCAGATTGCGGAAATCAAGGAAGAACTGACCAAGGCGGGTTTTGTGATTGTGCAGTGACAGGACTTTACCTGCCGGGGAATGTTTGCTATAATAGCAGCAAACGACAAAAGTGAGGAAACAGCTATGAGAATGCGTAAAAAGCCAAACCTGATTCCCCGGATGGAGGCAGCGTCGGAATACTGGATTCAGGATCCGGAGGCCCACCGGGGGCATTGGCGGGAGCTGATGCCGGGTTGCCGGGAGCTGCGGGTGGAGGTTGGCTGCGGAAAAGGCGGTTTTACCGTCAGAACCGCGTCGGCGGAGCCGGATGTCCTGCTGATCGCCGTGGAAATCTGCAAGGATGCCATGGTGGTGGCCATGGAAAAGGCCAAGGCCATGGGCCTCAGGAACGTCTGGTTTATTTCCATGGACGTGGCCAATATCGAAGCGATCTTTGCCGAGAGCGAAATTGACCTGCTCTACATCAATTTCTGCGATCCCTGGCCCAGAAAGAAGAATGCCAAGCGGCGTCTGACCTTCCGGTCTTTCCTGGATCACTACCGCCGGGTCATCAAGCTGGGCGGACAGATTCACTTCAAGACCGACAATGCTAAGCTTTTCGAATTCTCTCTGGAAGAATTCGAGGCCTGCGACCTGGAAATGCGCAATGTAACCCGGAATCTCCACGAAAACGGTCCCGTTGGCATCATGACAGACTACGAGGAGAAATTCTACCAGCTGGGTACTCCCAT
>JAEDJR010000092.1 GCA_016296235.1 Oscillospiraceae bacterium
GGCGAAGGCGGCCAGCCCGTGGACTGCCGCATCGAGGACAGCAAGCGCACCGGCGAGGACTTCAAGAAGGCCAGGGAAGAGCTGGGCGATCTGGCCCGCTCCGAAGAGGATATCATGAGCTACATCTGCTTCCCCGTCCAGGCCAGAAAGTTCCTGGAGGAGCTCAAGGCCAAGGAAGAGAATATCGCCACCTATGTGATCGAAGAAGCATAAGGAGGTCTGGAAGATGTTCTTAGCCACTGTTGCCGCTTCCGGCGAAAAGATCGGCATCGGCGAAGCCGCCATCACCGCCCTGCTGGGTTATGTTGTGGTCTTTGTGGGTCTGGCCCTGCTCATGGTCGTGGTCATCATCATGGGCAAGATCATGGTGGCCTCCAAGGCCAAGAAGGCCGCTGCCGCTCCTGCTCCGGCCGCTGCCCCGGCTCCCGCCCCCGTGCCCGAAGGCAAGCCCGCTCCCGGCTCCGCCGGACAGCTGAAGCTGTATGATACGCCCGACCGTGACGCCGCCATGATTATGGCCATCGTCGCCAACAAGATGGGCAAACCCCTCAACGAACTGCGGTTCAAATCCATCAAGGAGGTCAAGTGAAGATGAAATACAAGGTCACACTCAACGGCAAGACCTATGAAGTCGAGGTAGAAGCCGGCAAGGCCATGCTGGTGGATGAATACGAGGCCTATGCCCCCGCTCCCGCTGCCGCTCCTGCCGCTGCCCCTGCCGCCGCGCCCGCTGCAGCCCCTGCTGCCGCTCCCGCCCCCGCCGCCGTCAACCTGGCCGCCGGCGAAGCCGTCAACGCCCCCATGCCCGGCAACATCCTGAAGGTCAATGTGGCCCAGGGCCAGGCTGTCAAGTCCGGCGACGTCCTGGTGGTGCTGGAAGCCATGAAGATGGAAAACGAGATCGTCGCCCCCCGCGACGGCACCGTCGCCCAGGTGGTCGTCTCCAAGGGCACGGTCGTGGATACCGGTGCTCCCCTGGTCGTTCTGGCATAAGGAGGGGTTCAAATGGATGTATTGGGAACCCTGCTGAAGCTCTGGAATGACTCCGGCTTCAACTCCTTCTTTGTCGGCGACGGCTGGAAGTCCCTGGTCATGATCGTCATTGCCTGCGCGCTTTTGTACATGGGCATCGTCAAGCAGTTCGAGCCCCTGCTGCTGGTGGGCATCGCCTTCGGCGCATTGCTGACCAACCTGCCGGGCAACGGCCTGTATACCCCCGAGCTGTGGGACGCCTTCCTGGATCCCAACAGCCCCGCTTACCACAGCTACGGCGCCATCCTCACCAAGGGCGGCCTGCTGGATATTCTCTACATCGGCGTCAAAGCCGGCGTCTACCCGTCGCTGATCTTTATGGGCATCGGCGCCATGACCGACTTTGGCCCCCTGCTGTCCAACCCCAAGAGCCTGCTCCTGGGCGCTGCCGCCCAGATGGGTGTGTTTGTGGCCTACTTCGGCGCAGTCTGCATGGGCTTCACCGGTAACCAGGCCGCCTCCATCGGCATCATCGGCGGCGCGGACGGCCCCACGGCCATCTTCCTGACCACCCGCCTGGCTCCCGAGCTTCTGGGCGCCATCGCCATCGCGGCCTACTCCTACATGGCCCTGATCCCCCTGATTCAGCCGCCCATCATGAAGGCCCTGACCAATAAGAAGGACCGCCAGATCAAGATGGTTCAGACCCGCGAGGTCTCCAAGACCGAGAAGATCGTCTTCCCCATCGTGGTGGCCATCTTTGTCATCCTGCTGCTGCCCTCCACCGCTCCGCTGATCGGCTGCCTGATGCTGGGCAACCTGTGGAAGGAATGCGGCGTCACCGAGCGTCTGTCCGACACCGTTCAGAACTCCCTGATGAACATCGTCACCGTGTTCCTGGGCATCTCCGTGGGCGCCACCACCGTGGCTTCCCGGTTCCTGACCTGGGACACCATCAAGATCGTGGTGCTGGGCCTGGTGGCCTTCGGTATCTCCACGGCCGGCGGCCTGCTGGGCGGCAACGTCATGTGCAAGCTCTCCGGCGGCAAGATCAACCCCCTCATCGGCTCCGCAGGCGTGTCCGCCGTTCCCATGGCTGCCCGCGTGTCCCAGAAGGTGGGCCAGAAGGAGAACCCCTCCAACTTCCTGCTGATGCACGCCATGGGCCCCAACGTGGCCGGCGTCATCGGTTCCGCCATCGCTGCCGGCTTCCTGCTGGCCGTGTACGGCTGAGTTTTCTGACAAAAAGGGCCTGTCGCAAACTTGCGATTTGCACAAACACAGGCTGCACCGAAAGCCTCCCCTGCGTAAGGGGAGGTGGCCCGAAGGGCCGGAGGGGTTGTGTGCAGGCAGCTGATGCCTGTACCGACCCCTCAGTCACGCTTCGCGTGACAGCTCCCCTTACGCAGGGGAGCCTTGGTGCGGTCAACGTTTTGCATCTTGCAAATTTTGCGGCAGGCCCTTCCTTTTTTGGAAGGATTCAAAACCAAAGCACAGCCTAAGAGAAGCTGTCACCGAAGGTGACTGAGAGGTGTGCTGGGAAACGCTGCGCTTTATGGAGCTTCCGGCGGATCAGTCCGTCAGCAGGGCAGACAGGATTCCCTGGAAGCCGCGGCAGGCCAGCTCCAGCTGGTCCACCTCGATATATTCGTCGATGACGTGAGCCAGGCGCTCCAGGCTGGGGCCGAAGCCCACCGCGGGGATGTCGGCCTCGCCGCAGAAGTGGCTGCCGTTGGTGCAGAAGCTGAAATGGCTCAGCTTCGGCTCCAGACCCGCTGCCCGCAGGCCCGCCAGGGCCTTCTGCACCAGGGGATGGTCCTCCTCCAGGAGCCAGGCCGGGAAAAACCGCTTGGCCCGGATGGTCTCTCCGGTCCAGCAGGGGGCCTCCCCCCGGGCCAGATACGCCCGGGCGTCCAGCTGGGGCAGGCGGGCCTTGACCTGGGCCAGGGCCTCAGCCACCTGGGCCAGGACGCTTTCCTCCGTCTCGCCCACCAGCAGCCGCCGGTCGAAGGTGGCCCGGCACAGACCCGGCACCACGGAGGCCCCGGGCCAGGGGCTGGAAATGATGTCCGTCAGCTCCAGAATGCCCTTGCCCAGCACCGGATGGACGTTGGGCGTCAGCGCCTGGATGGCCGGGATTACCGCCGCCATGTCGTAAACCGCGTTGTGGCCGGCCTCGGGGTTGGAGGAGTGGCAGGTCTTGCCCCGGGTCTCCACCACGATCTCCGCCCGGCCCCGCTGGCCCCGCTTCAACGTGGCGGAGGTGGCTTCGCCGATGATGACGCAGTCGGGCCGGGTGATTTGGGAGATGCTGCGGCAGGACACGCCCTCGAAGCACTCCTCGTGGACGGAGCCGGATACCCAGACCGTACCGGCAAAGTCCCGGCCGGTGGTTTCGGCGAACCGGGCTGCCGCCAGAACCATGGCCGCCACGCTGCCCTTCATGTCCGAAGCGCCCCGGCCGTAGATTTTCCCGTCCTGAAGCTCCCCGCCGAAGGGGTCGTGGGTCCAGGCGTCGGGATCCGACAGATCCACGGTGTCGATGTGGCCGTCCATGAGGACGGTGGGGCCGGGCCGGCTGCCGTGGAACGCGCCCATGACGCTGCCATAGGCGTCCACCTGCACCCGGTCAAAGCCCAGATCCTCCATGGTCTGCCGCAGGAATTGCGCCACGGATTCCTCCCTGCCCGACAGACTGGGCCGCCGGATCAGCTCCTGACAAAGGGTAATCAATTGCGTGTCCATGATTTGCTCCCCCTTTTTTATAAGTCTCTGTCCAAAATAAGGATTAGGCTTCTCCTCAAGGAGAAGCCTTTTTGGGTGCTCATAGATTTTGAAGGGTTTTTTCAGGCTTCTTTCCGCTGCCGGCGTTCCATGCGGTCAAAGGTGTGGATCCAGTCGGCCTTGAAATAGTAGATCAGGAAAATGATGGAGCTGAGACCCCAGGTCAGGGGATAGGCGGAGAACACCACCAGGATGTTGGGAATCAGGCTGACCATGACGGTGATGTAGCTGACCCGGATCACGCACCAGCACAGCAGCATGACGGTCATGGGCACCGTAGCCTTGCCGGCGCCCCGGAAAATTCCGGCCATGCAGTGGCTCAGGGCCAGCAGGCAGTAGAACAACGCCTCGGTGTGGGCCTGGCGGGTTCCGTAGGCCACCACGGATTCGTCGCCGCCGAACAGGGCGATGAGGTGGGGCGCGCCCAGATAGATGGCCACGCCCATGACTTCCGCCAGCGCCACGGAGCAGATCACGCCGAAGCGGGAACCGCGGCGAACCCGGTCATACTGCCGGGCGCCCAGGTTCTGGCCCACAAAGGTGGCCAGGCCCATGGCGAAGCAGGTCACGGGCAGAAAGGCGAAGCCCTCCACCTTGGCATAGGAGCCGCAGCCGGCCATGGCGTCGGAGCCGAAGGCGTTGATGTTGGCCTGCACCACCACGTTGGCCAGGCCGATGACGGAATTCTGAATACCGGAGGGCAGGCCGAAGCGGATAATCTGCTTCAGGGTGGGCAGGTGGAGCCGCACCTGCCGCAGATCCACCCGATAAACCTCCTGCACCCGGGTCAGCCGCCGGATGCACAGCAGGGCGGAGACGGCCTGGGAGATTACCGTGGCCCCCGCCGCCGCCGCCACGCCCCACCGGAACACGGCCACAAACAGCAGGTCCAGGATCACATTGACGAAGGACGAGAGAATCAGATAGTACAGGGGATGGCGGCTGTCGCCCACGCTCTGGAGGATGCCCATGGAGATGTTGTAGAGAAACACCGCCAGGACGCCCAGGAAGTAGGTGCGGAAATAAGCGATGGAGTTGGGCAGCACGTCGGTTGGCGTGCCCATCCATCGCAGGATCTGGGGCGTCAGGGCCACGCCCACGGCTGTCAGCACCACGCCGCCCACCAGACCGAAGGCCAGGCCCGTATGAACGGCCAGGTGGAGGTTTTCCTCGTCCCGGGCGCCGTAGAACTTGGCGATGAGGACGCCGGCGCCCAGGGCCGTACCCTGGAGCAGGCCGATGAGCATAAATATCAGGTTGGACGAGGAGCTGACCGCCGCCAGGGCCTGCTTGCCGATGAAATTGCCCACAATCAGGGTGTCGGCGGTGTTATAGAGCTGTTGGAACAGGTTCCCCAGGAAAATGGGGATGGCAAAGGAAATCAGGCCCTTCCAGATGGGGCCCTCCAGCATGGAGGTCTGGGGGCGGGATAATCGAGGCATAGGAAGTCACTCCACTTATCTGTATGATAGTTCCTATCCTTATTATAATGCAAAATTAACAAAGCTGCAACCCAGCAAGCATACCTGTTTATATGACGTGCCTCTTCCCGCACGGTCCTTGCTGCGAAACAGCCCACATTGTAGGGCGCGACGACCCGGCGCGCCGTTTGGCAGTTGGTAAAGAGATGCAGCTGCCTGCAAGCGGCACGCCCAGTGGTCGTGCCCTACATGTCATTGCTGTGAAACAGGACGTAGGGGCGGCTATCAGCCGCCCGATGCTTCGGATCGCGGGCGGCTGATAGCCGCCCCTACGGTTTCGTTTACCGTGATGCATTCGGGAGCGGCCGGTTTCTATTTTTGCGCGGGCAGCAGGTTTGATTTTATCAAGGCGAGACGGACGGCTTTGCCAAGGGCCGTTGCAACCAGGATTTTGGCCAGATCCACCAGAATAAAGGGGAAAACGCAGACGGTCAGGGCGTACCACAGGGTGCAGTCCATCTGCAGAACAAACCATATGGTACCGAAAATATAGTCCACCAACGTTGCGGCAATCATGCCAAGCACGGTGATGACTGCATTTGCGCGGGATTTTTCCATGACGAAGCCGCTGATCAGGGCCATGAAAATAAAGCCGATCAAATATCCGCCCGTCGGGCCGGCCAGCTTGGCCAGTCCGCCCGCGTAGCCGGAAAAAACAGGCAGTCCGACTGCGCCCAAAATCAGATAGACAAGACAGCTGATTGTGCTGCCCTTCATTCCAAGGAGATAGACAGCCAGATAAATGACCAGGTTCGTAAACGAAACCGGGATCGGGCCGATCTGGATGGACATGGGGCCCAGCACGCACATCAGTGCGGCCATCAATGCGCAGGTGGTCAGTTTGTAAATTGTAAATCGCTTGTTCATCATGATATCCCTCCTATATTGGGTTCCGAGCATTAGAATACACAGTTCTGCCCGGATTGTCAACCATTATTTGATAATAGGTTCACAATTATATCACGATCACAAAGCACCCTCGTGCCCCCTATACAGGGGGCTGCCGAACGAAGTGAGGCGGGGGTTGCTTCGACCGGCAATTCTCCCATGAACGGAAAAACAGCACGACGATACAACCCCCACCGCTTCGCGGAGCCCCCTGTGGAGGGGGCACGAGGGATTATATTCTGCAGATGCCGCCGTCATCGTTGAGGGTCACCTCCGCCACCGTTTCCAGATTGACCGCCGCTGCCAGGACGCAGCCGTGCTGATGGTCGGTGTGATTGCCGCTGATCTCCGTGCGGCCGGGAGCGGAAAAACAATACTGTTGATTCATCATAGCCTCACATTCTCAGGTTGCCGTAGACAACCCGGTTTCTTTCCATTATAATCATAGCAGAAAGGCAAAAAAACGCAAGATGAAAAGGAGCGACAACGGATGGAAGATCGTCATGAGCCGGAAAGCGGCAAGGAGGTTCGCCAGGTGCGCAGCGCCAAGGGTGCGCTGATGTTCCGGGTGCTGGGCGTCGGTGTGGTGCTTTATTGGCTGTACGGCCTGGTTTCGGCCTATTTCAAGGGCGGCCCCGACGCGCCGTCCCTGACGGTGCTTCTGGCGGGGATTGTCCTGCTGGGCGGCGGCGCGATTGTCGTGGGAATTCTGACCTGGAAGGCCTGGAAGATCGAACAGGCCGCCGTCACAAAAGAGGATGACACAGACGGAGAATCATAATCGGACAGCAGCTCTTTCTTTCTCCCCGGTGGAAAACTTATGCACATTTTGCACAAGTTTTCCACCGATTTCATTTCACGTTCTTCCTTGCGCCGGAGGCGAAAATGTGCTATAATTTACGTTGAAATAATATGGGTATTTTGCTCCATTTTTAGTGAATCCCGCAGAAAGGAGACGAATATGTACGCTTCTTCCTATGTCTGGGCCAAGGTCCTGGCGCACATGGAAAACCTGCTGACTCCCACGGTCATTTCCACCTGGTTTGACGACGCCGAGGTGGTGGAGCTCACTGATCAGAAGCTGGTTTTGTGCTCCCCTTCCCAGTTCCGCAAGGATATGATTCAGAGCCGCTGCATTCCCTACATCCAGGACGCCATGAAGGAGCTGTTCCAGATGGACGTGGAAGTGCAGGTGCTCACCAAGGAAGAGCTGGAGCTGTACGAGAACCGCAGCCAGAAGCCGCAGTTTATCCAATACAACCCGCAGTTCACCTTCGACCGCTTCATTGTCGGCCCCTCCAACCGCTTCGCCCACGCGGCGGCCATCGCCGTGGCCAACAAGCCCGCCGAGGCCTACAACCCCCTGTTCATCTACGGCCCCTCGGGCCTGGGCAAAACCCATCTGCTCTACGCCATCGCCGGAGAGATCAACTTCCGCCACCCGGAGTACAATATCATCTACATCAAAGGCGATCAGTTCACCAATGAGCTGATTCAGTCCCTCCAGGAGGGCCGCAACCAGGAATTCCGCAACAAGTACCGCAACGCCGACCTGTTCCTGGTGGACGATATCCAGTTTATCTCCGGCAAAGAGTCCACCCAGGAGGAATTCTTCCACACCTTCAACAATCTCTATGAGAACCACA
>JAEDJR010000093.1 GCA_016296235.1 Oscillospiraceae bacterium
GGTTCCAGAAAGGCTCCAACCACAGCCCTTTACAGGATTGTTAATCAGTTAGATAGCCTGTGTAAGTTGGACGGGTCCCTGCCGGAGGAGGGCGACCACTCTGCTGAAGGGACGTATCTCGCTTGGGAGCAATGCCCAACGCTGGCTGGCATGGAGCTTGGGGAATACGCCTACGAGCTTATGGGCCAGACGATTACCGGCGACAGCTGGGAGCTGGTGTCCAAGCTGTTTCTTGCCCGGCGCGGGTTCCAGACAGAGAAAACCGCCCCGTACCCGGAGGGGTGCGCGGCGCTGTGGGATAAACTGACGGAAAGAGCGGTCCCGTGAAAAAGTTGATTGTACTGTGCGTACTTGCTGCGCTCTGCGCTGCCCTGACCGGCTGCGGACAGATGCTGCCGGAAACCGCCGCAGACGGTTCCTCCTGGAATGAGGATTGGGTTACGGTCGGTTCCGTTCTGGGGGTGGACACCCCCGCGGGACTGACGCCCCGGGAGAACAACGAGGCTTTGGCTGCCAAGGGGATGTACTATGCCACCTGGTCCATAGGCGAGGCTTCTGACTATGTCAACGAGGAGGGCGAGGAGGCCGAGCTGTATGACGCCCAGGTCTACGTCCTGCTGGCCGGGTATGACGCCGCGGAAAAAGCGGAGGAATCCATGGAGAAATGGCTGGCCATGGCATCGAGCCAATATGCGGTGACGCAGACATATTCCGAGACCTATAACGGCCAGCCATTCACCGTCCTCACCTACACCTACACCTCTCAGACAAACCCCTTCGCGGGCGTTGCCGGCACCGACTGCCTGCACACAACCTCTCCGGCCCTTCGGGCCACCTCCCCTTACTCAGGGGAGGCTTTTTCGGTGCAGCCCATGTTTGGGGAGATTGCTATTTTGCAGCAACCCCCAGGCCGCCCTGGTTCAGGTAAAAATACTTAGCGGCTTTGGCCCGTCCGAGTGAGGAAGGTTGACGCCGGCGGGCTTTGTGCATATAATATTCTTATCACAGGTTGGAGGCGGAAAAGGATGGAGTGGACGGAGTATCTCAAGATGATCGACGAGGCCTGGGAAACCCTGACAAAGGAAACACTCCACGAGCGTTATTTGGAGATCGACGCGGCGGTGGAGGCAGACCACGGGCCGGACAGCTGGGTCTGCGGTGCCATGAAAAACGAGCTGGGGGCGCTGTACCGCGGGGAGAGCCGCTACGAGGACGCGGAGCGCTGCTTTCGGAGGGCCATGACCCTGTTTGAGACCCATCTGGGGCGGCAATCCTCTGCCTACGCCACAGCCCTCAACAATCTGGCCGGAACCCACCGGCTGGCAAAGCAGCTGGATCTGGCGGAAGAGGAATTCAACCAGTGCCTGGAGCTGTACCGCCAGACCGTGGGGACGGATCACGTCCTGTACGCCAGCGGCCTGAACAACCTGAGCCTGGTATACCTGGACCGGATGGATCTGCCCCGGGCGGCGGAGCTCCAGACTCAGGCGGCGGAGATTCTGAAGGCGCTGCCCGACCAGCGGGACGAGCTGGCGTCGTCGCTCATCAACCTGGGCGCCCTCTATCAGCGTCTGGGCCGGTTCCGGGAGGCGGAGGAGAATCTGACGGAGGCCATCGCCATGCTCCGGGAGGAGCTGGGGACGGCGACGCCCCACTACCACGCGGCCCTCAACGGCCTGGGCGTGGTTCACTACGGTCAGGGCCGGTTCGCTGAAGCGGAGCAGTGCTTCCTGGAGGCGTCGTCGGCGGCCCAGGCGCTGTACGGCCCCGACCACTGGGAGGTCCGGGCGGCCAAAGAGCACGCGGCCCTGGCCCGGGAGGCGCAGGCATGAAGGGTCTCGAGCTTTGCCGGCGCTACTATGAACAGGTAGGCCGCCCCGCCCTGGAGCGGGAATGCCCGGAGGTCCTGGAGCATATGGCCGCCGGACTGGTGGGAGAAGGTTCCGAGTGTCTGGGATACGACGATGAGATTTCCAGGGATCACGACTGGGGCCCCGGGTTCTGCATCTGGCTGACCGGGGCGGATCTGGAGCGGTACGGCGATCAAGTAAGGGCCGTCTATGCAGCCCTGCCGAAAAGCTGGCATGGCTGCGCCCGCCTGCGGGAGGATCCCATGAGCGCGGGAAGGGTGGGGGTCCTTTCATCGGAGGGCTTCTACGCCCGGTTCCTGGGGAGGACGTCACTGCCGGAGAAGCAGACCCAGTGGCTGACCATCCCCAGCCAGGCCCTGTGCGTGTGCACCAACGGCCAGGTCTTTGAGGACCGGGAGGGCAGCTTCACCGCCCTGCGCCGCGGCCTGCAGGCCTACTACCCGGAGGACGTCCGCCGGAAAAAGCTGGCGGCCCGCTGTGCCCTGGCGGCCCAATCGGGACAGTACAACTTTCCCAGGTGCCTCAAGCGGGGCGATGGGGTGGCCGCCATGAAGGCGTTGGCGGAGTTCATCGATCACGTCCAGGAGGCCGTGTTCCTCCTGGAGCGGCGCTACCGCCCCTACTACAAGTGGGCGCACCGGGCGCTGCTGGAGCTTCCCCGGTGGGGAGAAACGGCAGGCCCCCTCTTTGAGCAGCTGGTTCAAGGGGTGTCCGAGGCGCAGATCGAGCCCGTGGAGTGCCTCAGCGGCCTGCTGATCGATGCGCTTCGCCGGGAGGGGCTCAGCGGCAGCGCGTCGGATTTTCTGCTGCCCCACGCCAAGGAAGTGCAGGAAACCATCGATGACCAGGTCATTCGTGCCCTGCCGCTGATGGCCTTCCCATAAAATATACGGAAAATACCGCAGGAGGGAACTATGTTGAAGCACAGTGAAATGATCGATGCCATCGTCAAGCTTGAATGGCCCATGTTCCATACGGTGAACGGAGAGGACCACACCGCCTGCCAGGAGGATCCCGTCACCTTTGACGCCATGCGCCGGGCCCAGTTCAGCGCCTGGTCGCAGGAGGCCGTGGAGGCCTATCTGCGGGATCTGGAGCAGGCCCGGGCCGAGGGCCGCAACCTGGTGCGGGAAAAGTATATCCGCATGATGGAGACCACAGACCCGGAGGGCTATGCCTTCTTCCGGCAGGAGCTGCCTCCCGTCAGCGAGGAAAAACAAAAGCTCGTGGCTGCCATCTGGGAGAAGATGCTGATCCAGACAGAGAAGCTCCGGGACGCCTATCCCGGCCTTGCCATGGGAAGCAGACCCCTTAGGGCCGGAGAGGCCGGGGAATCCGGCGGTTGGGCGTCCATCGAGACATATCAGGTGGGAGAGCTGATGACCTATTCGGAGGACACCCTGCGGGCGCTGTTGGCACATATGGAGGCCCTGCAGGCCCAGGGCATCGACCTGGCCCGGGAGATTCAGCTCAATTCCGTGAAGTGCCTGGGCTACGCCTCTTTGGAGGAGGCCGACACGGCCATCTCCTTCCAGCTGCTGCAGCAGTACGGCAGCGGCTGCCCCAGCTGCGGCCCGGTGCAATAAGAAGCATGAAACAGGAAAACCGGCCCCGGCTGCATCCTGATCCCGATTTGGGAGAAGATGCGGCCGGGGCCGGTCTGTTTGTGCTGTCAATCCCGCATGGGAGAACCTCGGGGTCAACCTGGAAGTAGGTTGCCAGCAGCTGCTTCAGATCCTGCCTGTTTTCCACAGGGCGCTCCATATGGGTACTGCCGTCGTGGAGGGTGAACACGCCGCCGCGAATCGCGGCGCTGCCGCCCGGCAGGCAGATGTTGGCGAAGAATCCGGTGCGGAAGGGGGAGTCGGGCTGCTGGGAAATGAAGAACACCAGGGGAATCAGCTCCACCGGCTGCACCGGCACATTCTTATACTGAATGATGGCTTCCGGGCTGTCCTCCTCCCGCCGGGCTTCCAATACACGGCAGATCCCCTCGGAGGCGATGCGGAAACCGTGGTGGAACCGGCCGTCACAGGCCACGGGGCCGAAGGGCGCCGGTCCGCCGTAGCCCACATCGCAGTAATACTCCATCCCATCCACGGTGCAGATCACGGCGCAGTGGGTGGGAACGGGGAGGTAGTCCTTTCCCCGGACGATGTGGGCGATGACCATATGGGCCTCGTAACCCAGGGCTTTGAGCAGGGCGCAGAAGAGGCTGTTGAGCTCGAAGCAGAAGCCGCCCCGCCGCTCCACGACCACCTTCCGGAACAGATCCTCCACCGCAAGACTGGGCACGGCGCCCTTGGCCCAGATATCCGCCGCCTCAAAGAGCACATGGGTCAGATGGGCCTGAACCAGGTCGCAGAGCCCCTGGGCCGTGGGGGAGAACCGGGCGGCGTCCAGGCCGATCCGGGCCAGGTATTGTCCGGTATCGGGGATGGGAGCATAGAGTTCCTCAAACATAGGGCGCTCCTCACTTCCCGGCCGCCAGGGTCCGGCGGTCGCAGAGGCTGATGGCGGCGGAGGCGAGGATGCCTGCCGCAGCCAGGACGCCCATCATCACATAGGTGCTCATAAAGGAGCCGGTCATGTCGTAGAGCGCACCGGCCAGGGTGCTGCCGAAGGACGCCAGGATCAGATTGGTGTTAATCATGGAGAAATTCAGGGGATAGTGCTTCATGCCGTAGTAGGAGCTGACGAAGGCGGAGTTGGTGGGGGTGACACCGCCGTAGGCCAGACCGCCCACGATGAAACCGGCCACCAGGATTGCAAAGCTCCCGGTGCGCAGGGCAAGGGCCATGACCAGACTGGCCAGGATGAACAGCACATTGACCGTCTGCATGATGACGCTGCGGCCCGCCTTGTCAAACAGGCCGCCCAGGATGACGCGGCCGATGCCGTTGAAGATGGAGATCAGGCCCACCACCGTGGCGATGGTACCGGCGGAGACGGCGGCGCCGATTTCCCGGGCGATGCCGGTGGCCTGGGACACCAGAGCCAGTCCGGCAGCGCTGGTGAGCACGGCCCACAGGTAATACAGCCAGAAGGCGGGCTTATGGAGCATGACGCCGGTGGAGGCCTCCATGGCCACGGGGTTTTCATAGCGCTTGCGCTGCCTGGCGGCGGCGGGGGGCTGGAAGCCGGCGCCGGGCTTCTTTACGAAGAAGCCGCAGACCGCCAGAACCACCGCCGTCACGATGCCCAGAACCACAAAGGATTGGCGCCAGGCGCCGATGGTCTCCGGTGTGGCGGCCTGATAGAGCTTTCCGATGAGAAAGCTGCTGATGCCGAAGCCCATGAGCAGCACGCCGGAGATGAGACCCTGCTGATCGGGGAACCACTTGCCGATGGTGCCCATGACGGCATTGTAGGCGAGACCGGAGGCAAAGCCGCAGATCACGCCGAAGCCCAGATAGAGCATGGCCGGGGTCTGCATCCTGGAAGCGAGGAAAAAGCCTGCCAGGAACAGCACGGCGGAGATCCAAATGTAGTATTTCGCATCCACCCTGCCGGCCAGAAAGCCGCCGGCCATACAGCCGACACAGAAAAAGATCATGACGATGGTGAAGGTCAGCGACAGCTGCGCCGCGGACCAGTCGGGGAATTCCTGCGCGATGGGGGTGGACAGGACGCTCCAGGCGTATACCATGCCGACCAGCAGCAGGATCATCACGCCGATGACGGCGTAGAACCAACGGTTGACGTTCTTCATGGGGTACCTCCAAATTGTTCCGCTGCCAGCTTCCGCAGAGCCTTCACGTCGATCTTGCCCACGGAGGTCATGGGCAGCTCCCGGAAAAACAGCACATAGCGGGGAATCTTGAAATAGGCGGCCCGCTGCCTGACAATGCTGCGGACCTCTTCGGCGGAAAGCTCCGACGCCGGGACGACGCAGGCGCAGATTTCCTCCGTATAGTGAGGATCGGGGACGCCCACGACCTTGGCCGAACGGATTCTGGGGTCGGCCAGGAGCAGGGCTTCAATCTCCGACGGCGCGATGTTCTCGCCGCCCCGGATAATCAGCTCCTTCAGCCGCCCGGTATAGCAGACATAGCCTTGCCTGTCCAGTTTGCCCAGGTCGCCGGAGTGGAGCCAGCCGTCCTTATCGATGACGGCGGCGGTGGCCTCCGGCTGCTTGTAGTAGCCCTGCATCACGTTGTAGCCCCGGACGCAGATTTCGCCCTCCTGCCCGGGGGGCAGAATGCCGCCGGTCTGGATGTCCTTGATGCAGCCCTCCACGCCGGGGAAGAACCTGCCGATGGTTCTGGCGCGAACCTCCAAGGGATCGTCCACGGAGGCGGAGGTAATTCCCGCCGTGGCCTCCGTCTGCCCCAGGGAGGGAACCAGAACCAGGCCCAACCGTTCGGATACCCGGCAGAAGAACTCCTCCGTGTAGGACGAGCCGCCGATCATGCCTTTTTTCAGGGAGGACAGATCGTAGGATTCCGTTTCCAGACGGCGGATCAGGGCGGAGAATAGGGTGGGAACGGCCGTGAGAATGGTGCAGCGGTGGGTCTCGACGGCCTGAAGAATGGTCCGGGTATGCCGGTCTGCCGGGAATACCACGCAGGCCCCGGCGGCCATGGCCGCCAGGACCGTGGCCGTCAGGGAGAAGCAGTGGTACATGGGCAGGGCGGAGCAGAACCGGTCCGTGGGCTCCACGCTGAGAACCTGGGCCTGGGCCTGCAGGGTGGCGACCCGGGAGGCGTGGGTGGTGAGAACCGGTTTGGTCGGACCGGTGGTGCCGGAGGTGAAGAGGATGGTGTCCGGGTCCTCCGGGCGAACGGCGCGCTTGGCCTGCTCCAGCACACACAGAGGGACGGATGCCGATTTGGCCTGGATGAGATCGCCGGTGAGAAGATCCATGGGCACCACCGGCACCGGGAACCTGGAGCAGTCCAGCAGGCGGGCGTAGGATTCCCCGGTCTGGCTGCTGCCCAGAATCAGCAGCTGGATGTCGGCGGTGCGGATACAGTGCACCAGCTCCGCCTCTGTGTAGCTGGTACAAAGGGGCACGGCCACCGCGCCGATTCTCCAGATACCGTAGAGCTGCACCAGCATGGCGGCGCAGTCCCGGTACACAATGCCCACATGGTCGCCCTTCCCGACCCCGCAGGAGAGGTAGTACCGGGCCATCCGGTCCGCCATCCGGTCCAGCTCGGCGTAGGAATAGGACACCGTGGGGTCAATGACCGCAGGCCGGTCCGGGAAAACTGCCGCAGCCGCCTGCAGGGCGCTGCCGATGGTCTGGTCTGAATGCGGTTTCATTGCATCACTCCCGTTGTGCTGCCGGAGGATTATCTGCCGGCCTTCACGGCACGGATGGATTCGATCAGCTCGGGCACGACCTTGAACAGATCGCCGCAGATGCCGTAGTCGGCACATTCAAAAATGGGCGCGGTTTCGCTCTTGTTGACGGCGATGATGCACTCGGATTCCTGCATGCCGGCCTTGTGCTGGATGGCGCCGGAGATGCCGAGGGCCACATAGACCTTGGGATGGACCGTCTTGCCGGTCTGACCCACCTGATGATCGGCGGACAGCCAGCCGGCGTCCACCACGGCACGGGACGCGCCGACCACGCCGCCCAGCTCCTCGGCCAGCTCCTGGGCCAGCTTCAGACCGGTCTCCACGTCCTTGGCAATGCCGCGGCCCACGGAGACGATAAAGTCGGCGCCGATGAGATCGACCAGCTTTTTGGCGGACTTGACCACCTCCAGAACCTCGGTTCTGATGTCGGCGGCGGACAGCTCGAAGGCGGGGTGGAGAATCTCCACGGCCTCGGCTTTGGCGGCGTCAAAGGGACGCTTTTTCATGACGCCGGGACGAACCGTCGCCATGGCGGGGCGGAATCTGGGGCAGACGATGGTGGCCATCAGGTGGC
>JAEDJR010000094.1 GCA_016296235.1 Oscillospiraceae bacterium
AACACGGCCTTCAGGGTACGGCTGGCGTCCAGGGATTTCCATTTTTGATTCATGACTCTCTCTCCTCCGGAAAACACAGGGGCCAGAAATTCCTGACCCCTGAATCGTCTATTCTTACTTCAGGCTCCGCTTGGCAGCCTCGACCACATGGCCGATGAGCACGGAGGTGGTGACGGCGCCCACGCCGCCGGGAACGGGGGTGATGGCGTCCACGATGGGCTCCACTTCCTCAAACACCGCGTCGCCGGCGATGCCGCCCTTGCCGCCCTTGCTGTTGATCTTCTCGGCATCCCAGTTGATGGACACGTCCACCACGATCTGGCCGGGCCGGACATAGTCCTTGGTCAGGCTCTTCAGAACACCGGCGGCGGAGATCACGATGTCAGCCTCCCGGGTCACGGAGGGCACGTCCTTGGTGCGGGTGTGGCAGACGGTGACGGTGGCGTTCTTGGCCATGAGCATCATGGCTGCAGGCTTGCCCACCACCAGGCTGCGGCCGATGACCACGGCCTTCTTGCCGGTGCAGTCGATGCCGTAGTGATCCAGAATCTCCATGCAGGCGGAGGGGGTGCAGGGAGCGAAGCCCAGCTGCTTGCCCATGAACACGCCGGCGTTGGAGCCGTCGGTCATGCCATCCACGTCCTTCCGGGGATCCAGGCGGTTGCAGATCTCATCCTGATCGGCCTTCAGGTGCTTGGGCAGGGGCCGGAACATCAGCACGCCGTGAATCTGATCGTTGGCGTTGATGCCGTCGATGACCTGCAGCAGCTCTTCCTTAGTCACGTCCTCGGGCAGGACGAACTTTTCCACCGCCACGCCCAGGGTCTGGGCACGCTTGGTGGCGCCGCTTTCGTAGCTCAGGTCGTCGGGACGCTCGCCGCAGCGGACAATGGCCAGGGTGGGCTGAACGCCCCGGGCCTTCAGGGCCTCACAGTCGGCGATGATGCGGGCGTTGAGCTTTTCATTGACTTCTTTTCCTAACAGCAGTTTTGCCATGATTGTTCTCCTCTCTTACTTGAAGAAACCGGCTTTCACCGTTTCAAAAATTTCGTCGGCCAGGGCGCAGTACTTGTCCAGCATACCCAGGCACCGGGCGTTCATTTCCTCGGCCACTTCCCGGTTTTTCAGGGTCTTGGTGTTGATGAACACGTTGAGGGAGGCAGCCTGCAGGGCGGCCTTGACGCAGACGGCGCCGCAGCCGGCGTCGGAAACAGCCAGACGGCTGCCCTTGGCGGCAAAGACGGCAATGGCGTCCAGGGATTCGCAGCACAGCTCCATGATCTTCACGGGAACCTGGCAGGCCACCAGGGTGGCTTCTTCCAGAATCTGATCCCGGTTGGGATCGTCCTTGGGGATGCCATAGGCCTTGGCCAGAGGCTCGAAGCCCACGGCGTCGGCGGGAACCTGATCCATCAGCTGGGTCTGCAGATCGTCGCACTTGGCCTTGAGGGCGATGATCTCCGCCTCCACATCGGCGTACTTCTTCTTGCCCACGGTGAGGGAGCCCACCATGTTGCCCAGGGCGGTTCCGATGGCGCCCACCAGAGCCGCAGCGCCGCCGCCGCCGGGAACCGGCGCATTGGAGGCCAGAACCGTCACAAATTCACGGCAGGAATTCTGAGTAAAGTCCATTGCACATTCTCCTTGTCGTAGATCAAATTTGGATGGAACGCGTCCGGCGGCAGACGGTCGCCGGTTGGGACCGCCGCGGTATTGCCCGGCAGCGAACCCCTCGAATCAATCAATTTGTAGAATTTTCGCTACGTCTGCAATGCAATCTGTATGATTGCGTAGTTTTTTATCGATTAAATTCTACCATCCTTCCGAGCTTCCGTCAATCCATTCCGGTAGAAATATACGATTAAAATTATCTCTGTTTTTTGTATAATATGACAGGCATTTCCCATTCAAACGCACGGTTGGCCCAATCCGGATGTTTTGGCAAAAAACTGGGGTCTGTCGCAAAAATGCATTTTTGCACAAACACAGGCTACACCCAATACCTCCCCTACAATAGGGGAGGTGCTGAGCGAAAGCGAAGCGGAGGGGTGTCAAGCTTCCAAAACCGCTGCATTTGCGGATAAAAACGGTAGTTTGACACCCCTCAGTCAGCTTCGCTGACAGCATCCCTATCCCCTCTGTCGCTTCGCGACATCTCCCCTTGACAAGGGGAGTCGGCCCCTATTGTAGGGGAGCCTTGGTGCGGTCATTATTTGTGTATCTTGCGCATTTTGCGACAGACCCCAGGCTTTTGTTTACAGATTCGCCTTGACGATGGAAATCAGAATATCCCCTGCTACGACCCGGTCCTCGGCGGCAAAGCTGTCGGCGAAGTTGTCGGAGTAGAGAATCTGGCTGTTGGGCGGGAATTCATCGTCCCCGGCCCAGACGATCAGCTGCATGGCATAGCCCGGCAGCAGCTCCAGCTCGTAGGCGGCGTCGCCGTGGGGGAGCTTTTTGGCCCCCAGCTTTTCCATGGCGGCGGCAAACTGCGCCACCCGGGTGCCGAAGGTGAAGGCCGCCCGGGTCAGGCACCGGCCCGTAAAGGGCTGGATGTACAGCTCGCCCCAGGGCATCTCCCGGAAGGTCTTGAACTGCCCCCGGGCCGGCACAGCCTTACCCTCCAGCAGCCAGCGCAGCAGGAAGGTCTGTCCCGGCAGGGCCTTCAGGGCAAAGGCGTCATCCCGGTCGGCGGTGATGCTGTAATCGGGCCAGGTGATTTTATATTCCGCGTTGACCAGCCGCAGAGTGAAGGCCGTCCCGTCAAAGGCAGCGCCGGTGCGGGCGCAGGCCTCCTCCGGCTTCAGATTCCGGAACAGCTCGACGTAATGCTCAAAGGGCACGCCTTCCTTGTGATTGACTACTTCCATGGCGCCCTCCTTATCGTTCCTGCACGCTGTCCGGGAACCGGGCGGCGTCGGTGTGGGGCAGGAAACAGGCTGCCACAAAGTTGTCCATATAGCCCACATGGGTGGACAGCTCCACATAGGTCATGTTCCGGGCAATGTCCTCCACCTTTTCGTTGGCGTCGTCGGACAGCACCATGGCGTAGGCGCCGGCCAGGGAGGAGTTGCCCACATATTCGTATTTTTCCAGCTCCACGGCGGGGAACATGCCGATGTTGATGGCGTTTTTCATATTGATTCCGCTGCCGATGCCGCCGGCCACATAGACGTGCTCCAGCACCGAGGCGTCCATATCCAGGGAGCTCAGCAGGGTGTCGATGGCGGAGTAGATGGCGCCCTTGGCCCGGACGAAGCTGTCGATATCCACCTCCGTCAGGGCGATCTCCCGGCCCGTGGCGGATTCCGCCGGGGTGGCCAGGATATACCGGCCGGTGCCGTGGTGGTCATGGGCCACCCGGCTGCCCTCCCGGACAAACAGGCCCTTGGCGTTGATGATTCCGCAGCGGAACAGCTCGGAAATCAGGTCGATGATGCCGGAGCCGCAGAGGCCCACAGGCTGCTGGCCCTCATCGCCCACGATTTTGAAGGTGGGCTCCATGGTGTCCACATCGATGGTGACGGCTTCAATGGCGCCGTCGGTGGCGCGCATGCCGCAGCTGATGTCGCCGCCCTCAAAGGCCGGACCGGCGGAGCAGGCGCAGGACATCATGAAGTCCTGGTTGCCGAACACGATTTCGCCGTTGGTACCCAGATCCACGAAGAGGCTGAACTCCTCCTTGTTCCACAGCAGGGTGGCAAACGTACCGGCGGTGATGTCGCCGCCCACATAGGAGCCGATATTGGGCGCAATCCGCAGGTCGGCGGAGGGGTTCACGGCCAGGCCGATGTCGGCGGCCTTGAGGCCGTGGACATGGAAGAAGGACGGAATATAAGGCTCCATACGCACGGGCGCTGCGTCCACGCCCAGCAGCAGGTGGTTCATGGTGGTGTTGGAGGCCACGCAGACGCGGAAAATGCGGCTGGCCTTGATCTTGGCGCTGGCGCACAGGCCGGCCAGAATGGGCCGCAGGGTCTCCTTGACCACGGCGTCCTGGAGGCGCTTGACGCCGCCATCCTTGCCCTGCTCCACGATGCGGTTGATGACGTCGGCGCCGTAGCGGATCTGGCCGTTGCCGGAGGAGGCCTTGGCCAGGAGCTTGCCGGTGAACAGATCCACCAGCACGGCCGCCACGGTGGTGGTGCCGATATCCACAGCCATGGCGCAGACCGGCGCGTCCTCCGCCGTCACGTCGTAGACCTTCAGGTGGCCGCCGCGCTTCTCACCCACGACCTTGACCGAGAAATCTGCCGCCCGCAGCACGGACGCCAGCTTTTTCATGACGAAATAGGGCAGCTCCACGGTCTCCACGCCCATCTGTGCCTGGATGGCCCAGGTCAGGCGCTCGTTGTCCGGCATGGTGTCGTCCAGAGTCGGCGCGTCCATGGTCACTGTTTGCGTTACAAAGTCGTTGCGGAACGCCACACCGGCGTCCTGAATGGCCTGCTGCAGCCGCTCAAAGGTGGCAATCTCCTCACCGGAGGACAGATCCGCCGTTTTCATGCGGCTCTGGTAGGCCGAGGCGATGTCCGGCACCAGCACCGTCACATCGGAGAGAATCTTGCTGCCGCAGCTGAGCCGCCAGCCGTCGGCGTATTCCTCCTCGGAGATATGGCCGGTCCGGGGACTGTCCAGCTGGCCCGCAATCAGCTTCACGCGGCACTTGCCGCAGGAGCCGTTGCCGGAGCAGGGTGCGTCAATGGCCACATTGGCATTCCGGGCGACCTCCAGCAGGCTGGCGTCCGGCGCCGCCGTGACCACAACAGGATCCTGGTTTTCAAAGGTAAAGGTAACTTGATACATGGCGGTATTCCCTTTCTATGGATTGTTGAATCCGGACCAGCGCCGTTTCCCCCAACGGCGTTCGTCCGCTCCCAGCAGTTCACACTTCCCCCAGGTTCCCCGCTGTGCAGTGTGTTTCAAGATCCTCGTGCCCCCTCCCCGGGCACAGCAAGGCTGGGGGTTGTATCGGCCTGCGCTTTTACCGATCAAACGATACAATTGCAAGCCTGCTGCAACCCCCAGTCTGCCCTTCAGGCAGCCAGCCCCCTGAGAAGGGGGCACGAGGCTGTTTGAACAAAAATCGTACGTTACATCAGAGGCTCCATGGACAGAACGGGATGGTTCTTCTCGGTGAGGAAGTTCATCAGGTCATCCACTTCGGTGCAGATGGTCTCATCGGCCACCATGTCGGTGAAGTTGTCGATGCCGTAGAGCTCCTTGGCCGTGGCGTTGAGCTTCTCCGCCACGTCGTCCTTCAGTTCCTTGGGCATCCAGACAATGCGCTCGATGCCGCCCTCGGCGTAGATGAACTTCTTGGAGGAGATGAAGTGACGGCCGTGGCCCATGTAGCCGGGAGTCTGGACGCCGCCGCCGGTGCAGGAGGCCAGCTCGCCGAAGCTCATGCCGGCAGGGGTCATGCCCTTGTACTCGCGGTTGACCACGATGAAGCCGTTGGAGGCAGGCTCGATGCCGCAGATGCACTCGAAGCAGCCGCAGGAGGTCATGGGATCCTCCAGGATGGAGTACAGGGTCACGGACTGCACGGCGCCGTGGGTGGCTTCCTCCACCATCTTGTTGACGGTCTCATAGCGGCCGGTGCGCTCGTCGATGCAGCCTTCCTTCAGGATGGGCTGGCAGGGGCCGTTGGGGTTCAGCTCGTTGGTAGCCTTGGCGTCCAGCCAGGAGACTGCGCCGCACAGGCCCAGACGCTCGGGGGTAACCACGCAGCAGTGGGCGGGGGCGAAGCTCTGGCACAGGATGCAGGTGTAGAAGCGGTCCACGGCCTCGTCGGTCATGGAGGCCAGACGGTCGTCGCGGGCGTTGTAGCGCGGCGTGGCAACGTCGTTCAGGAATGCCTGCACCTGATCCCGGTCGGTAATCAGGGTCACCTGGCACTTGTCCACGACAGCGTCAAATTCGTCCATAATCATATGGTACAGAACCTCGGCGAAATGCTTCAGCCGCAGGCCGTTTTCATAGGCGGCGTTGGACACGCGGATGCGGATCTGATTCCGCTGGCCGGTGTGCATGACGCCCTCCATGTAGTTGAACCAGGCGTGAATCTTCCGCTCGATGACGGATTCGAAGTCGGCCTGCATCTTCTTGCCGGCGACCTCCACATAAGTAGCCAGGGCGAAATCCCGGTTTCCGCTGTCCAGGTCAGGGCCGACAATGGTCAGCTTGTGATCCTCCACCTCGCTCATGTCCTTCATGAGCACCAGCTCGGCGGTGGGGTTCTTGCCGGACCAGAATTCGGCCTTCACATCGGCCTTGCGGATGATTTCGCCCTCAAAGGCGGCGGCGAAGGCCACGGGGATGGGCAGCTCCTTGGACTTGATCTTGATGCCCCGCAGCTCCAGGGACTTCTTGACGGTATCGGCATGGTCGCAGACGGACTCCAGAGCGCCGGGCACCTGGTTCTCGCCCAGGTCGATGTCCACCACCACGGGGAAGCCCAGGGCGATGGCGCCGGCGCCGGCAGAGACCACCACAGCGTCGATGGCGCCGAAGGTGTTGACGAACGCGGGAACGCGGTTCTTGGTATAGTCCAGCAGGCCGCCCAGATCGCCGGGCTGCACGTTGCCGAAAATCAGGGCCGCGCGGATGGCCACGGTGACCACGTGGATCACGGAGGTCACATCATGGCCCAGGGGCACCACGCGGAGCTCCAGACCCATCTTGACGCCGCCCTCGGCGCACTGCTCAATGACATCGCCCACCAGGAAGGTCAGGATGCCCTTGGACTGATAGTCCTTGACCACCTTGGCCACATCGGCAGGGTTCTCAGCCTTGCCCAGAACTACGGCCACGCCGGGGATATCGCCGGTGACCAGGGGCACGCCCAGGGAACGGATGATGGGATCGGGCACGAAGCCGATGCCGGAATCGTTGGCGTAGGGATCGCCGCCGTCCACATATTTGAGGCCTTCCAGGATTTCCGCACCGACGGCGGTAGCCAGACCGGCGTTCAAAGCCTGGCCCAGATCCTCCTGGTTGGTAATCAGGCTTTTCAGCACGCCCACGCAGGCAGGCAGGTCGCCCAGGGTTTTTACCTTGACACCGGTGGCTGCATAAATCGTGGGGAAGAAATAGGCAGTATCAGGGAAGGCAATTTCCTTGTCAGCGCCATATTTGGCAATTGCGTCGTTGACAGCTCCTTCGGTGAGGCCTGCGACGGCGTTGGAACCGCCGTAGATCAGATCGGTTAACACACTCATAACGAAATAACCTCCTTATAGTTGTCCCATGGGGACATATCCTTATCCACGTTCTAATATACCAAAATCCAGTCCGTTTGTATAGAGTTTTTCGTGGATTTTTGTGGTCTCCTTTGGAAAACAAATAGCCAAGTGTGACGAAGCGCATCTTCTCAGACTGTCGTAGGGGCGGCTATCAGCCGCCCCTACGTCCGGTTTTCATTCACCGCAGCGCACTCTAAGACAGGCCTCTTTGATGCGCAAAACCAGGCGTGCCGGAGCACGCCTGGTTGCAGGATGGAGCCTTACACTTCCAGATAGGAGTCGGAGTACAGCTCGTTGTTCTTGAACAGGTCGCAGGACTTGATGGTCTCCATCAGCCGCAGGTCGTTGGGGTTGACGATAGCGGAGGTCAGGCCCTGCATCATGCACATGGCCACCAGGGCGGAGTCCATGATGGGACGGATGTGCTTGGGAGCGCCGTTGGAGTTGTTGGACAGACCGCC
>JAEDJR010000095.1 GCA_016296235.1 Oscillospiraceae bacterium
CCCTGGTGCTGGATTCTGTTGGGAGGATTCTATGGTAAACCGTAAAAAACCCGAGCTTCTGTGTCCCGCCGGGGACTGGGAGCGGCTGCAGCTGGCGGTGGCCTACGGGGCCGACGCCGTGTATCTGGCCGGAACCAGCTTCGGCATGCGCTCCTTTGCCGGAAATTTCACCCCGGAGGAGCTGCCCAAAGCCGTGGCCTATGCCCACGCCCACGGGGTCAAGGCCCATGTGACCGTGAATATCATGCCCCGCAACGACGAGGCGGCCCGGCTGCCCGCGTATCTGGAGATGCTGGACGATGCCGGGGTGGATGCCCTGATTCTGGCGGATCTGGGAGCATTTCAGATGGCAAAGCAATACGCGCCCCACTGTGAGCGCCATATCTCCACCCAGCAGTCCATCGGCAACTATGCCTGCGCCCAGGCCTGGTTCGACCTGGGGGCCCAGCGGGTGGTCCTGGCCCGGGAGCTGTCCCTGGAGGAAATCCGGGAAATCCGGGCCAAGGTGGATCCGCAGCTGGAAATTGAGACCTTCTGCCACGGCGCCATGTGCGTCAGCTACTCCGGCCGGTGCCTGCTGAGCAACTATATGACGGGCCGGGACTCCAACCGGGGCGCCTGCGCCCAGCCCTGCCGCTACCAGTACGCCCTCATGGAGGAAAAACGTCCGGGCGAGTATTTCCCGGTGTTTGAGGACCAGCAGGGTACCTACATCCTGAATTCCCGGGATATGTGCATGATCGATCACCTGGACGACCTGATGGACGCCGGGGTGGACTGCCTGAAAATTGAAGGGCGGGCGAAATCCGGCTATTACGCCGCCATTGTCACCGGCGCCTACCGCCATGTGCTGGACGACGTGCACGCCGGCCGGCCTGTGGATCCGGTGTGGCGGGACGAGGTGGAGCATGTCTCCCACCGGCCCTACGCCACCGGCTTTTTCTACGGCCAGCCGGGCCAGTATACGGCCAACGGCCGCTATCTGCGGGACTGGCAGATCTGCGCCGTGGTGGAACACTGCGACCAGGCAGGGAACGCCGTCCTGAGCCTGCGGAATAAGTTTGTCGCCGGAGACACGGTGGAGCTGGTGGGCCCGGACTGCAAGCCGTTCTCCGTGACGGTGCCGCCCATGGAGGACCTGGAGGGAAACATCCTGCTGGAGCCGAAAACGCCCCAGAGCCGCTTCCGGATGAAGCTGCCGAAGCCGGTGCCACCCCTGTCCTTCGTCCGCCACGCGGTGGAACTGTCGGCGCAGGACTGAAAAACAGGGCCTGCCGCAAAATTCGCAATCAGCACAAGAGATGACCGCACCCAAAGGCTCCCCTGCGTAAGGGGAGCTGTCAGCCTCAAGGCTGACTGAGGGGTCGTTGCTGGCACCGATTGCCTGCACACAACCCCTCCGGCCCTTCGGGCCACCTCCCCTTGCACAGGGGAGGCTTTTGGTGCAGCCTGCGTTTGTGCAAACTTGCAATTTTGCGGCAGGCCCATTTTTGATTACAGCTGCTTTGTCAGCTGTGCCAGGGTGCTGCTCTGCCAGCCGTCCGGGGACAGGCCGTGGGAGATGAGGCAGTCGGTGACGATGTGAACCTGCAGTCCCGCCCGGGCGGCACCCTGGGCGTCCTCCTGCAGGTCATTTCCGATCATCAGGCAGCTTGCCGGGTCTAAATCCAGAGTCCGGCAGATATGCTGGTAGTAGGCGGGATTGGGCTTGCAGAAGCTGGAATTCTCATAGGTGGTCACATAGTCAAAGTCCGACGGCTTCAGGCCGATCCAGCTGAGACGGGCCTCCACGCCGCAAGCGGGGAAGAGGGGATTGGTGGCCAGCACCACCCGTCCGGCCTTCTGCCGGGCCTGCTCCACCAGCGGACGGGCCAGGGGATTGGGGCCGGTCAGCGCTTTGGCCAGATGGAAATCCGTGCGGTAGAACTCGTCAAATTCCGGCATACGGTCCAGCACCTCCCGGCCCATGAGGCCGGAGAACACCTGCCAGAACCGGGCCTCGTTGGTCATGGCGCCGTCGTTGGCGGTCATGGCCCGGGTGCCCTCCCACACGGCGGAAATGAGCGTCTTGGCGTCGTACTGGGAGAACCGGCGGGCCAGCAGGCCGAAATAGACCTTGGTAAACTGCTCCAGATCCATGGGCAGCAGGGTGCCGTCCAGATCAAAGAGAATCGCTTCAAATGTGTGCATGGGAATCAGTCCTTTCTGCCGCCAGTATACCGCAATTCCGGGCGGCTGTCAAAAACCTGCTCAGATTTTACAGTCTGGACACAATTGCTATGGGAATTCCAATTGAAAAATCCGGAAAAACGCGCTAGAATGTAACAATAAATCGAAGCATCCCTGACGGTAAAATGGAGGAAGCTCAGTGAAACCCATCGAATCTCTGACACTCGGAATCGACATCGGCTCCACAACGGCAAAAGCCGTGCTGCTGGAGGGAGAGTCGGTTCTTTTTCAAGCCTATGAGCGCCACTTTTCCCAGGTGCGCACCAAAACCCTGGAGCTGGTGCAGCGGATGGAGCCGCTGCTCCGGGGCAGAAGCTTCACGGCGGCCATCTCCGGCTCTGCCGGCTTGGGCATGGCGGAAGCGGCCGGAATTCCCTTTGTCCAGGAGGTCTATGCCACCGGTGAAGTGGTGCGGCGCATGGCGCCGGACACCGGCACGGTGATTGAGCTGGGCGGTGAGGACGCCAAGGTGATTTTCTTCAAGGGCGGCGTGGACGAGCGCATGAACGGCAGCTGTGCCGGCGGTACCGGCGCGTTCATCGACCAGATGGCCGTGCTGCTGGATATGACCGTGGAGGAAATGGACCGGGCCAGCCTGGAGCATGTGCGGCTGTATCCCATCGCCTCCCGGTGCGGCGTCTTTGCCAAGAGCGACATTCAGCCCCTTCTGAACCAGGGCGCCAGCAAGGCCGACGTGGCGGCCAGCATCTATCAGGCCGTGGTCAACCAGACCATCACCGGCCTGGCACAGGGACGGAAAATCGAGCCCAAGGTCATGTTCCTGGGCGGCCCGCTGTATTACTGCAAGGGCCTGCGGGAGCGGTTCCGGGAGACCCTGAAGCTGGACGAGACCACGGCGGTGTTCCCGGAATACGGCCGCTATGCAGTCGCCATGGGCGCGGCCATCTATGGCCGGGAGAGCGGAAAAACCTATACCTGTGGGACCCTGTGCAAGGCCCTGGAGGACAGTGCCGCCGCCAAAACCTCGCGGCAGCGGCTGGCCCCGCTCTTTGCCTCCCGGGAGGACTACGAGGCCTTTGCGGCCCGCCACGCCAGGGCCACGGTGGAGACCAGGGATCTGGATACCTATACCGGCCGGGCCTGGCTGGGCATCGACTGCGGCTCCACCACCACCAAGCTGGCCCTGATTTCCGAAGATAAAAAGCTCCTGTACAGCTACTACAGCTCCAACAAAGGCAACCCCGTGGCCCTGGTGCGCCAGCAGCTACAGACCATCTATGACCGCTGCGGCCATCGGGTGACCATCTGCGGCGCCGCCTGCACGGGCTACGGCGAAGAATTGATTCAGCACGCCTTCGGCGTGGACGAGGGTGTGGTGGAGACCATTGCCCACTATACGGCGGCCCGCTATTTCCAGCCGGACGTGGATTTTATTCTGGACATCGGCGGCCAGGACATCAAGTGCTTCCGCATCAAAAACGGGGCCATCGATTCGATCCTGCTCAACGAGGCCTGTTCCTCCGGCTGCGGCTCCTTTATCGAAACCTTTGCCCGTTCCATGGGCTATGGGGTATCTGAGTTTGCCAAACGGGGTCTGGAGAGCCGGGCGCCGGTGAATCTGGGCAGCCGCTGCACGGTGTTTATGAACTCCTCCGTGAAGCAGTCCCAGAAGGAGGGCGCCACGGTGGAGGATATCTCCGCCGGCCTGTCCGTCAGCGTGGTGAAAAACGCCATCTACAAGGTCATCCGGGCCAACTCCCCCGAGGAGCTGGGCCGCCATGTGGTGGTGCAGGGCGGCACCTTCCTCAATGACGCGGTGCTGCGGGCCTTTGAGCTGGAGCTGGGGACGGAGGTCATCCGTCCGGTGATCGCAGGCCTCATGGGCGCCTACGGCGCGGCCCTGCACGCCATGCGCTTTGAAACCAGCAGGCTTATTTCTCCCGAGGCCCTGGCCGCCTTTGAACACCACTCCAAGGCAACGGTCTGCAACGGCTGCACCAACCACTGCCATCTGACCATCAACACCTTCTCCGGCGGCAAGCGGTTTATTTCCGGCAACCAGTGCCAGAAGGGCGCGGGCGTGACCAAGGCTGCGGAGGAGCTGCCCAATGTCTATGTCTGGAAGCGGGAGCTGGCGGCCGGCTACCGGCCCAGACCGGGTCGCCGGGGAAGAATCGGCATGCCCCTGGCTCTGGGCATGTATGAGCTGGGGCCCCTGTGGCACGGGATATTCACCACCCTGGGCTACGAGGTGGTGCTGTCCGGTCTGTCCACCCGCCGTACTTATGAAAAGGGCCAGTTTTCCATTCCCTCGGACACGGCCTGCTATCCGGCCAAGATCATGCACGGCCATATGGAGCAGCTGATGGATCTGGGCGTGGACGCGATCTTCTACCCCTGCCTCAGCTACAACACCGATGAGCACGCCGGGGACAACCACTACAACTGCCCGGTGGTGGCCTACTATGCCGAGCTGCTGAACGGCAACATGGACCGGCTGAAGCAGACCAAATTCCTGTACCCCTACCTGAACATCAACGACCCCAAGCTGCTGGTGAAGACCCTGCTGCCGGCGGTTCGGACGCTGGATCCGTCCATTACCAGGCAGGAACTGCGGCGGGCGGTGGATGCCGGATTCACGGAATATGAGCGGTATCTGGCGGCCGTGCGTCACCAGGGAGAGCTGGCTCTGGACTATGCCCGGAAGCAGGGCAAACGCATTCTGATTCTGGCCGGCCGGCCCTACCATGTGGATCCGGAGATCAGCCACGGCATCGACAAGCTGGCTTCCTCTCTGGGCTTCGTGGTCGTCAGTGAGGACAGCGTGTGCCATCTGGCCCAGCCGCCCCATGTGCAGGTGCTGAACCAGTGGACCTACCATGCCCGGCTCTACCGGGCTGCCCAGTACGCCGCGGAGCATGACGACACGGAGCTGGTGCAGCTGGTGAGCTTCGGCTGCGGTGTGGACGCCATCACCACGGACGAGGTCCGCGCCATTCTGGAAAGCCGCGGCAAGCTCTACACGCAAATTAAAATCGATGAAATCACCAACCTGGGCGCGGTGAAAATCCGGCTTCGGAGCCTCCTGGGCGCCCTGGAAGAGAGGAAGTGAGGGCCATGGAGCAATACTACGTCCCCTTTACCAAAGAAATGAAGGAGCAGGGCTATACCATTCTCTGCCCCAATATGCTGCCCATGCACTTCCGGATGATCCGGGCCATTCTGGAGACCTACGGCTACCATGTAGAAATTCTGGAAACCGAAGGCCCCGAGGTGGTGGAAACCGGCCTGCGCTATGTCCATAACGACACCTGCTATCCCGCCATTCTGGTCATCGGCCAGCTGATGCAGGCCCTGCAGTCGGGGAAATACGATCCCCACAAGGTGGCCATGATCCAGTTCCAGACCGGCGGCGGCTGCCGGGCCTCCAACTACATCTCCCTGCTGCGCAAGGCTCTGAAAAAGGCGGGCCACGAGGATGTCCCCGTGATCTCCTTCAGTCTGGCGGGCATTGAGAAGCATTCGGGCTTCCGGCTGACCCTGCCGCTGCTCCACAGCCTTCTGTACGCGGTGCTCTACGGCGACCTGCTCATGACCCTGGTGAACCAGTGCCGGGCCTATGAGGTGGAGAAGGGCGCCGCTCAGGCTCTGGCGGACCGGTGGACCCAGACCCTGGCCCGGGAGATGGGCTGCGGCGGGCGGATTTCCTACCGCCGGGTCCGGGAGAACTATCGGGCCATCCTGCGGGACTTTGCCGCCATTCCCCTGGAGAAGCGGGACGCCGTCAAGGTCGGCGTGGTGGGGGAAATCTTCGTTAAATACTCGCCCCTGGGCAACAACAACCTGGAACGCTTCCTCACGGAGGAGGGCGCGGAGGTGGTGGTGCCGGGCCTGGTGGATTTCCTGCTCTACTGCGTCTACAATAATGTCCTGGATCACGAACTGCTGGGACGGGGCAGCCGCCTGAACTATGAAATCTACAAAATTGCCTATCGGTTTTTGTGCAAAAAGAAAAATGATATGGGAGCCATCATCCGCGAGGACGGCCATTTTACGGCGCCCACGCCCTTTGAGCATACGGTGACCCTTGGAAAGGACTACATCCATACCGGCGCGAAAATGGGGGAGGGGTGGCTGCTGACCTCGGAGATGCTGGAGCTGGCGGAGCAGGGGGTCAAGAACATCGTCTGCACCCAGCCCTTCGGCTGTCTGCCCAACCACATCTGCGGCAAGGGCATGATGAAGCCCATCAAGGAGCGCAACCCCGACGTCAACATCGTGGCCATCGACTACGACGCCGGCGCCACCCGGGTCAACCAGGAAAACCGCCTGAAGCTGATGCTGGCCAATGCGCGGCGCAGCGGTCAAAAAAGTGCCTGCTCCGGTTGACTTTGATTTCCGAATGTGGTACCATGTATAGGAACATTTTTTGTGGAGGGTGCTATCATGGAACATATCAAGACGATTGAAACCCGCAATCTGTGCGAGAGCGCGAAGAATGGCGGTTGCGGCGAATGCCAGACTTCCTGCCAGTCTGCCTGCAAGACCAGCTGCGGCATTGCCAACCAGCAGTGTGAGAGCAAGTAATTGCAGATACCGAAATGCCGCCGGGTTCGGCGGCATTTTTTTGCACAATAGAGAGGAGAAACCATCATGATCCATCAATACCGGCTGGGCGGCTATAATATCGTTCTGGACGTCTGTTCCGGCTCTGTCCACGCTGTGGACGATGTGGCCTATGACATCATCGGCCTGTTCGAAACCCTGGAGCGGGAGGACGTGCTCCGGACTGTGGGAGAGAAGTATCCCAATCTCACCGCAGGGGAGCTGGCGGAGTGCTATGACCAGGTGGCGGCCCTGCGGGACGCCGGCAAGCTGTTCACCCCGGATACCTACGAGCCCATGGCGGGCCGTCTCAAGGAGAAAACCGCCGGTGTGGTCAAGGCCCTGTGCCTCCATGTGGCCCACACCTGCAACCTCAACTGCGCCTACTGCTTTGCCAGCCAGGGCAAATACCACGGCGAGCGGGCGGTGATGAGCTTTGAGGTGGGCAAGCAGGCCCTGGATTTTCTCATCGCCAACTCCGGCACCCGCCGGAATCTGGAGGTGGACTTCTTCGGCGGCGAGCCGCTGATGAACTTCCAGGTGGTCAAGGACCTGGTGGCCTACGCCCGCAGTGTGGAGAAACAGTACAACAAGAATTTCCGCTTCACCCTGACCACCAACGGCATTCTCATCGACGACGATGTCATCGACTTCGCCAACCGGGAGTGCAGCAACGTGGTGCTGAGCCTGGACGGCCGCAAGGAGATTCACGACCGCTTCCGGGTGGATTACGCCGGAAAGGGAAGCTGGGAGCGTATCGTTCCCAAGTTCCAGAAGCTGGTGGAGGCCCGGGGCGGCAAGAACTACTATATGCGCGGCACCTTCACCCATGCCAACCCGGATTTCCTTCAGGATATCCAGCAGATGCTGGATCTGGGCTTCACGGAGCTGAGCATGGAGCCGGTGGTCT
>JAEDJR010000096.1 GCA_016296235.1 Oscillospiraceae bacterium
CCAGGATCGCGTCCAGAACGCCGTCGGAGATCTGGTCGCAGACCTTGTCGGGATGGCCCTCGGTCACGGACTCCGAAGTGAAAATTCTCTTCTTTTCGTTCCAATTCATATCAAAATCATTCCTTTCGATTATTTGACACAAAAAAACGCCTCGTCACAGACGAGGCGCTACAGGCAGGCATTCCCTCATCTTTCGATTTCCACCGCCGGATTTGGCACCTTGCATCTGCAGGTTGCCGGGCTTCATAGGGCCGGTCCCTCCGCCACTCTTGATAAGGCTTATTCAATTCGTATACATATTATAGGCGTTTCCCCATTTTGTCAAGAGATTTTCAAAGAAAAATTCATAATTCGTTTATGGACATTTCTGCCAGGGTAAGATACAATAATAGAACTGATCAAAGGAGGGCTCCTTTTGAAAAACTTGCGCCGAGATTTTGAGCGGTTCTGCTACCGCCACCGCAGCAAAGGCATTTCCAACCTGATGCTCTATATCGCCCTGGGCACCGCCATCATGTATGTGTTCATGCTGATCGATCCCAGCTACGCCCTGTACCGAACCCTGTGCTTCGACCGCAGCGCCATCCTGCATGGACAAATCTGGCGGCTGTTTACCTATATCTTTATTCCCTACAGCAGCAATATTCTGCTGCTGGCCATCTCCATGTACTTCTATTACGTCATCGGCCGGTCCATCGAAGGCCAGTGGGGGCCCTTCCGGTTCAACCTGTTCTATCTCTCCGGCGTGCTCATTACCGATCTCGCCGCCCTGCTGCTGGGTGTCAATGCCACCACCGGCTCTCTGAACCTGAGTCTGCTGCTGGCCTTCGCCACGCTCTTCCCGGAAAACCGGGTGCTGCTGTTCTTCATCATCCCCATCAAGATGAAGTATCTGGCATGGTTCTACTTCGCCGTCACGATTTTGGATCTGATCCGTCTGGATTTCTTCCCGATTTTCGCCCTGCTGAACTATTTTCTCTTCTTCGGCTCCGACATTCTGCGGATCCTGCCGGACTTCCTGCAGCCCAAGCGGCAGCCCGGAAAACCCTTCGGCAGCTTTGGAAAGAAGCAGGAAAAGCCCAATCCCAACTGGGCCAAGGACTACCGCAGCAAATCCGGAGAAGCGCCCTACCGCCACAAATGCACCGTCTGCGGCAGAACCGATACGGAGTATCCCAACCTGGAGTTCCGCTACTGCTCCAAGTGCAACGGCTATTATTGCTACTGCATCGACCACATCAACAATCACGCGCACATTCAATAGCAGGCTTCCGGCAGTGAACCGGGTAATTGGGATTTGTAGCACCCCCTTGTGCCCCCTTTACAGGGGGCTGCCAGCGAAGCTGACTGGGGGTTGTATCAACAAGCAATTTTACCGAACGAACGATACAATTGCAAACCTGCCGCAACCCCCAGCCTCCGCTGCGCTCCGGCAGCCCCCTAAGAAGGGGGCACGAGGGTGCGCGCATCATTTTTAATCATCCGCGCAGCGGATACCTTCATTGTCAATTGTCAATTCATAGACAAATCCCAATATGTCAACCATAAAAGGAGGAACGGCGACCGTTCCTCCTTTTTTTAGTACAGTACCAATCCGTATTTGTACCAGAGCTTCTTGCGCTTTGGGGCTGATTTCAGGGCGGTGATCCGCTGCTCCACGGCCAGGCGCATCTGCTCCAGCTCCTGATCGCTCATGGTGTGCTGGCTGAAACGGGCCTTTTCCGCCAGAGACAGCTGTTCCTCTTCCACCGGAATGCCCGACGTTTTGGCAAGAGGAACCAGCCAGCGCCAATAGGCCAGCAGGCGGCGGTTGGGATGTCCCTTGGTGCAGCGCTCCCGGCGGTAGTGCAGGCCCAGCCAGCGGCGCAGCCACAGCATACCCAGCAGTCCGGGCAGCACCAGCAGCCACAGCAGCTTCGGGGACAGATGCAGCTTTGCTCCTCCCGTCTGCGCCGCCGGCCCGGACGATGAACCCGCTTGCGGTTCCGGCTGCTTTTCCGGAGTCTGCTCCGGCCGGTCAGGCGTATCCGCAGGATCCGGCTGCGTTGACTGCGCCGGCGGATCCGGCTGCTCCTCCGGTTCCGGCTCCGGCTCCGGGCTTACGGTCCGGCTCGCCGGTGTGGGATCCAGGGGCCGCCAGCCCAGGCCGTCCACATAGTATTCCACCCAGGCGTGGGCATCGTCTTCGGTCACCGGATTCCACTGACCGGCCGCTCCGGAAACGGCGTAGCCCGTCACATACCGGGCCGGGATGCCCACGGTTCGCAGCAGCAGCACAGCGGCAGAGGCAAAATGGACACAGTAGCCCTGCCGGCTTTGCTGCAGGAAATAGAGAACAAAGTCCTCCCCCGCCGGCACCGCCGGCGTATTCAGATCATAGACGCCGCTTGCGCGGACATAGTCCGCCACCGTCTCAGCCGCCGCACCCATCAGACCGGCTCCGGCCGCGATCTCCAATAGGGGCGCCTGCAGTGCCTCCGGAATCTGAAGATACTGCTCCCGGACGAACCGGTCATAGACGTCAGGCTGGCGAACCAGATACCGCATGGGCGGCTCAAAGCGAACCGTATACGCGGCCTCCCGGTGGCTGTTCTGAATGTATGCGTCATCCACGGCTTTCCCTTGGGCCGGAAGCTCCACCAGGTAATAGGTCGTATACAGCAGCGGCTCCCGGCTGCCGGTTTTGATTTCCAACGCGGCCGTGCCGTCGGTGGCCGCCACCAGGGGCGACTGTTCCAGCTGCAAGGCATAGTACGCCGCAGAATCCACCGCAGACCAGCGGTTTTCGTCATAAACTCCCAGGCTGACGCCCCGCAGATATGACAGCGCTGCATCCGACCGGAACTCCATCACATGAACCCCGGTCAGAGTTTTGGGGCCCACCTGGCTCAGATCCACCTGCTGCAGCTCCCGGTTCCACCTCGGTCGGGAGGAGAAAGCCTGCTCTTCCCACTTTTTCAGATTGACCCGGGCTTCCGCCATGGCCTGCAGTGTCTCGGACCAGTCAGCCCGGACATAGTCCGCCGGGGGCCAGAGGACCGTGATCCCCGACACCAGAATGATCGTGGGCAGCACCAGCCACCAAGCCAGGCGGCTGCCCTCGGCAGGACTTCGCTCCCGCACACTGTGGCTGATGGTCAGCACCATCAGCGCACCGGTCAGAAGAATCAGCCACAGCACCGGCGCAAGATCCACGATAATCAGGCTCAGCAGCAGGACCGGCATGCAGGCCAGCAGGACCAGGACGGCACTTCCCTCCCGGCTGGCCACCCAGGCGGTCAGCCAGGCCAGCGGGACTCCAAATGCCGCCAGAACCCACAGGGGATTCCCGCCCTCCCGGCCGACGATCTGCACATTCTCAAAGCACAGGGCCCACTCGCCGGAAATCCGGAACAGCACCGCCTGAAAGCTCTCCAGCACCGCTTTATGCTGCCAGATCAGAACAGCCAGCCACAGAACGGCGGCAGCCAGAGCGTACGGCCAGCTGCGCCGGGGCAGCATGGCAGCCGCAGCCAGCAGCGCGGCCCCGCAGCAGAATGCGGCCAGAATCGGGGCGCTGCAGCCCAGCCCATAGGCCTCCGTCAGACACATGACGCCGGAAAAGCTGACCAGCGCCGCCAGCATGGCGGCCATCAGGAAGGTGGGCGCCGTGATTCGTTCCCGCTTCATGGCAGCACCTCCTGCTCCGGCTGGATATGGTAGCGCCAGGAGGCGCCGGAAAACCGCCGGTTCGCCAGGGACGGTGTGTCGGGCCGCAGCTGCGCGTGCAGCACCCGGGGCAGCATGGCATCCAGGTCTTCCGGCTTCCGGATGTTTGCCGCTGCCATCTCACAGTCCGCCGGGTCAATCCAGAGGATCTGATGCTCCACCTCATGCTCCAGCAGCCATTGGGACAACCACAGCAGCTGTTCCAATGCGGCGTCCACCTGGGCCGGTTCGCCAACCAGATCGAAGGTCAGCAGATTCAGCCCCCGGACAGGCTCCTGCGCCTCCCGGACAATGACGCGGTCTGTTTTCACCGACAGCTTCCAGTGCACGTCCCGCATACTGTCTCCGGGCCGGTAGTCCCGCAGCTCATGCTCCTCGGAGAAGCCGCCGCCCGGCTTGGGCTGCCGCCGTCTGGCCAGAAACTGGGTCAGGTTGGGCAGCTTTTCCGGCTGCGCCGGGACAGGCTTCACCATGATTTCCACCGGTCTGCCCATCCGCACCGGCAGCCGGAACAGTCCCAAATAGTCGTAGACCCGTCCTTTCCGGATCTCGCACCGCAGAACGCCGCAGTGGGCCGTATCCAGGGGCACATACCAGCTCTCGTGTCCGGGATTCTGCTGCTTCAGAATCACCTGCCGTCCGGTCATCACCGTATGCACCACCAGACGGAACCGGCACCGGGGCATGGGCAGGAAGCCGTTGGAGGCCCGCAGCGTCACATAGGCCGGTTCCCCCCGGGAGCAGGCCGGCGGCACATCCAGATGCAGCCGCACCCGCAGCATGGCCGGCAGGCTCACCAGCAGGGAAAACAGGGGCAGGCAGACCGCCAGCACCAGGATAAACCAGGAATACCAGCCAAAATAAAAGGCGTGAAAGGTCACCGCCCCGGCCAGGCCCAGCAAATACAGCAGCCAATTCTTAACCATGGCTCAGCGCAGGCGGGGCGCAGCGGTTTTGCGCAGGATTGTTTGCAGCAGCTTTGCTTCCGACACGTCCCGGGCTTCCGCCTCCGGCGCCAAAAGAAGACGGTGGCTGACCGTATCCACAAAGACGGTCTGCACGTCCTCCGGCGTCACATAGTCCCGGCCCTTGAGCATGGCCACGGCCTTGGCCATGGACGCCATGGACAGCGTCGCCCGGGGACTGGCGCCCCGGAGAATCATGGGATCCGACCGGGTGGCGGACACCAGGGCCACCATATAGTCCACCACCTCCGGCTTGATGTACACGCTGTCGGCCTGATCCTGCAGGGCCAGCAGCTCCTGCCGGGTGACCACCTGGCGCACCTGATCCAGGGGATTCCCCTTCTGGCGGTTCAGCACCAGCTCCCGTTCGTCCTCCGGAGCCGGATAGCCGATGGACAGACGGATGGTGAACCGGTCCATCTGGCTGTCGGGCAGCAGCTGCGTGCCCGAAGCGCCGGTGGGATTCTGGGTGGCAATGACAAAAAAGGGCTGCGGCAGGGCATAGGTCTGCCCGTCCACGGTCACCTGGCCCTCCTCCATGGCCTCCAGCAAGGCGGACTGCGTCCGGGAGGTGGCCCGGTTCAGCTCGTCCGCCAAAAACACGTTGGTCAGCACCGCGCCGGGCTGATAGATCATCCGGCCGGTCTCTTTCTGGTAGACGCTGTAGCCCGTGATATCCGAAGGCAGAACGTCCGGCGTGAACTGCACCCGCCCGTACTCCAGGCCCAGGGCCTTGGAAAAGGCCAGAGCCATTGTGGTTTTACCCACGCCGGGAATATCCTCCAGCAGGATGTGTCCCCGGGCCAGAATGGTGGTCAGCACCCACAGCAGCGTCCGGTCCTTGCCGACAATCACCTTTTTCACTTCTCCGATAATCTGACTGACGGATCCCATAGCAGCGCTCTCCCTCATCCAAAACAATCTCTATATAACAGACGGAAAAACCGTCAAAAGGTTTCGCTCTTTTTCGGCTTTTTCAGCGCTCCGGCTCCATGGCGTCATGGAGGGTATCCGTGACGGCGTCGCGGAAGATGCTTCCGGCCTGGGTATGGACCGTCTGCATGGAGGCGGCAGCCATATTCACCGGCACATTGCCGCTCATGGAGACATCCAGATCGAAAATCAGCTTGACCTCCTTGTCGGAGTCATCGCTGCCCCGCTTGAGCAGCCCGGGGCCCACATGGAGCTTCATGCGGCAGCCGCCGGGGATGGCCGCGTCCACATCCTGGGTACAGCGGGTAAAGGCCCGCTCCGGCACATCCTCCGAGGCCAGCAGTCCCAGATAGGCCGGCTCCAGCATCTCCTTCCAGGGCGTATCCTCCAGATCCAGATCCCGCCGGGAAAAGGCGTTGAGATACCGCAGCCCCACCCGTTCAAAATAGGCTGGCTGGTAGAGCTTGATGAAGCTGGCCAGAGGCTTGTCCATCATCTTGGCAAACTCCTCCCAGCGGGTATAGCGGCTGCAGGTCAGGGAGATGAAATCCTGGGTCAGATTGATGCGGAAGCGCCCGTCAGCCGTGGAAAACTGGTGATTGGTCACCGGCTTCTGCGGTTCGATTTTCGGCTGCTGACCGGGAACGGCCGTCACCTTGGCCGGGATCTGATCCTGACGCAGCTGATACCGGGGAAAAACGCCGCGGATGGCGTCCTGGAAGTCCGCCGGCTCCCGGGCGGCAATGGACAAAATGGTGGGGAAGCGCAGCTGACAGATGACCTCCACCAGCTGGTTGTTTCTATAAATACAGCGTTCCTCCTGGGAAAACATGGCATACACCTCTGTCTGTGAATTTTCCCCTCTATTATAATGCATACTGAACAAAGCCGCAAGTATGGAAACCCCCGGACTGCTCAAAGCAGCCCGGGGGTTCTTGATATTGGGGGAAGATTTCAGCTTAGAACACGCCCTGCTCCATCATGGCCGTAGCGACCTTCTTGAAGCCCGCGATGTTGGCGCCGGCCACCAGGTTGTAGCCCAGGCCGTACTCCTCGGCGGCTTCCACGGACATGTCGTGGATGTTCTTCATGATGCTCTTCAGCTGGGCGTCCACCTCTTCGGCGGTCCAGTGCAGGCGCTCGGAGTTCTGGCTCATTTCCAGAGCGGAGACAGCCACGCCGCCGGCGTTGACGGCCTTGGAGGGCGCGACAACCATGTTCTCCTGCTTCATCAGGTAGAACAGCGCGTCGTTGGTGGTGGGCATGTTGGCCACTTCGATGTAATACTTAATGCCGTTGGCGACAATCTTCTCCGCCCAGGGCATGGTCACATCGTTCTGGGTGGCGGAAGGCATGATGACGTCCACCTTGCGGCCCCAGGGCTTTTCCTTGGGGAAGAACTCGCAGCCGAACTTGTCGGCGTAGTCCTGCACCTTGTCGCGGCCGGAGTTGCGCATGGTCACCAGGTAGTTGACCTTCTCATCGGTGGAGACACCGTCGGGATCGTAGATATAGCCGTCGGGGCCGGACAGCGTGACGACCTTGGCGCCCAGCTCCTTGGCCTTCTTGCAGATACCCCAGGCCACGTTGCCGAAGCCGGAGATGGCGATGGTCTTGCCCTCGATGGTGTCGTTCTCGTGCTTGAGGACCTCGTTGAGGTAGTACACCGCGCCGTAGCCGGTGGCCTCGGGACGGATCAGGGAGCCGCCGTAGGTCATGCCCTTGCCGGTGAGGACGCCGTTTTCGAAGTTGCCCTTCAGGCGGCGGTACTGGCCGAACAGATAGCCGATCTCGCGGCCGCCCACGCCGATATCACCGGCGGGAACGTCGATGTCGGGCCCGATGTAGCGGTACAGAGCATTCATGAAGCTCTGGCAGAAGCGCATGATTTCGGCGTCGGACTTGCCTCTGGGGTCGAAGTCGGAGCCGCCCTTGCCGCCGCC
>JAEDJR010000097.1 GCA_016296235.1 Oscillospiraceae bacterium
GCACAAACGAAGTGCAGGGCAAAGGCTTAGTGCCAACCCGGGGTCAAGCTGCCATACATCGTCTGCAGCTGCAAAGATCATCGGCTATTTGACACCCCTCCGGCCCTTCGGGCCACCTCCCCTATTGTAGGGGAGGCGTTGCTGCTGCCTAAATTTCATTTTACAGATCCAGCAGGGCCACGGCCACGTCGTTGACGTTGGTGCCGGTGGGGCCGGTGACAATCAGGCCGCCGGTCTTTTTCAGGGCGTGATAGGCGTCATTGTCCTGGAGCACCTGATAGATTTCCAGGCCCTGGGCATTGAGCTCCCCGGCTGTTTCATAGTCGGCATAGCCGCCGGCGGCGTCGGTGGGGCCGTCGGTTCCGTCGCTGCCCACGCTGAATACGGCAGCGCCCCGGAGGCCGCGAATGCCTTCGGCTGCAGCCAGGGCCAGCTCCTGGTTCCGGCCGCCCTTTCCGTGGCCGGTGAGCTGCACCACAGTCTCACCGCCGGCCAGGAATGCCAGCTTCCCGCCCTCTGCCGCGTGGGTTTTCAGGATGGACGCCAGGAAGCTGCCCGCCTCCTTGGCCTGACAGCACAGCTGATCCGTCAGAATCACCGGCGTGTAGCCCAGTGTCCTGCAGGCGTCAGCCGCCGCCGTGCAGAGCTGCCGCACCGAGCCGGTGATCTGGGTGGTGACGTTGTCCAGGGATTTGGGCGTCTCCTGCTCCAGCAGCGCCCTGGCCTGGGGTGACAGCTTCAGGTTGTACTTTTCCGCAATGGCCACGGCCTGGACACAGGTGCTGCCGTCGGGACAGGCGGGGCCGGAGGCGATCATATCCAATGGATCCCCCAGAATATCGCTGAGAATGATGGAAAATACCTGGGCCGGGGCGCACAGCTGGGCAAACCGGCCGCCCTTGACGGCGGAGAGCCGTTTCCGGATGGTGTTGATCTCCACAATGTCCGCGCCGCAGGCCAGCAGCTGGCCGGTGATATCCTGGAGCTCCTCTCCGGACACCAGGGGCTTCTCAAACAGGGCGCTGCCGCCGCCGGACAGCAGGAACAGCACCGTGTCCCGGGGCTCCAGGTGCTCCACCAGAGCCAAGGCCTTGGCGGTACCGGCAAAGGAGTTTTCATCCGGCACGGGATGGCCCGCCTCGCAGCAGGCAAATCCCGCGATGGGGCCCTTCACATGGCCGTATTTCGTAACCACCACGCCGTCGTCAATCCGATCGCCCAGGCAGTCATAGGCGGCCTTTGCCATCTGCCAGGCGGCCTTTCCGGCGGCCACCAGCACCACCCGGCCGGGGAAGGTTTTCCCCTCCAGGGCCCGCTGCACCGCGGCGTCAGGCTGCACCGCAGCAATGGAGGCGGCCACGATCTGATCCGCATGGGAACGCAGGGGCTTATCCATGTTCGGTTTCCTCCCTTCCCAGGCGGATGCCCGCCAGTGCTTCATAATAGTGGGCCATGGCGCTGTGGTCACAGCTGCCGTCGCCCCGGCTGCGCAGAAGCTGCAGCACCTCCTGGGCCTGGGCCGTCATGGGAACCGGCGCGCCCACGGCGTGGGCACAGTCCAGGGCGTTGTTCAGATCCTTGATGTGCAGGTCGATGCGGAAGCCCGGCCGGTCGTTGCCGGCCAGCATCATGGGCGCCTTGGCTTCCATGACCGTGGAGCCGGCCAGGCCGCCCCGGATGGCTTCAAAGACGCACCGGGGATCCACCCCGGCTTTCTGGGCCAGGGTCAGGGCCTCGGCCAGGGCCTGGATATTGCAGGCCACAATGATCTGGTTGGCCAGCTTGGCCGTGTTGCCGGCGCCGATCTCGCCGCACCGGACCGCCGAGGCGCCCATGGCCAGCAGCAGAGGTTTGCATTGTTCAAACACATCCTCTTTGCCGCCCACCATAAAGGACAGGGTGCCGTCGATGGCTTTCGGCTCGCCGCCGGACACCGGCGCATCCAGCATCTCCACCCCCCGTTCCGCCAGGGCGGCGGCAATTTCCCGGCTGGCAATGGGATCGATGGAGCTCATGTCCACCAGTACGGAGCCGGGCTTCATGGTCTGGCCCACGCCGTCGGGGCCCAGAACCACCTCCCGAACCTGGGGAGAGTTGGGCAGCATGGTCATCACCACGTCGCAGGTCCGTCCGATCTCAGCCGGCAGGCCTGCCTGGGCGCCCAGGTTCACCAATTCCGCCACAGTGGAGGCTTTATGGGTATGAACCGTCAGAGAATATCCGGCTTTCAGCAAATTCTTGGCCATGGGGCGGCCCATGATACCCAGGCCGATAAAGCCAATGCGCATACATAACACCTCATTTCGCTTACGGAAAAGGCAGGGGCAAAGCCCCTGCCTTTTCCGCGGTTCCTATTAGAAGAACAGAGACAGAATGAAAATGCCAATCATAGAGGCGATGCCCAGAACCAGAGTCAAAGCAGTCTGGGTCTTGTAGCCCTGATCGGGGGTCATTTCGCCGAAGTTGGTGACCACCCAGAAGTAGGAGTCGTTGGCATGGGACACGGTCATAGCGCCGGCGCCGATGGCCATAACGGTCAAAGCAGCCATTGCGGGGGTGTCCAGGCCCAGAGCGCCCATCAGGGGAGCCAGAATACCGGCGGTGGTGGTGATGGCCACGGTGGAGGAGCCCTGTGCGCTCTTCAGAATGGCGGCCAGCAGGAACGGGAACAGGATACCCACGGCTTCCAGGGCGCCGGCATTGGCGGTGATGTAGTTCACCATGTCGGAGGAAGCGATGACCTTGCCCAGGACGCCGCCGGCAGCGGTGACGAACAGGATGGGGCCGACAGTCTTGAGGGTATCGTTGGTGATCTGGTAGAAGCTGCCCATCTTCTTGGCAGTCGCCAGCTGAATCACGCCGAAGATGGTACCGACCATCAGAGCGATGACGGGCTTGCCCAGGAAGGTGCACAGGTCCGCGCCGAAGCCGGTCCAGCCGGCCATGGAGGAGATGGAGCCCAGAGCCATCAGAACAATGGGAACCAGGATGGGAGCCAGAGCATTGAAGCCGTTGGGCAGCTTGCCGTACTCTGCCACCAGCTCCTCATAGGTCTTGGTGACAGTGCCGTTGTCGGCCACTTCGTCCGCGCTCTTGATCTTCTTGCCGATGAACTTGGCATAGAACAGGCCGGCAATCAGAGGCAGAATGGAAGCCAGAACGCCCATGCCCATGACCAGCAGCAGGTTGTCGCCGATGCCCAGGGTATTGGCGGCAGCGATGGGGCCGGGCGTGGGGGGAATGAACACGTGGGAGATGTACAGGCCGGCAGACAGGGCCACGGTCATGGCCACGCTGGAGGTGCCGGTACGGCGGACCAGAGCTCTGCGGATGGGATCCAGGATAACAAAGCCGCTGTCACAGAACACGGGGATGGAAACAACCCAGCCCATGAGCTCCATGGCCAGCTCGGGGTTTTTCTTGCCCACGACCTTGATGACCATGTCCGCCAGCTTCAGCGCTGCGCCGGTCTGCTCCAGAATGGTTCCGATCAGCGCGCCGAGGATGATGACGATACCGATGGAGCTGAAGGTGCCGGAGAAGCCGGCGCCGATCACACCCGCGATATCCACCAGCGGGATACCAGCCACCAGGGCCAGAATCAGGGAGACGGCCATGATGGACAGGAAGGGATGAACCTTGAACTTGGAAATCGCCACGATCATGACAACAACTGCCAGAACAAAGACGATAATGAGGGGTAAACCTGTCATTTTGAGTTCCTCCTACCAAATTTTTTGAGCAGAATGCCCAAGCCTATGGCTTTGGCTCTCTTCTCTTCTGGTACTATTCTACAGCATCCGGGACAGAAAATGCTATGTTTTGGATGCCGCAAATTCTGTCGAATGATTGGTACGGGGAACAACTCTATCCTAAATGAAGGGGAACTTTTGTACTAAAGCAACAATTCCTCCTCATTTTCCAGGTCCCGGAAAAACAGCACCGCCATATACAGGGCCGGCGCATTGCTGGGCTTCCGCACATCCAGGCCGGAGATCTCCGCCAGCCGTTTGAGCCGGTACTGCAGGGTGTTTTTATGGATAAACATGGCGTCGGCCGCCGCGTTCAGGGAACCCTCCGCCGCAAAATAGGCCTCCAGCAGCACCGTGAATTCCCGCAGCTGGGCCGCGCTGCAGCCGGGATAGAGCTTGCGCAGATACTCCGCCTTGACCTTCCGGGGAATATGATCCAGCAGCAGCTCGGTGCTCAGGGTCTCATAGGAGACAATGGTTTCCTTGCTGTGGGACGCCGCCCGCCAGGCCCGGTTGGCCTGGAGATAGGCGGCATGGATGTCCTCCGCCGCGCCGTCGATGCCCACCAGCAGCGGCGTGTCAAACTGCGCCCGGATGGAGGCGGTCAGCTCCCGGCAGATTTCCGTCAGCTCCTCCGTGCTGCGTCTGGGCAGCAGGACGATCTGGCGGGCAGCGTTGCGCAGGATGATGCTGCTCTGAAACCGGGCGACAAACTCGCTGACGGCCATTTCCAGCCGCTCGATGAACTGCTGGCCCTCCAGGGTGCCGGTATAGCGTTCCAGATGGCCTACGCTGAGCACCAGGCACCGGCGGGGAATGCGGATGTCGATGCCGATGGCAAATCCCCGTTCCGAAAGGGCCTGGGCGCTGCTCAGACCCTCCCCCAGAATCCAGTCCTCCAGGAAGCGGCTGCGCACCCGCAGGTCGTAGCGCTGCGCATCCAGGATGATGCGCTCCCGGATGAGAATCTCCGCCATCTTTTTCACAATCTGGCCGTAGCTGATGACCTCGTCATAGGCGCCGGTGATGCCGATGACGCCCTCCACCTGGCCGTCCACCTCAATGGGCAGGTTGATTCCCCGGCGAACCATGGGAATCGCCCGCTCCAGCTCCGGCGTGATATACAGCTCCTTCAGATGCCGGGTGATGATCTGATAGGCTCCTTCATGGAAATTCCCGATGCGTTCCGGGTCATTGCTGGCCACGATACAGCCGGTTTCGTCCATGAGGTTGATGTTCTGCCGCACCAGCTTGCCGATTTCCTCCACGATCTGCTGGGCGCTGGATTTGGATATTCTCATTGTCTGACAGAGAACTCGAAGCAGGTGAAGCTGTCAAAGCTCTCACCGGCCCGAAGTATGCAGGTGGGCCAGTCCGGATGGTGGATGCAGTCCGGATAGTGCTGGGTCTCCAGGCAAAAGGCGCTGCGCAGGCCATACCGGGCACCGCCCTTGCCGGTGCGGGGCGTCAGGAAGTTGGCCGAGTAGAACTGCACGCCGGGCTGATCCGTGGTGACGGTCATCACGATGCCGGTTTTTTCCGAGCGCGCCACGGCTGCGGGACTGCTGCTGAGCACAAAGTTGGAATCATAGCCGCCGCTCAGCTTCACACAGGGCTCGCCGCTGTCCACGGCGTCTCCGATGCGGCGCTCGGTCCGGAAATCCATGGCCGTACCTGCCACGGGAAGCAGCTCTCCCGTGGGCAGACAGCCGGGGCCTCCCATGCAGAAGCTGTCTGCTCCCAGCTGCAGCAGCTGGTCATAGACCGTGCCCCGGCCGTCCAGGTTGAAATAGCTGTGGTTGGTCAGATTCAGGATGGTATCCCGGTCGGTCTGGGCATGGTAGCGCAGCTCCAGACCCGTTCCCTGCCAGGAAACGGTCACCGTCACCTGCAGGGTTCCGGGATAGCCCTCCTCTCCGTCGGGGGAGGTCAGGGAAAAACGGATTCCCGTTTCCGTCTCCTCCGCCGCCCAGATACGCTTGTCAAATCCCTTCTCACCGCCATGAAGATGATTGACGCCGTCGTTGGCCGCCAGGGTGTAGGTCTCGCCGTTGAGGCAGAAGGACGCGCCGCCGATGCGGTTGGCAAACCGGCCGATGGTGGCCCCCACATAGCCGCGGTTCTGCGCATACTCCTCCAGCGTATCGTAGCCCAGTACCACGTCCACGGGCGATCCGTTCCGATCCGGTACGGTCAGGCTCCGGATGGTCACACCGTAATCCAGAATTTCCGCCCGGAGGCCGTCATCGGAAATCAGGGTCCAGGCGGCGACGGCAGAGCCGTCGGCCAGGACTCCAAAGGGCTGTTTGATGATCTGCATGATGCATTCTCCTTATTTCTCGAAAATGGCGGCCGATTCCTGCAGCAGCCGGCGGATTTCCAGCTTCTGGGGGCAAATCTGCTCGCACTGGCCGCAGCCAACACAGTCGGAGGCCTTGCCCTTGTCCCTGGTCAGGCTTCCGTAGCCCCAGCCCGGCTCCAGATAGGTCTTTCTCCGGTTATAGAGCCGGAAAATATCCGGAATGGGGATCTGCCGAGGGCAGCCGTCGGTGCAGTAGCGGCAGGCTGTGCAGGCAATGGTCTCCTGTTTCAGGATGACCTCCCGCGCCCGGACCAGCGTGGCCTCCTCTTCCGCCGTCACGGGACGGAAGTCCGACATATAGCCCACATTGTCCTCCACCTGGGCCAGAGTGCTCATACCGCTGAGAACCGCCAGGATTCCCTCCTGGGACGCGGCATAGCGGATGGCATAGCTGGCGTGGCTGCCGCCGCCCAGTTCATCGAGAAGCCTTCCGGCCTCCGGCGGCAGGTCTGCCAGGGCGCCGCCCTTCACCGGCTCCATGACCAGCACAGGCTTGTTGTGGCGGCGGCAGACCTCATAGCACCGGCGGCTTTCCACGTTGGGATTGGCCTCATCCAGGTAGTTGAACTGAATCTGCACAATCTCCAGCTCCGGATGCTCCGTCAGCACCTGATCCAGCATCTCCGGCGTATCGTGGAAGGACATGCCCACATGGCGGATTTTCCCCTCCCGCTTCCATTCCTGCAGAATGGAAAAGGCGTTGCAGGCCGAGTATTTCTCATAGTTGCCGCTGTTGACGCTGTGCAGCAGACAATAGTCGAAATACTCCACACCGCAGGCCTCCAGCTGGGAGGTCAGCAGGGGGCGGATGTCGGCCTCCGTCTCAAACAGCGGGCTGCTGAGTTTATTGGTCAGAATGTAGTGATCCCTGGGATAGCGACTGGTGAGACAGGCCCGGATGGCCGTTTCACTTCTGCCGCCGATGTAGTTATGGGCCGTATCAAAATAGGTAAAACCCGCGTCCAGATAGGCATCCACCATTTTGGAAAAGTGTTCCAGATCCACTTCTCCGTTTTCCAGCATGGGCAGCCGCATGCAGCCAAATCCAAGTTTTTTCATAAAGCGCCTCCTGTGTCTTTCTTCTTAATTGCTTATCGTGTTTTCTCAGCAAATCAGGAAATTGGGGGTTGCCTTTGAATTGACAATTGATAATTGACAATTGACAATGAAGGTATCCGCTTCGCGGATGATTTGAAATGCTGCGCCGCACCCCCTCGTGCCCCCTCTACAGGGGGCTGGACGCCCGCAGGGCGGCCTGGGGGTTGCTGCAAAACAGCAATTTCTCCCAAACAAGGGCTGCACCGAAAGCCTCCCCTGTGTAAGGGGAGGTGGCCCGAAGGGCCGGAGGGGTTGTGTGCAG
>JAEDJR010000098.1 GCA_016296235.1 Oscillospiraceae bacterium
AATTGCAAACTTGCAGCAACCCCCAGGCCGCCCTGCGGGCGTCCAGCCCCCTGTAAAGGGGGCACGAGGGGCGGGTCCGTTGTGGGTCTGATCTCAGTATTCGATCAGGACGATGGAGCCGTCTTCGCCGCTGATTTCAATGGCCAACCGCCAGAGCTGCCGGTTGGCGTCCACATAGGAGATGCCGTAGCTGGGCAGGTCGCCGTAGAACGTCAGATCCACCACCAAAGCCCAGGCCGGAGTCAGGCCGTCCTGGGTGTAGAGCGGGGTGACGGAGAAGTTCATGTTGCCGTAGTCGTCCACGCTCTCCAGGAACAAAGACGAGATCTGGAAATCCGTCACCGGACTGTCGGCCACGAACAGGATGGTGGAGACCGGCTCTCCGGTGCTGAGGTCGATCCGGTCATAATCGCCGTTCCACTCGCCGCCGGCCCACATGGCGCGCACCTGCGGACCGTCGCCGGTCACAGACGGATACGTCACCTCAAAGGGCGTCAGCGCGATGGTCTGAACCTCTTCCATCCAGTGCTCCTCGACGATAAAGAAGCCGTCATAGTCTATGTCCAGCTGTTCGGAGACCTCCGGATCCATGACGCCGATATTGTTGTGGTAAAAGGCCACACCCATCCTGTCGTCGACGGATTCGTCCGTAAAGTAGAAGTCCCCGCAGATCAGATCCAGGCCGTCCGGGGGGAAGGAATAGGTCGCGAGGATGGAATTGAACGCGCTGGCGGAGCCGGAGCAGAAGAACCATCCGCTGCCCAGATAGCGGTATACACGCCGGCAGGTGCCCTCCAGAATCAGAACAGGCTCTCCCCGGTCGCCGCTGTAGACGGCGTAGAGCGTATCGTCTTCCGTGCTGCCCAGGATCAGCTCCGGGATGCCGTCACCGTTCAGATCCTCCACGGCGTAGCCCGCGCCGGTGCCGTTCCAGCAGGCCTCCAGCAGGCCCATTTCGCCGTATTCGGGTTCGATGTCGCCGTCACTGGAGAGCACCTCCACGCTGCGGCTGAGAATCGCGTCATAGGCGGCCAGGAGGGATTCGATCTGCGCCTGCTTCTCCGTTTCTTTGGTTTCGTTCTTCTCGGTTTTGTTTTTCTCGATCTTGACCGGGGAACCCTTTTCGGTCTCCGGCTCCTGCTCCGGTTTCGTTTCCGTTTCCGGTTCCACCGCCGGTTTGGCGGTCAGATCGCCGAGACGGGGCCCCTGCTCCTTGGAACCGCATGCGGTGAGGATCAATAGAACCGCCGCCAGAAGCGCCAGAATGGTATGCTTTCGTTTCATGGTATCACCTCTTATATGTTGTCGCATGTCAGACTGAAAGAATCATATCACAAAATATTCTCTCTGCAATTACCCGAATGGGTAATGTGCTTTTTTTTGAAAATTCTAAAATGAGAAGTGAAATGGTACAGCCGTGCCTGTATACGAAAGAGAGGTGAGCAAATGCGGCGGGTCGTGATTGATATGCAGAATTACCTGTTTGCCGACGCCATCGCATCCGCGCTGAAGCATGCGGATTCAGATTTTGACGTCCGCAGGTCGGAAAAACCGGAAAACACGGCGGATCTGTGCCAGCTTTCCGTGCCGTATGCACTTCTGATGGAAGTCAGCGGCCATTCGCCATGGCGGCTGGAGGAACGGATCAAGATCCGCAATGAGGTGAAACGGCAGACGCCTCAGTGCAAGATCGTTTTGATTGTGGACGAAAACGCGGAGAAGCCTCTGGCCCGCAGGGTTCTGCAGGCAAAAAAAGACGGGCTGATCGACAACTTTATCTTCGGCTCCATCTCCGCCGAATACCTGACGGCGGTGGTCGATACGCTGTAGCGTATATCGCATCGGACAACAGAATCTGGGACTTACTTTTCAGGAGCATGTCTCTGACACAGAAATTGAAAGGAGATTCATTATGGGACTGATCAAAGCTGCATTGGGCGCTGCGGGCGGCGTTATGGCCGACCAGTGGAAGGAGTATTTCTATTGTGAAGCGATTCCTGCCAATATTCTTGCCGTAAAAGGCCAGAAGCGGGCCGGCGCCCGTTCCAGCAACACCAGAGGAAGCGACAACATCATCACCAACGGCTCCATCATCGCCGTGGCCGACGGCCAGTGCATGCTGATCGTGGAGCAGGGCAAGGTCGTGGACGTCTGCGCCGAGCCGGGCGAGTACACCTACGATATGTCCACCGAGCCGTCCATCTTCGCCGGCGGCCTCAACAAGGAGAACATCATGAGCGTGCTCTCCACCGTGGGCAAGCGGTTCACCTTCGGCGGGGAGGCCCCCAAGGATCAGCGGGTGTACTACTTCAATACCAAGGAGCTGACCGGCAACAAGTACGGCACGCCTTCCCCGGTACCCTTCCGGGTGGTGGATCAGCGGGCCGGCATCGATATTGATATCGCCATCCGCTGCTTCGGCGAGTATTCCTACCGGGTGACCAACCCGCTGCTGTTCTACACCAACGTCTGCGGCAACGTGGAGGCGGCCTATGACCGCGGCCAGCTGGACGGCCAGCTGAAAACCGAGCTGCTGACGGCCCTGCAGCCCGCCTTTGCCAGAATCTCCGACATGGGCATCCGCTATTCCGCCCTGCCCGGCCACACCCAGGAGCTGTCCGAGGCTCTCAACGATGTGCTGTCCGCCAAGTGGCGGGATCTGCGCGGCCTGGAGATCGTGTCCCTGGGCGTGTCCTCGGTGAAGGCCAGCGAGGAAGACGAGCAGATGATTAAGGAGATGCAGCGCAACGCCGCGTTTATGGACCCGACCCGGGCCGCCGCCCACCTGGTGGGCGCCCAGGCATCCGCCATGCAGTCCGCCGCCTCCAACCAGGGCGCGGGACCGGCCATGGCCTTCATGGGCATGAACATGGCGGGCCAGATGGGCGGCATGAACGCCCAGAACCTGTATCAGATGGGCCAGCAGCAGCCCCAGGCCCAGCAGCCTGCCCCGGCTCCGGCTCCCGCCGCCAATGGCTGGACCTGCGCCTGCGGAGCGGTGGCCACGGGCAAATTCTGCCCCGAGTGCGGCGCCAAGAAGCCGGAACCCAAGCCCGTGGACGGCTGGACCTGCCCCAGCTGCGGCGCCACGGCCACCGGCAAATTCTGCCCCGAATGCGGCACCAAGAAGCCCGAGCCCAAGCCCGACGGCTGGGTGTGCAGCTGCGGCGCGGTGAACAAGGGCAAGTTCTGCCCCGAGTGCGGCGCGAAGAAGCCCGCCGGGATCCCGCAGTACAAGTGCGATAAGTGCGGCTGGGAGCCTGCCGATCCCACCAAGCCGCCGAAGTTCTGCCCCGAGTGCGGCGATCCCTTCGACGACGGAGACATCAAGTGAAAAAGGCGCTGATCGTCATTTTCATCGTGATTCTGGTTCTGGCCGTGGCCGGTCTGCTGGTGCATCAGTACTTTGCCGGCCAGACCACGGACGGCCCCGTGATGGAAGACCCGGCGGCGCCCATGCTGGAGCTGCTGAGCGCCCGGTGGACGTCGGAGGACGGCCTGTGGGAGGCGCAGATTGAAGGCTATACGCTGGAGCTTCGCCATCGGCAGGAGCCGGTGTACAGCGGCAGCTTCACCTTCGACTTCCACGGGGACGATATCAACGCCAGAACAGAGCTGGTGTGCGAGGACGGGCGCGCTTCCGGTACCCCGGAGAACCTCTGGGTGGAAAACGGCAGGCTGTATCTGGATATCACCGAGACAAACGGGGGAGAAGACAGCGTGCGGCAGCAGGTTGTCCTGAAACGCGCGGAGCCCGGCGAACAGGAGCCGGAGGAAATACGGGAGGTTTCCGAAATGGCAGAATTGGTGGAGTTTACCTGGGATCAGAACGCCATGAGCTATGATGCGTGTTTTCAGTTCTGGATCAAAACCACGCAGAAGGATCTCTCCGATCCCCGCCTGTACTGCCGGTATACGAACCCGGAGACCTATGAAAGAGTCGAGATCGGGGATGACGACCCCGTCGGATTCCAGGGCTTTGGGCTGGGAGGAGCGCGGCTCGCGGAGAACGAGACATGGCTGCCGGTTTCCCCGGAGCGCTGGGCGGAGCTGGCTGATTTCCTGCGCAGGGCCGAACTGTCTGCCTACCAAGCTCCGCCCCCGGGCCTTTTGGACGCCACCAGCAGCATCATCGCGGTCACTTGGCGGGAGAACGGAGAGAAATTCACCAACCGGTACGGTGGGGGCACCTCCGCCCGCGATCTGCTGAAGCTGCTTCAGGACATCGCAGGAGAAGCAGCCGGCGGCTGAATGCAGAATGCAAAATGCAAAATGCAGAATTGAGGTGTCCGCTCTGCGGAAAGCCGTAGGGCGGCCAGACCCCTGGCCGCCGCGTGCAGGCAGTCCGATTTGCCGGAACCCCTCTTCCAAACCGCCACTGCCCTCCGGCGGGGGCAAGCCCCCGCCCTACGGCATTTCTGGCCCTGCCCCGTAGGGGCGGCCCGATGTGGCCGCCCGTGTGCAGGCACCTAAAATCCCCGGGCGGCCACGCCGGGCCGCCCCTACGAAAACCAATCGTCATAATCAGTAATTTGGGAGGAGAGATACTATGGGACTCTTTGACGCATTCAAAAAGAAGGAGTGCTCCATCTGCGGCGGCGAGATCGGCCTGCTCGGCAACCGCAAGCTGGAGGACGGCAACATGTGCAAGGCCTGCGCATCGAAGCTCTCGCCCTGGTTCTCCGACCGGCGCAACAGCACCGTGGCGGAGATCAACGAGCAGCTGGCCTACCGGGAGGAAAACCGGGCCAGAGTGGCGGCGTTCCGCACCACCCGGACCCTGGGCGAGAATCCCAAGGTTCTGCTGGACGAGGACGCGGGCAAGTTCATGGTCACGTCTGCCCGCAATCTGGCGGAGGCCAACCCCGATGTGCTGGACTTTGCCGACGTGACGGGCTGTGACCTGGACATTGACGAGGATAGAACGGAGATCGAGTACAAGGACAAGGACGGCAACCGCCAGAGCTTCAATCCCAAGCGCTATGCCTATTCCTACGACTTCTACATCGTCATCCACGTCAACAACCCCTATTTCAACGAAATTCGCTTTAAGTTGAACCATTCCCGGGTGGACAACGACCAGGAGACCCTGCTGGACGGCCCCAACGCCATGCCGAGAAGCAAGACAGTGGGACGTCCCGCCCCCGGCGGCTTCCGGCCCATGCCCGGCGGCGCCCGTCCCGGCATGGCGGGCGGCCTGACATCCAATGCCGCCGAGGTCCGCGCCAGCGTGGAGTACCGGCAGTATGAGCAGATGGGCCAGGAGATTCGCGAGGCCCTGCTGCAGGTGCGCCGGGATGTCCGGGCCAACGCCGCGGCCGCCGCCGCGCCCAAGCAGGCGGTGACCTGCCCCTGGTGCGGCGCCACCACCACCCCCGACGCTTCCGGCTGCTGCGAATACTGCGGCGGCTCCGTGAAGGGATGACGATCCCGGAAAGGAGATACCCTATGAAAAAACTGATTGCACTTCTTCTGGCTCTGCTGATGATTCTGAGCCTGGGCGCCTGCGGAAAAAAGGAGCCGTCCCTTGCGGATCTGAACAAGACGGAAACGCCCGCTGCCCAGGAGCCGGAGCCGGAGGCAAAACCCGAACCGGAGCCGGAACCCGAACCGGAACCGGAGCCGGAGGTGGAAATGACCACCGTCGAGGCCAAGTTCTTCACCGTATCCTTCCCCACCGCCGACGGCTGGACCTATGAGGAAGAGGACGACCTCTACGACCGCGACTCCTACAGCAGTCTGGACATGTATGTCTACGACGACGCGGACAACTTCGTCGCCTCCGTCCGGATCTACGCCAGCCAGGAGGATCCCGGCAGCTACCGGGAGCTGCTCTACGACTGGGGAATCGATGAGTATGCCCTGGTGGAGGAGAACGCCTATGCCGGGGATCTGTACGACATCGGCGGCCAGCAGCTGCTCCGCATCGCCGGCAGCGACACGCTGTTCTATCTGGGCCGCAACGAGTCCGCCGGTATGACCCTGTCGGTCCGGTTCACGAATGAGCCGGAGAACGAGCGGGCCGGCAATCTGCTCAAGCATCTGGAGTTCCATGTGGAGGAGACCGGGAATGAAGACTGGCCCTGGTACTGGGAGGGCGAGCCCTTCTACCGCGACAGCATGAGCACCATGGTGGGCACCTTCACCCTGAACAGCGAATTCATCCCCATGGCGGAGCCTGTGATTACCCACGAGACCTTTGACCACGACATCGAGATCGTGGGCGACAAGGCCTACATCCTCAGCGACGGCGTTCTGAAGGAATACGCGTATGACGGTTCCACCCTGACCTATGTGCAGGACGTGGCCCTGGACGCGGAATATGACTGTGTGGACGCGGCCAACGACGGCACGCTGCTACTGTCCGGCTTCACCAAGCCTTACATCGGCTGGAAGGACGGAGCCAAGACCTTCAGCTATTCCGGCCCCGACTACTTCGCCGCCGCCCCCGACGGCACCTGGGGCATCAGCTACTTCACCAGCCCCGATGCCGTGAAACAGTACACCTTCTCCGGCGGCGCCATGCAGTCCGAGCCCTTCCCGGTCACCGGACTCTCCATGGCCACCCAGGTCTGGATCGACGACGCTTACGTCTACATCACCGGCCAGGATACGGAGAACAGTGTCCAGGTGATTCAGGTCTATGACCACGCCGGGACGCTGCAGAAGACGCTCCTGGGTGAGGACGGACGGCTTGGCAGCATCACCTTTGTCTGCCGGACGGCCAACGGCTTCCTGGCCCTGGACGGCAATATGCGCTCCGTGGTTCTGTGGAATACCGACGGCACGTTCATCGGGGAGATTGACGACAGAGATCTCTTTGGAACCGACTACCCCTGGTTCTGCGCCGCTGACCTGCAGCCGGACGGCAGCATCGTGCTGCTTCTGACCGAGGACCGCGACGACAATTCCGCCATGGAGCTGGCCGCGTTCCGCCTGACCGGATTCTGAGCCATGGGAAGTCAGATCACCAATTACCAATGCCCTGCCTGCACGGGGCCGCTCCACTTTGTGGGCGGCTCTGGCAAGCTGGAGTGTGACTACTGCGGCTCGGTCTATGACGTAGCCGAGATCGAGGCACTCTACGCCGGACAGGAGGAAAAAGCAGAGGCCGCGTTTCAGGAGAAGGAAGCAAAAGGGGAGACCGGCGGGTCCGGAGAAGAACCGGCCTGGGATACCTCGGCGCTCCAGGAGGATTGGGGTGCCGACGCCGCAGGAATGAAAGCCTACAGCTGTCCCTCCTGCGGTGCGGAGCTGATCTGCGACGCCACCACCGCCGCCACCAGCTGCCCCTACTGCGGCAACAACA
>JAEDJR010000099.1 GCA_016296235.1 Oscillospiraceae bacterium
AACGTGACGGCCCGGAGCGTTTCCGCGATGGCCGCGATTCCGGCCTCGATTCCCTGGCCCACATGGGAGCCGGGATGGAAGTTATAGAAGTTGCCCGGCAGGTGCTCCAGCCGCTTCAGATCATCGGCCATGGTCTGCAGGGCAAATTCCCGCACCCGGGGCTCTGCTCCGCAGGGATTGATGGTATAGGGCGCATGGGCCACCACCGGGCCGATGGTCCCCGCCTGCTGCAGGGCCGCCAGCCTGGCTGCGTCCTCCGGATCCAGCTCCTTGGCCTTTCCGCCCCGGGGATTGCGGGTGAAAAACTGAAAGGTGTCCGCGCCGATGGACAGCGCCGTCTCCCCCATGGCCGCGAAGCCCTTGGAGGACGACAGATGACAGCCCAAATATACCATAAAACCACATCCTTTTTTGTATTGTATCACAGAACCGCCGCAGATACAAATTAAGGAATTATGAAGAATACTTCCTCTTATTTTTGTAATTTCTCTGAATTATGAACATGGAAAACACCGTCAGTGCTGTCACCAGGATGTAAAACGGCACGTAGCTCCCCGTCCAGTCGGCCAGCAGGCCAGGAACCGGGCCAAACAGCAGGGCGCCCAGCAAATAGGCGATCTGATACTGCCGCAGCGTTCCGGCAAAGTCCTCCGGCCGGGACAAATCCCCGGCGTAGACCGTCAGGCCCACGGTGCAGACGGCCAGGCCCAGGCCCAGCAGAACCATCGCAACCACCGCCAGGGCATAGCTGCCGCCCAGGCAGCTCAGGACACAGCCGGCAATGGCCATGCCGAAAAACAGCCAGTTGGCCCTGTAGGCTCCCCAGTGGTCGACAATCTCCCCGAACAGGAATTTCCCGCCCATCAGCGCACCGCCCACCACGGAAACCAGGGCCGAGACCTTAAAGGCGGAAAGGCCCCGCTCCGAATAGAGCATGGTCAGGAATTGGAAGCCCGTGTTGCCCAGGACGCCGACGGCCACCACCGCCGGGAACATCCAGGTCAGCCGCGGGCCGCGGGCCGTGGAGGCTGCTTCCGGTGCGGCCTGTTCCGCCCCTCCGGGCCGGTTCCGGACCAGGCCTGCGCACACGCCTGCGCAGACCAGCAGCAGGCCGCTCTCCAGAATCAGGGCCGTTCCCACGGAGAACCGCTCCGCCAGCGCCGTGACCACCGGGGCTCCCACAATGGCCGCCAGTCCTGTGGCCGCAGAGCAGATGCCCAGCGCCAATCCGCTGTGGCGGGAAAACCAACGGCGGATCAGCAGCGACGCCGGATACATGCCGCCCAGGCCGTAGGCCAGGCCGCCTACGACCGCCGCCAGGCAGAGCTCCGGGAAGCTGTCCGCCCGGGCGTACAGCAGCAGCGACAGCGCCGCCATGGTCAGAGCCGCAGCGATTCCGGCCTGCAGCTCCAGACGGCGGTAGAACGCGCCGACGAAAAAGAGCGCGCCGAAGGCGAAGAGGCTGCGCACCATAATATAGTTGGCGCTCTGGGTATTGCTCAGGCCGCAGCGCCGCTGCAGATAGGGCAGGTAGACGGAAAAGGCATTGACCGTCAGGCCCACCACACAGAACAGCGCCAGCGCCGCCGCAAAGCACATCCGCCAGGCGCCTTTGGGATTCTTCATGTTTCTCACACTCCACACCGCAAGGTATCCGCTTCGCTGAATCAAAAGGATCAACGCACCCCTTGTGTCCCCTCTCCAGGGGGCTGGCACGGCGAAGCCGTGACTGGGGGTTCTGCCGGCAAGCAATTTTACCGAACGAACGATACAATTGCAAACTTGCAGCAACCCCCAGGCCGCCCTTCGGGCGTCCGGCCCCCTATAGAGGGGGCACAAGGGGCTGCTCTGCAAATCCCGATTTGCCGGTTGGTATGCAAAAGGGTCAGGTACAAAACCTGACCCTTTTGAAGCGATATTTCGGAATTACAGACCGGCCTGGGCAGCGACTTCGGCAGCGAAATCGTCCACTTTCTTCTCGATGCCCTCGCCCTTCTCAAAGCGGATGGCGTCCACAAACTTGACGGTACCGCCCAGCGCCTTGGCGGCGGAGGCGATGTACTGTTCCACGGACATGGAGCCGTCCTTGACGAAGGCCTGCTGCAGCAGGCAGTTCTCCTCGTAGAACTTGTTCAGCTTGCCGGAAGCGATCTTCTCCTTGACCTGCTGGGGCTTGGAGGCCATCTTGGGGTCGTTGTCCATCTGAGCGACGAGAATCTTCTTCTCCTCTTCCAGAACTTCTTCGGTAACCAGGCTCTTGTCCCAGAAGCGGGGGTTCAGAGCAGCGATCTGCATGGCCACGTCCTTGCCGATCTCGGTGGCGTCGATGCCGCCGCCGACTTCCAGGTTCACCAGCACGCCGATCCGGCCGCCGGCGTGGACATAGGACACGCTGGTGTTCTCGGTAAAGCGGGCAAAGCGGCGGATCTGGATGTTCTCGCCGATGACCAGAACCTTCTCGGGGATCATCTCGCCGACGGTCTTGTCGGAGCCGGGATACGGGACAGCCTTCAGGGCCTCCACATCGGCGGCGTCGGAGCTCATCACAGCGGCGGCCACGTCCTTGACGAAGTCCACGAACACGGGAGCCTTGGCGGCGAAGTCAGTCTCGGAGTTGACCTCCACGATGACGCCCACGCCGTTCTCCACGGTGGCATAGGCCATGCCCTCGGCGGCAATACGGCCGGCCTTCTTGGCGGCCTTGGCCAGGCCCTTTTCGCGCAGGTACTCGATGGCCTTATCCATATCGCCATCGGTCTCGGCCAGGGCCTTCTTGCAGTCCATCATGCCGACGTTGGTCATTTCACGCAGTTTCTTCACATCTGCAGCAGTAAAAGCCATAATAGCGTTCCTCCTAGTTATCTTCTGTCAGGCCGCGGAATTATTCAGCGGCAGCCTCTTCGGCGGGAGCTTCCACGGCGGTCTCTTCGCCCTGCTTGCCCTCGGTCACGGCGTTGGCCATGGTGGCGGCGATCAGGCGGATGGCGCGGATGGCGTCATCGTTGCCGGGAATGACGTAATCGACCTCATCGGGGTCGCAGTTGGTATCAACAATGGCTACCACGGGGATGTGCAGCTTGCGGGCCTCGGCGATGGCGTTGCGCTCCTTGCGGGGGTCAACGATGAACAGAGCGCCGGGGAGCTTCTTCATTTCCTTGACGCCGCCCAGGTACTTCTCCAGCTTGGCGATTTCGCCCTGGTGCTTGATGACTTCCTTCTTGGGCAGCATGGCGAAGGTGCCGTCCTCTTCCATCTTCTTCAGCTGAGCCAGGCGCTCGATCCGGGTGCGCATGGTCTTGAAGTTGGTGAGCATACCGCCCAGCCAGCGGGCGTTGACATAGAACTGGCCGACGCGCTCAGCCTCTTCCTTGATGGCGTCCTGCGCCTGCTTCTTGGTGCCGACGAAGAGGATGCTCTCGCCGTTGGCGGCCAGCTCGCGGACGAAGGAATACGCTTCTTCCAGCTTCTTCACGGTCTTCTGCAGATCGATGATGTAGATGCCGTTGCGCTCGGTGTAGATGTAGGTTGCCATTTTGGGGTTCCAGCGGCGGGTCTGGTGACCGAAGTGGACGCCAGCTTCCAGCAGCTGCTTCATGGATACGACTGCCATAGTTTTTATTCTCCTTTTTGTTGTTACCTCCACCCCTATCATCTCCATCCCCCACCGTCAGGCGGCACAGGAAGGACAGATCCTCGGGTGTGTGGGTTGAATTTCGGCTGCCTTACGGCATACCTGGGTTATTATACCGGATTACCGCCGGATTGGCAAGACTTTTTTTCAGAAAAAGCACACTTTTTTACCGGAATAGGCCCCGTTTCTCCTTGGGTCTGCGGGCTTCCTCCAGACATACGTCCACCAGAATGATGTCGCCGCCGATGCGGCGGATGCAGGGCCAGGGAATCACATAGTCCCCCGGGCTGAGAAAGAATCCGAACAGCTTCCCCGGCACCGGCACCACCAGAGCCAGAACCCGTCCCGCCTCGCAGTCCAGCTCCAGATCCGACACATATCCCAGACGCGCCCCGTCGGACACGTTGATGACCTCCTTGCAGCGAAGCTCCGAAAACCGCAGCGCCATGGACATCGCCTCCTCGGTGCAGGATATGCGGGCCGGCGGCGCGGTATTCCGGAAAATTGTTGGCTTCAGCTCTCGATGGCCTTCCGGATGGCCCCCAGGGCATTCTTTTCCAGCCGGGACACCTGGGCCTGGGAAATGCCGATCTCCCGGGCCACCTCCATCTGCGTCCGCCCCTCCCGGAAGCGCAGGGAGAGAATCTGCTTCTCCCGCTCCCCCAGCTGGGCCATGGCGTCCCGCAGGGCAATCTGCTCCAGCCATTTCTCGTCGGTATTCCTGGTGTCCCGAACCTGATCCATCACCGTCAGCGGATCTCCGCCGTCGCTGTACACCGGATCATAGAGGGAAATGGGGGCGGCGATGGCGTCCATGGCGCCCACCACCTCCGACACCGGCAGCTCCAGCCGCAGGGCGATCTGCTCCATGGTGGGCTCCTTTCCCTGCTCCAGCTGCAGCTGCTCCTTGCACTGCAGCACCCGGTACGCCAGATCCCGGACGGAACGGCTGACCCGGATGGCGCTGTTGTCCCGCAGATACCGGCGGATTTCCCCGGCGATCATGGGTACGCCGTAGGTGGAAAAGCGCACCTCTTTTGTCTCGTCGAAATTCTGCACCGCCTTCAAAAGGCCGATGCACCCCACCTGGAACAGGTCGTCGGGATTCTCCCCGCGGCCCAGAAACCGCTGGGTCACCGACAGCACCAGCCGCAGGTTTCCTTCCACCAGCCGGTCCCTGGCCTCCCGGTCCCCGGCCTTGGCCCTGGTCAGGAGCTGCGTCATTTCCTCCTGCTTCAAAGTTTTCAGTTTTGCCGTGTTGACGCCGCAGATTTCTACCTTTCCCTGCATAGTACCCTCCCGAAACGTGAAACAGTACAAGCAGTATTTCCCGGGAACGGAAAAAACATTCCCATAAGTTCCGTTCTTCATAATTCCGTCAACCGGCCTGCGGAGATTTTTTAGCCCGGAATGGGTTTCTGCACAGCCTGTGGAAAACCCTGTGGACACTGTTTGCAACCCCTTGTGATTCCACAGTTTTGCACATTGTTCACAGGGTTATTCACAGGGACGATTTCAAAACTTTTTGGAATTGGCGCGAACGCTATCGGTTAACATAAGTTTTTGTCCCCGTGTTTCCGTCCCTATCCCACGAAGCAGCTGACATCCTCCACCCGCAGACTTCTGTGCAGTCCCAGGCTGACGCCGTAGCCCAGCAGGCGGGCAATTCGGCCCACCCGGGCGTCGATATCCTTAGGCGTCACCACCATGGAGGGGTCGCAGGACACGGTTTCCGCGGACCGGCAGCCCCTGGCCTCCAGGGTGTCCTCCAGCAGGGTTGCCGCCTCCACCACCGTGGGCACCCCCACCGCCAGCACCGGTACGCCCAGGGTTTCCCGGTCGAAGGCCGCCCGGCGGTTGCCCACGCCGGAGCCGGGGGTAATGCCGGTATCCGTCAGCTGCACCGTGGTGCACACCCGCTCCAGGCTCCGGGACGCCAGGGCGTCCACCACCACCACGCAGCAGGGCCTGGAGCGTTCCACGATGCCCCGCACCACCTCCACGCTCTCCAGACCCGTGGTTCCCAGAACGCCGGGCGCAATGGCGCTGACCGGCCGCAGCTGCGGAAAGGAGCTGCCCAGGTGCCGGGTCACCACCAGGTGATCCAGGGATCGCGGCCCGATGGCGTCGGGCGTCACGGCCCCATTGCCCAGGCCCGCCACCAGCACCGGACCGCTGCCAGGCACCATGGCGGCGATCTCCTTGCCCAACCGGACCGCCGCCCTGGAAAAGCCCGCCGGCTCCCGCAGGAGCCCCCGTTCCAGCTCCAGGGTCACATAGGTGCCCACGGGCTTGTGCAGGGCCCGGACGCCCTCCTGGTTGAGGATCTCCACCACCGTGGCGGAGATCCCCCGTCCCGTGCTCTCCCTGGCCCGGACGCCGGGCAGCTGGGTGGTTTTTCCCGCGCTCTCCTGCCATAGCTCCCTGGCCTCCATGGCCAGATCCGTGCGTTTGCTCATGATAAGCCTCCCCTGCCGCAAGTATTCCTTTAAATTCTCTCCTTTTCACAAAAGTGCTATACAATTTTTTGAAAAAAACAGAAGATTCCCCCTTGATTTTATGGAATCCTTTCGCTATAATGTATTTCTGCATGAGATTAGATTTGCGTTCCCCTGTAACGCTATTGGAGGAGGTGTAACGATGCCCAACATTAAATCTGCGAAGAAGAGAGTTCTGCTGACCAAGGTCCAGAATGAGAAGAACAAGGCTGCCAAGTCTGTTCTGAAGACCAACCTGAAGAAGTTCGACGCTGCCCTGGCAGAAGGCAACCGCGAGCAGGCCGATAGCGCTTACAAGGCTGCCGTCAAGACCATTGACGAGTCTGTCAAGAAGGGAATTCTGCATAAGAATAACGCTGCCCGCAAGAAGAGCAGCATCACTCTGAAGCTGAACCACATGGCGTAATGGACCAGCGTTTGAAACCCCCACTGCACTGCAGCGGGGGTTTTTGCTATGGTTTTTGAGAATCATCTTCGATATGCAACATAGCGGTCATGGGGCATATCCACGCCCCTGTAATGCTTCGTCCAGGAGTCCGTCCTTGTCATGCCATTTCTGACAGCGACTTTTTGAGAGGCCGTATTCGTGTCCCTGATAATCGAACAAAATTCCTCTGCCTTTAAGATTTCAAACGCGTATTTTTTGCAAGCGATCGCCGCTTCGGTAGCATAACCGTTATGCCAGTACTGCCTTTCAAACAGATAGCCGATTTCCAGAACTTCCTCTTCTTTCCAGGGCTGCATGGTCAGGCCGCATTGTCCGATCATCTCATTGGTTTCTTTGAGAACAACCGCCCATAAGCCAAAGCTCCATGTTTGGTACCGGCATATTTGTCGATCAAGCCATTCCTGCACTTCCGTATCGCTGAATGCACCTTCATAGGCGTACATGGTCTCTTCATCCTGCAGAATTTTGCACAGGGAGTTGAAATCTGCTTGATTCATCTCCCGCAAGTACAGTCTCTCTGTTTCAAGTTTCATATTTGCCCCCACTAATTGGAATTTCCCGGTGTGAGCACCAAAGGTCTTGTTTTTCTATCTTTATTTATGATGTTTGAGCCATTGTTTGGCACAGTGGGCCAGGCAGGCTGCGCCGACAGGCAGCACATCCTCGTTGAACTGC